>NZ_JBSKBR010000015.1:0-160070 GCF_053714315.1 Mesorhizobium sp. PL10 | reverse complement strand
ACGGCGACCACATTACCGCCTCAGGCTGCCAAAAGCTCATCGCCGTGCATCAAGGCGGCTAAATAGCCACAGCGCCATCGTCGCCACAGATTTCGGACTTCATCCGTCCGGTATGCCGACTGCCAAGAGGTCTCTTCGAAGATCATTAAGGACTGTTGGATCGCGGTACGGATCTATCAAGATAGTGCTCACGTTCGCACCAGGCCTCGCTGTCAGACATTGTCTGGCGGCGTTGGCTGCGAGCAGCTTGTCGCCCATCCGCCAATGGCAGACCGCGACGAACGCGTATGCCCAAAATGCGTAGGCGTTGAGATTACGGTAGGACGTTATCGCTTCGGGATACCGTCCGAGCACCATAAGAATCTGTCCGCGCAGATCCCAGAACCAATCGTAGTTGAGCGGGTCACGGGCGATGCAGTCGTCCAGATCGGCCAAAGCTTCCTCATACTGGCCAAGATAGTTGCGGCACAAACCCCGTATCGCTCTCGACCGGGTCTCGTTCGGATTGAGGCTCACGGCCCGTTCGAGATGGGGCAGCGCCTCGTCAAGCTGCCCGATAAAGATCAGCGCGTGACCCAGCGACACATGGCTCCACGCCTGTTGCGGGCCAAGTCTGACAGCGCTGCGACCGTGGATGAGAGCAGACTTGAGCGTGTCGTCGTCCCCTTCAAGCAACCATTTGCTGGTGAGTACGATCGACATCATCGCATGAGCCATGGCGACATTCGGGTCGAGCTCAATCGCCCTGACGAGAAAAGGCATAGCGTCCAGCACAGTGTCATAGCGCGCCATGCGAACACGCGCCTGAAGATAGAGTTCATAGGCATCAAGCTGGGTCATGGGGAGACGCCGTATTTTCTCCACACCCGACGTCCGGACAGTGCCGGCGACGGTGATGGCCACACTCCTCGCGATTTCGTCCTGGAGTTCAAAGATATCCGTTAGTTCCCGATCAAATCGATCGGCCCATATTTGATTGCCGGACCTGGCCTCTATCAACCGCGCCGAGATCCTGACCCTGTTGCCCGCACGGCGGATACTCCCCTCAAGCAAATAGTCGGCGGATAACTGCTTTGCGACAGTCGGGGCGTCGATTGTCTTTTGTTTGAACGTGAAGGATGAATTGCGAGCTATGACGTAAAGGTCGCCAAAGCGGCCAAGCTCGGTGATGATGTCTTCTGTAATTCCGTCGCTGAAGTACTCCTGACCGGGATCGCCACTCATATTTTCGAACGAAAGAACAGCGATGACCGGCTTCTGGCCCGACAGACCGCTGGTTGTCGGTTTGGTCGACATCTCGTCGATGGTCCGGCGCAATTGCTGAAGTTCGTCAGCCGGCTCCGCGCCCAACTCACGCTTCAGCAGCATCTTGCACACCTCGTACTGCTTGATGGCCAAGGCTGTCTGGTTCATGGCAATGTGCGCCTGCATCAGCGCAACATGCGACGACTCCCGCAGCGGATCGAGAGCTATCAGCCGTTCGGCAATGGCGACGCGCTCGGCACCGGTCACCGAGGCTGCCAGCGACTGGAATACCTTGATTGCGCGGATGGACAGGTCGGCACGGGCCTCGCGCAGCCAGTTCTCGAAAGCGTTGTCGGCTGTGCTGAGGCCGTCAAGAAAGGGTCCAGCATAGAGGACGGCTGCCTGCCGCAGCTCGGCTACATCGTTGCTCGCGGATGCTGCGATGAATTCCGCTACGTCGATCGTGACGAATTTTGGATTGAGCGCGACGCGGTCTCCGATCAGGACCAGGGCGTCAGCTCCCAGTGCGGCAAAGTCCTTGCGAATAGCGGTCAGGGCCTGCCGCAGGCTGTTCCTTGCCTGCTCCTCACCTCGGTCGCCCCATAGAAAAGCAGCCAGCTTGTGACGCGTCACCTCCTGCTTCGGCGCTACCGCGAGGATGCCCACAAGTGCTCTGTTCTTCTTGGCAGGCACCTCGAGGATTTCCCCCTCCGGGGATGTCACGCGAAACCCACCCAGCAGATCGAGCCGCGCCAAGCTCATCGCGATTTACTCTGAATTTCTGCTTTTTTCACAATCTTCACGAGACTTTTCACAGCCGGCTCACGCCCCGATTTCGATGTTGCCTCCCTCGACTAAACAACATCCAAGGGGAACTCCAATGACCACCGTCAACGAGGATTTGGGAAACGCAAGCGAAGTCTTCTCCAACGACCTGCCGACGAGGCCGAAGCTTGGTCTAGGTCGATTTTTGTGCCGCGCAGCAGAAACATACGCGTCTGCCGTTCGGATGGCTTACGGGCCAGCAATCGGTTTCCGTGTAGAGGCGCCCATGCGCCGCTTCGACGAGGACGACCGTAAATGAGATCCCTCTCTCTAACGATCTTATCTCCTGCCCTACCGTGACGCTTCTCAAGTCCGGTTGCGAACAAAGCGGAAACGATGCTTGATGGGCGATGACCATCGCCATCAATGATTCGACCCTGCAGCCCGCCTATCTCGCGAAGCTCAATGCCGAGCAGCGGCTGGCCGTCGAGCATGGTGACGGCCAGGTCGCCGGGCCGCTGCTGGTGATTGCGGGTGCGGGCTCCGGCAAGACCAACACACTGGCCCACCGGGTTGCGCATCTGATCGTCAAGGGCGCCGATCCGAGACGCATCCTGCTCATGACGTTCTCGCGCCGCGCCGCCACAGAAATGGCCAGGCGGGTGGAACGCATTGCCGCCGAGGTGCTGGGCCGCGATGCGTCCGTCATCGCCGACGCGCTCGCCTGGGCGGGCACGTTTCATGGCATCGGCGCGAGGCTCTTGCGCGACTATGCGCTGACGATCGGCCTCGATCCGGCCTTTACCATCCACGACCGCGAGGATTCCGCCGACCTGATGAATCTTGCCCGGCATGAGCTCGGCTTTTCGAAGACCGAAAGCCGGTTTCCGACCAAGGGCACGTGCCTGGCGATCTATTCGCGCACTGTTAACGCGCAGGCGCCACTCGGCGAGGTGCTGGGCGCGGCCTTTCCCTGGTGCGCCGGCTGGGCGGAACAACTGAAGGCGCTGTTTGCCGGCTACGTCGAGGCCAAGCAGGCACAGAACGTGCTCGATTACGACGACCTCCTGCTCTACTGGGCGCAGATGGCCGCCGAGCCTGAAATCGCCGCGCATCTTTCCTCCCGTTTCGACCATGTGCTGGTCGACGAATACCAGGACACCAACAGGCTGCAGGCCTCGATCCTTTCGGCGCTGAAGCCGGACGGCGCCGGACTGACGGTGGTCGGCGACGACGCGCAGTCGATCTATTCGTTCCGCGCCGCCGAAGTGCGCAACATCCTCGATTTCCCCCAGCAATTCGCGCGCGCCGCCGATGTCATCATGCTGGAACGCAATTACCGCTCGACCGAGACCATTTTGGCCGCAGCCAATGCGGTGATTTCCGAGGCGTCGGAGCGCTTCACCAAGAACCTGTGGTCGGAGCGCAAATCCTCGCAAAAGCCGAAACTGGTCAGCGTGCGCGACGAGGCCGAACAGGCGAATTACGTCTGCCAGGCCATCCTTGCCGAGCGCGAGGCCGGAACGGTGCTGAAGTCGCAAGCGGTGCTGTTTCGCACCTCGCATCACAGCGGGCCGCTGGAGATCGAGCTGACGCGCCGCAACATCCCGTTCGTCAAGTTCGGCGGGCTGAAATTCCTCGACGCCGCCCATGTCAAGGATGTGCTGGCGGTGCTGCGCTTTGCCGAGAACCCCCGCGACCGCGTCGCCGGCTTTCGCGTGCTGCAGCTTCTGCCCGGCATCGGCCCTTCGGCGGCCGGCGCCGTCGTCGAGGCCATGGCGACGTCGCTCGACGAAGCGATGGGGCTGGCCCGCTACAGGCCGCCGCAACGCGCGGCGGAGGACTGGCCGGCTTTCGTTTCCCTGTTTTCCGGCCTGCGCGCCAGGCCAGGCAAATGGCCGGCAGATCTCGAACAGGTCAGGCTGTGGTACGAGCCGCATCTGGAACGCATGCACGAAGACGCCACGACGCGGCGAGCTGACATCATGCAGCTCGAGCAGATCGCCTCGGGCTACGCCTC
Source organism: Mesorhizobium sp. PL10 (assembly GCF_053714315.1). Classification (NCBI taxonomy): domain Bacteria; kingdom Pseudomonadati; phylum Pseudomonadota; class Alphaproteobacteria; order Hyphomicrobiales; family Phyllobacteriaceae; genus Mesorhizobium; species Mesorhizobium sp. PL10. Next base: position 156,040 of record NZ_JBSKBR010000015.1, on the reverse strand, counting down.
GCGCGAGCGCTTCCTGACCGAACTGACGCTGGATCCGCCGGATGCGACCAGCGACCAGGCCGGGCCGCCGCATCGCGACGAGGACTATCTGATCCTGTCGACCATCCATTCGGCCAAGGGCCAGGAGTGGAAGAATGTCATCGTGCTCAACACCGTCGATGGCTGCATCCCGGCCGATCTCGGGGTCGGCACCAAGGAAGATATCGAGGAAGAACGCCGGCTGCTTTACGTCGCGATGACGCGCGCCAAGGACGGCCTGCACCTGGTGACGCCGCAGCGCTTTTATCCGCACAACCAGCCGGCGCGCGGCGACCGCAACGTTTATGCCTCGCGCAGCCGCTTCATCCCGGCCTCGATCCTCGGCGCCTTCGAGCAGACCTCGTGGGCGAGCATCCACGTAAAGGACGATCCTCGCCACAGACCTGAAGTCCGGGTCGACCTCGGCGCCCGCATGCGCGGCATGTGGAAATAGCCGCCGGTGGCCGGCGCCACCCAGGGAACGGCGTCGAAAGCAAAATTCGCTGTCATGGAACCTCGGGCCGCCAGCCGCGTTTCTCGGCGTCCCACCCGCGATCGGAGAGCGGCGACCGTCGCTCTTTCGCCCATCCAGAGAGGCCAGAATGCACCACGCAATGTTCTTCACCCCGGTTGCCGTCACCGTTGGCGCCGGCCACAAACGCATGCTCGCTTCGCTGTTCGAAATGCACGATTTCCTGACCGAATTTCCGCCGTCGCGCCGGCGCCTGAGCTATGGCGCCGCGGTAAAGGCCTGCGAGGCGGCACGCGCCGGCGAAATCTCGACTGAAGCCGCGCGCGATGCCTTGATCACCTTTGCGGTCACGGCGGGCATCCTCTGGCCCGCGGTCCAGCCGATCATCTCGGTCAAGCCGGTCGCGCGCGGCTATGGCGGCTACGCCGCCTGAGCGTGGCTGGACCAAGCCTGACCAGCGAAAAGATCAATCGGACTTGCCGGCCGTCGTCGGGGAGGCTTCGGCCAGGCTCGCCGGCTGCGCGAGCCGTTCGGTGCTGCCGACAAACGGATAGGCAAGCTGCTGATGATAGAGCGGCGGGACCGGGTCACCGGTGCCGTATTTCTGCGGCATCCTGTCGGGCATGAACAAGGTCCCTCCCAGCATGTCGAGCAAAGGCAGTTGCCCAGCGAAATTCTTGTCCCAGGCTTCACGCTCATTGGCATGATGCCAGTGATGAAACTGCGGTGACGCCAGAAGCCATTTCAACGGTCCGACCCTGATGCGCGTGTTCGAATGGACGAACAGCGACTGCCACTGATAGACCAGTGTGAAGATCAGTATGGCGGTGGTCGAGAAGCCCAACGCGAAGACCGGCAGGAACGAGGCCGATTTGGTCAGGATCTGGTCGACAGGATGGACGCGGTGCGCGGCCAGCCAATCCATCTCCTCGATGCTGTGGTGGATCGAATGGAAGCGCCACAGGAACGGGATGGCGTGAAAGGCGCGATGCGCCAGGTAGAAGCCGGTATCGGCCAGCACGAGAACCTCGATCGCCTGCAGCCAGACCGGTTGCGACTGCACCGCCTGCGCAAGTCCGGCCGGAACAAACCGGTGGAGCACCAGCATCGCTGTGCCGATCACGGCGAGCAGGCCGATCTTGATGATGATGCCGTTGAACAAGAGGTAGACGACGTCGTTCAACCAATGCCGGCGCGCCGGCGATTGCTCGGCATGCAGCGGCAACAGCCTCTCCAGCGGAATGAAGATGAGCGCGATGACCAGCACCGCCTTGAGGTCTACGAGATCGGACACCCCTGCCCTCGTTGTAGCCGAAGATTGGTTCGCAGAGATTAATGGCCAAGGGATGAACGGATAGTTGACGGTGGCTTGCCGCTACCGATCACCCAATTTTTCGAAAATCGAGATTCGATCCGTATAGCGATTTTTCTTGCTCCATTTCTTTAATATCGCATCGAATACGGAGTTGATCTCAGAGGCGATAGTTTTAAGAGCAACCAAAAAACAAATATATTTGTCGATGATCGCAACCAGAAATTGTACACCATCTTCGATTTTAGCTTATCTAAAACTCTCATTCCAAGTATGTTGATTCATGATGTACATAACTCTCCAATACGTATTGTGTGATCAAGCTTTGGGAGTTAACGTGCCTTTGTGAATCGGGGAGGCGGCCAAGCGACCTGTGCGCTGGACACGCTATTAAGCGCAAATCCATAAGTATATCAGCGTAGGCATGGGTGGGACCTTGCAGAATACACAAGGAATATTGACGTCTCGACTGGGCAACTTTTGGAATAGAAACAATCTTGGCTCTCTGGTCACGGTAGTCCGCCGGCTCGGCTTTCAACAGCTTTTTGCTCTTCGAAAACAACCTGCCCTGGACATATCCAACTCACTGCCTTCCGCGGTGCCTCCCGAAGCACCGTCCGCAGTACCGCCTCCCGAAGCGCCGCTTGCCGGAAAATTTGTCCATATGATCGACAATCTCTGGTGCGATACATATGGCGTGTTCGTGAAAGGCTGGGCTCATGCTTGGGAACTCCCCATCACTGCGATGCGGTTGAGGAGCGGGGATTTTCAGGTAGAGGTTTTGGACTTCCACGACCGATCCGATCTGGCGCCCTTCTTCCCATCGCTAAACTCAATGAATTGCGGCTTCTCCGCCTATCTGGCCTGCAGTCCGTTCCGGCCGGTGGTTTTGGAAATCGAGACGCTTGATGGCTCAGCGGAATTCGAAATCTCCGCACTTTCGGCCAATCATCCTGTCAATACTGCCCTTCCCGAGCCGGAGCTCGCGCACCAGCGTTTTGTCGAAGAGATGAAGAGGACCGGCGGTGTCGTTGTGGAAATCGGGGCGCGTGTCGTGGGACCGTCGTCTTCGCTACAGGCACGCCGGTTCGAGCCCGAGTGCACATTCATCGGTGTCGACATTCATGAAGCGCCGGGCGTCGACGTTGTGGCGGACGCACATTTCCTGAGCGAACATTTCGAACCCGGTTCAGTAGACGGAATATTCTCTTATGCGGTGATGGAGCATCTTAGTTGTCCGTGGCTGCTGGCGGCGCAGATAAACAAGGTGCTGAAGGTAGGAGGCTTGACCCTGCACTCGGTGCCGCAAGCCTTTCCAATCCATGAAATGCCCAATGATTTCTGGCGGATTTCGAGCGAAGGCTTGAAAATCCTGTTCGCGCCCGAGATGGGCTTCGAGATCCTCGAAGTCGGAATGACGACGCCGGTGAAAATGTATGTGCACCCGACCTTCCGGAAAGGTCCCATGCTCGAATTTGCGCTCCATGATGGCATGGCGGCGTCCTATGTCCTGGCGCGCAAGACTTTCGATCTTCCGGATGGTGCGGTTTCCTGGCCCCTCCAGCGCAGCAAATCCATGGAACACAGCAAAGCCTATCCGAAGCACTGAGCACAACGATGCCAGAGAAGAAATTCATAAACTTCGACTGCCCGCCGGCCCCGGCGGAATTCGTTTGTCCAGCGTGCGGTGGCGCCAATGCCAAGGCGAAAGTTCTTAGCGCCGGAACGATGTCGCTTTACCGATGCGATCAATGTGCGTCGCTGATTTATCACCCATTTCCGTCAATCGACTATACGGAACACACTAACCCGCTGGGTATCCGCAACTACGTCGAAATGAACGCCTCGATCGACACTGTCGCGCGGAACATCCTGAGGGTTGTTCCAGAAGGTCGCGCCGGCCGGATCGTCGATATCGGCTGCGGTTTCGGCTTTGCCCTGGATGCCGTGCGCACCATTGCCGGCTGGGAGGCCAAGGGCTTCGAGCCTTCCCAGTATGGTCGCGCGGGGCGAGATCAACTCGGCCTCGATATCCTCCGCGATTTTGCGCCGCTAAACGCCAATCCCCAATATCTGTATGATGTGGTGCATTGCTCGGAGGTGATCGAGCACATTCACGATGCGGCCGGCTTTCTGACAATCCTGACGTCGTATTTGGCCGAGGACGGCATAATCGTCCTGACCACGCCCAACCCCGAGCGGATCAATCCTGCCACCGAACGAAGCACCCTTTTGGCGCTGCTGTCTCCTGGAGCTCACACGATCCTCTTCAGCGCTGAAGCGCTGATACGGCTGTTCGATGAAGCGGGATTGCCATTCGTGTCCGTCGACAAAAGCTCAGACAGCACCTTGTTCTATGCATCGCGCAAACCGATCAAATTCCAACCCGCCGAAAATTGGGAGAGTAAAGTTCTAGCGTATCTCGAGAATGCGCTTGCCCGCGCCATCCCTGGTTCCTCGTTGGCAATCGGCTTGCGCTATCGCCTTTTTCGTGGAGCCATCGACCACGGCAGGTACGAACTGGCCGAAGAGAACTTCGCCTCAATTCTTGCGGATGCCCGGCCCAAACTGGATGACATAAATACCTTGGCCGAGTTTGCCGACCGGTGGCCGCTTTGCATAGCGGCTTCGACCTACTATCGCGGAATGCTGCTGCTCATCCACAAGGGCGACTATCTGAACGCGGCCGAGCATCTCCATGCGGCACATCTGCTGTGCCGGAAGAAGCTCTCAATCGAATCCTCGGTAGCGGGCGTCGAAGCCGATTTGATCTGGCGGGCGAAGTACCACGAAGCGCTTTCGCTAAAATATGCAGGCCAGAACCGTCGAGCCCTCTCGGTTCTTGACGCATTGGAGAATAAGGATCTCATGGTGGAAGTACCGTCGAACCTTGTTCCGGACGTTATAAACCTTCGATCCTCACTCAAAAATTTACTTCCTCAATATGAAAGACTCAATGCTTGATGTATTTTGAACCACGGACCGGAATGAAGGTTTAATTTGATGGAACGATCGATAGTTGCCTGCATACCGCTCTATAATGGCCGGGATTTCATTGGAGCGTCACTGAAAAGTGTTCTCGAGCAGACCCGTCCGCCAGACGAGGTGATCATTGTCGACGATGGCTCCACCGACGATGGTGCCGAAGTCGCACGTGACATAGCCAAGGGCGACAATCGGGTTTGTATCCTGACAAAACAGAACGGCGGCCAATCGTCGGCCCGCAACATGGGCGTCCGCAACTCCAGGAGCGACCTGATCGCTTTTCTTGATCAAGACGACTGGTGGTACCCAAAACATCTGGAGACTCTGGAAGCTGCGGCAAGGCCTGAACCTCAGATAGGTCCATTCGGATGGGTCTACAGTGACCTCGACGAATACGATCGGGATGGAAATCTCGTGGTTCGGCAGATGCTCAAGCGACTTGGTTCAGAACATCCGAAACGGACCATCTACAACTGTTTGTCCCAGAACATGTACGTTCTCCCATCTGCCTCCCTGATCTCTCGCGAAGCATTCGAGGCGGTAGGTGGATTTGACGAGCGGCTTTCCGGTTACGAGGACGACGATCTTTTCCTGCGCCTGTTCAGGGCGGGCTACACCAACAGGTTTCTGAGAGAGGCCTTGTCGGCGTGGCGCATTCATGGTGAGTCCGCGTCATACAGCGCAAGAATGGCAAGGTCGGCTCTAATCTACGCAGACAAGCTTCTGGAGACATTTCCAGACGACGTTTCCTTGCGACGCTACTACGCCAGAGACTTGATAACGCCGCGTTTCTTTCGAAGTGCGGCTGGCACCTACCGGATTGCAGGTCGGTGCGGAAGCTCGGAACTGATGACGCCAGCACTTGCGCTGATCGACAGGATCACGCCTACAATGAGGATCAGGCGATGGCTGATCATGCGCGCGATACGGCCTTTCCTCGGCAGTCATTTGGTTGCGAAACTGGTATCTTTGGAATTCACACGTGGCTTTGTAAGCCGGGTCCTCGCAATTTAGGGTGTCACGCAATTAGTTTGTCCGACTATGCAAGTCTGTTTCAGCGCATTCTTTGCGCGATGGCCAGGAGGTAGATAGTTCCTCCCCGCTCCGGTGTTCCTGTAGCACCGCGCACGCAGACAGGCACGCCGCTCAGTGGAGCGTCGTATCCCCTGCCAGCAGGCCGCGCGGCCCGGTTGTCTCGAAACTGACCTGGTCGCGCCCGTTCGACTTGGCCTTGTAGAGGTGCCGGTCGGCTGTCAGGAACATGTCGGCATAGGTGGTGGGTCCGCTGAAGGCGACGCCGCCGATGCTCACCGAGAGCGGACAAGGCCGGCCGTCTGGGGCGAACTCGACCTCACGGATTCTGCGCCTGATCCCTTCTGCGACCAGCCACGACTGCGACGGGTCGGCGCCAGGCAGGAAGATGGCGAATTCCTCGCCGCCGATGCGCCCGACGATATCGGCGCCGCGCAGCTGAGCCTTGATCGTCGCGGCAATCAGCTTGAGCGCCTGATCGCCGCAATCATGGCCGAGACGGTCGTTGATGGTCTTGAAATGATCGGCGTCGACGATCAGCAGCGCGCCGGCATCGACGACGGCCTGGCTGCGGGCCTGTTCGAGATAGGCTTCGACCAGCATCGAAAACGCGCCGCGGTTGAACACCGCCGTCAGGCTGTCGGTCGCCGCGACGATGGCCAAGTTCTTCTGGGCAATTGCCAGCTGGCGCATCTTGTACATCAGGAAAGAGAAGAACGATCCACCCAGCACGAGCGGCAGCAAAAGGTCGGTGAGTTGCGCCCAGCGCAGCGCTTCAGGCGACAGCGACGGAAAATTGTAGGAATCGACAAAGAAGGCAGCCGCGATACAGATCGCTGTGCCGACAACTGTAACCGCTATGACCCTGCCCCAGCTCGTGGGCGACAGATCGATCCGCATTCCATTCTCCCACCGTGTCCGCCATTTTGCAGTGGGAACACAAATGAAACCCTAAAACCTTGCCTTCAATTGTAATGTGGTTAACAGCCCGTAGAAAGCACGGCCGGTCGCCGTGAAGATGCCGGCGGTCACAAAAAGCCCGCCACTTGCGTAGCGGGCTTTCCGACTGGCCGGAGGCTTCTCGTCAGCACATGTCCCTCGGGGCATGCGGTAGGAGAGTGCCGTAAAGCCTCACGGCTGGTTTCGACACTCCCGCGAAACCCGTCTCAGCGACGGGAGATCAGCAGGCAGAGCTGCCGTAGATCGCTGTCGTAGGTGCCCTCGCTGCTGAGCACATCGACGCAGCGCTTCTTCATGCGTGCGATCTGGCTGCTCGACATGTCGGCGACGACGCCGGGGATACCCCGAGTGCCGGAGGTCCCCGGAGTGCCAGGCGTTCCAACGCCGACTCCGACATTGACGCCGTTGTTGGTACCAATCGATACGTTGGCAGTGGTGCCGTTTGTGCCGATGGATGCCGTGGCACCGCCACCGCCAATGGTGGCGTTCGCACCTGCGCCACCAGCGCCGCCGATCGAAGCGTTGGCACTGGTGCTGTTACCACCAAACGACACACTTCCGTTGGCCCCGTTGGCGCCGCCCACATTCGCGCTGGCTCCGCTATTGCCAACGGAAGCGCTGCCGATGCCACCAATGCCAACATTTTGGGCGTTTGCGGGAATGGCAAAAATAACGATAATCACGCCGCCTGCAAGTGTTCTGGCGAGTTTCTTTATAATACTAGTCATAACACTCTCCTTTGTGACACTTCTATTTATTGCACTGCAACAATCCGGTATCGATCCCGCGTTTTTGTTTGTGCGACTTAAATACGCGCCAGGAGTTTTCAAAGTTTCTTAATTTTTTCCAACTTGTTTCATCGTAGTTTGCAACTGTTGTACTGCTGTTCTAAAAAGAAATATGATTCTTCTTAAAGATTTAAATTTTATCGAATCGGCCAACAAAAGATCCACGCTAAAACCGGTGTTGCGAACTTCTCTTCCCCACAAGCGGCTACGAGCGACCCGGAATCGTCAATGACGGAAGCTCCAGCGTGGCGCGAAAACGGGCACTATGGGGATGTCGTCACCGGCCACGCCGCTTGCGGAGCGGCCATAAAGCGCAAGCCGTTTTCTCGGGCGCGCGCAAGGCACACCCGTCGCCAAGCCGGCGACTGCCGCGAGCACCTGTCGTCAGGCGTAGGCGCGGCCTTCGTCGGTGCGCTGAAAAAACGCCAGGTCGAGCGGCACCGAAGGCCGCCCGAGAATGGTCAGAATGGCGTGCGCCTGACCGCGGTGATGGGTCTGGTGGTTGAAGACGTGGCCCAGTGCCGGCGCCAGCCGCTGCGAGACGGTGCGCATGTCGGAAACGGTCATGTAGGAGAAGCGGCCGGACAGGGCCTTTTCGCTCAAGGTCCCGACCCAGTCGACGATCCGCCTGTCCTCGGCCTCGCGCGCCAACTTCAGGCCAGGCAACGCGCGGTGCAGGATGGCGTCAAGCTTTGCCGGTGCATCGCCCTCGCCGGTGAAGCGTTTCATCCAGATGCGGTCGGCGGCAAGCAGATGGTTGAGGGTGCCCATCATCGAGCCGAAAAACGCGCCGACGTCGCGGTTGAACTCTTCTTCGTCAAGTTCGGCGACGGCACCGTAGATGCGGCCATTGGCCCATTGATTGTAGGCCGCAAACATCATGAAATGCTGTTTCATCTTTTCTTCCCGCCGACGAGTTCCGCTTCAACCGCAGGCGCCTAATTAGACCGCGAGGACGCAGCCGCCAATGACCATTCTGTTCTATGAACTCGTCGGGCGCGACACGACCCGTCCGTTCAGCCCCCATTGCTGGAAGACTGCCATGGCGCTTGCGCATAAAGGGCTGGACAGATCCAGCCTGCCGACGCGCTTCCTCGACGTACCCAGGGTCGAAGGCGGCATCTCGAAGACCGTGCCGGGGATCCGCGACGGCGATCGTGTGGTGGCCGATTCCTTCGCCATCGCGCTTTACCTGGACGAGACCTATCCCGAGCGGCCGACGCTGTTTGCCGGCGACGGTGGCAAGGCGATGGCGCGTTTCATCGAGCGCTGGTCGCAGCTCACCATCCATCTTTATGTCACCACGGCTGCGCTGCTCGACATCCACGCCATGCAGGACGACGAGAACGCCGCCTATTTCCGCGCCAGCCGCGAGCAGCGTTTCGGCAAGCCGCTGGAAGCGGTGACGGCCGGCCGCGATGCCGGGCTCGCAGGTTTCCATGCCGCGCTGGAACCGCTGCGTTCGATGCTCGGCTATCAGCCGTTTGTCGGCGGCGCCTCGCCGCTCTTTGCCGACTATATCGTCTTTGGCGCGCTGCAATGGGCACGCATCACCTCGCCCTACCGCTTGCTCGACGACAGCGACATCGTTGCGCAATGGTTCGAACGCTGCCTCGACCTTCATGGCAGCCTCGGCCGCACGGTGGAGGCGGCAGCCGCCTAGCGATCAGGGAATAGGCAGTAGGCAATAAGGTCTCCGCGCTGTATGCCTACTGCCTATTCCCAACAAAAGCCTCCCAATCGCCATGCCACCACCCCCCGATTTCACCGACGATTTTCGCGCCGGGCTTGTCACGCTGCTGCGCTGGCGCAGGGATGTGCGGCGCTTCGAGCGGACGGCTTTGCCCGAAGGGACGCTCGAGCGGCTGCTGGAGCTTGCCAGCATCGCTCCGTCCGTCGGGCTCAGCCAGCCGTGGCGCTTCGTGGTGGTCGAGAGCGCCGAACGGCGCGCAGCCGTGAAAGACTCTTTCGAGCGCTGCAATGCCGAGGCGCTGTCCTGCTTTTCGGGCGAGCGCGCAGCGCTCTATGCCCGACTGAAGCTTGCCGGCCTCAATGAAGCACCCTGCCAGTTCGCGGTTTTCGCCGACCGCACGACGGAACAGGGCCACGGGCTCGGCCGCATGACCATGCCGGCGACCATCGACTACTCGGCCGTCATGGCGGTGCATACGCTGTGGCTGGCGGCGCGGGCGGAGGGCATCGGCATGGGCTGGGTGTCGATCCTCGATGCGGCCGAGATGGCCGCAATCCTCGACACGCCGCCCGAATGGACGCTGATCGGCTATTTCTGCCTCGGCTATCCCAGCGGGGAGCATGATGTGCCGACGCTGGAACGTGAGGGCTGGGAGCAGCGGCGGCCGCCGGTGGTGATCAGGCGGTAATGGCGGTCACTTCGCTTCATCCCCAGGGATGAGCTTGACACAGATCGGGTCGCCCTTCGCAATCGGGGTACATTGCCATTCCGGACCGAAGCCGAAGTTCGTGTTCTTGCCGAGCACGAGCAGCATCGCAGCGACCAGGCCGCCGAAGACGGCAAGCATCAGCAAGATTGCCTTGATATCTCCAGGCCTGCGATCGTGCCAGCTCATTTTCCGCCAACCGACCTCCTTCGGAGATAGTACCTCAACCCGGAGAGCCGTCCAACGTCTCGCCGCGACCGAACAGCGCTGCCAAGCGCATCGTTGGCGCCTCCCCTTGGCAATGGACCGGGCGGCTTGTATAGAGCCCGCCACTCCCAATTTCACTCTTCATCACCCAATTCCTCTCTTCATCACAAGGACGACCAATGGCGATCGAACGCACCTTTTCCATGATCAAGCCGGACGCGACGCGGCGCAACCTCACCGGTGCCATCACCAGGATGCTGGAAGAGGCCGGCCTGCGCGTCATCGCATCGCGCCGTGTATGGATGAGCCGCCGCGAGGCCGAAGGCTTTTACGCCGTCCACAAGGATCGCCCGTTCTTCGGCGAACTGGTGGAGTTCATGTCGTCGGCACCGACCATCGTGCAGGTGCTGGAAGGCGAAAACGCCATCGCCCGGAACCGCGAAGTGATGGGCGCCACCAACCCGGCCAACGCCGCCGAAGGCACCATCCGCAAGGTGCATGCGCTGTCGATCGGCGAAAATTCGGTGCACGGCTCCGATGCGCCGGAAACCGCCGCCGAAGAGATCAAGTACTGGTTCTCCGACACCGAGATCGTCGGCTGAGCCGACGCGAACGGAATTCATGCAAAAGGCCGGCGTTTCGTCGGCCTTTTTCTTTGGCGTCGGACCTCGCTGCACTCCCCCCGAAGATCGGCCTCAGCTAAGGTCGGTCCAGGCACCACCGGATCCGACCCGACCATGGCCAGCACCATCCCCGGTTTCTTCCAGGGCACCGAGATGCCGTCGAGCGGCTGGTGGGAGGCGCTGTGGCCTGATCCCGCCGGCGTGCTTGCTGCGACCGGGCTGAAGCCAGGCATGGAGGTGATCGACCTGTGCTGCGGCGACGGCTGGTTCACGCTGCCGATCGCCACCGTCGCCCGCCATGTCATCGCCATCGACATCGATGCCGACCAGTTGGAGGCCGCGCAACGCCGGCTGACCGGCGCCGGCGCGACCAATTGCGAATTCGTCGCCGGCGACGCCTACGAGCTCGCGAGCCTGGTCTCTCGGCCCATCGATTTCGTCTTCATGGCCAACGCCTTCCACGGGGTGCCGGACCGGCCGCGGCTGGCACGTGCGGTGCGCGAAGCGCTCGCCCCCGGCGGACATTTTGCCATCGTCAACTGGCACCAGCAGCCGCGCGAGACGACGACAGTGCTGGGCGAGCCGCGCGGCCCGCGAACCGAACTCAGGCTGTCGCCGAAACAAACCATCGCGGATGCCGAAGCCGGCGGCCTGAAGCTTGTCAAACTGGTCGAGGTGCCGCCCTATCACTATGGGGCGATGTTCGGCCCGGCGAAGCCGGTCTGAGCCTCAACGAATGAGCGGCGTGTCCCAGAGGTCGCCGAGCAGCGTTTTCAACTCGGTGAAACGCTTCTCGCCCAGCTCCTCGGCCCATTCCCGCTCGACGTCCAGCAGGATGTCGGCCATCTTCTGGTAGGCGGCGCGCCCACGGTCGGTGAAGTGGACGATGGTCCCGCCGCTCTGCCCGCCCCGGCACACAGCCACGATTACTATGAAGAGACGATGTACGGGATCGAAGGCGTGCTGATGCTGACCGTCGACGGACAACGGCACGATATCGGACCCGGCCAAGCACTGTGCATTCCGCGCGGCGCGGTCCACCGCTTCGACAACGACACCGCCGAGACCGCCAAGGTGCTGTGCGTGGTGACGCCGGTGGCCATCGGGCCGGACTATTTTCGCGATGCCTTCGCCGTCTTCAGTGCCGGCGGCCCGCCCGACCGCACCAGGCTGATGGACCTGATGCGCCGGTTCGGCCTGACGCCGGTACCGCCACCACCGCAGGTCTGATGCTGCCCAGGGCGGTCAACCCGCGGCGCGGAATGTCAGACAAACGAGAATTCCCGCCGCTACTCGCGGCGGGTTGACGTCATTTCGCCTGGCGCTCTTTCACATTCGCATGATCATTCGCCGCTTCCGTGTCGGTGGCCGGCGTCCTGGTGTCCTCACCGGCAAACGGACTGCCCTGCCCCGGCGCGAGGTCGCCACCATGGCCGGCCTTGTTGATCGTGAACGCATGGCTGTCGGGGCTGAGACCATGGTCAAGCGCGTTGACGAGATGATCATCCGCCCAGGCAAGGCCGTTAAGTGCCATCAGCGATATGCCCGTGGCGGCAAGGATGAACATATGCATTTTCATCTTCTGGACTCCCTGTTGGGCCGGAACCGGCCGCAGCCGTCTGGCCGCTTCGACGAAGGGACATTCGCCAGAGCATGAAGGAACCATCCCGATTGCATCGGGGTGGGGTCAAGCGCCGGGAAATCCCTGTGCCACCCGCCCTCTGTAAAGGAAACGCTTGCCGCGCCCTGATTATTCCGAGGACGGCGAGATTGTGTGGCGACTGGAGACCATGGCAGCGCAGGACCGTTCCGTAGCAAGCCTTCGTGCCTTTGTCGCGGTCCTAGCTGGCGGCGTTGAAACGCAGGATGTCGCGGCCGTCCTTGTCGGCGATGGTGAGCTTGCCGGCGTCGATCTTGTAGGACGCCGCCTTGGTCAGGGCGTCGAACAGCGCCTGTTCCTCAGCCATCACCTTAGGCGCACAGGCCATGCGGGTCGAACCGATGTCGCCAATGGCGATCGCCTGGCCATCAACGCTGACGGTGGCGAAATAGGTGTTGCACGGGCCTTTGCCGCCGGCCTTGCCGGCCTCGCTCACCCTGAATGTTGCTTTCGGTTGAGGGATCACACCGATGCCGTCGATATATTCGACCAGCCAGCTCTGTTCGAACAGGGAGGCCGAGGTCGGCTTGTCGCTCGGCGCTACCATCTTCAGCACGATAGTCTGTGGCGCGTCGCTCAGCGGATCGACCTGATAGCGTGTGTCGGTGATGAACAGCAGCTTGTCGTCGGCGGTAATGCGCGCCTGTAGCGCGTAGCTCATGTTGGCCCGGATCACCGTTGGGTCGAAGCTGATCTCGAACTTGATCGGCACCTGGCCGGCCGGCGCCACCTTGCGTTCCCCGACAATGGCGGCCGGCGCATCGGCCAGCGACACATCGGCCAGCTGAACCGACAGCACAGCGTTGGGCGGCAACGCGATGCGCTCACGATACATCACTTCGCCCTTCAGGGTTCTCTCGGCGGCAACAGACATTTCGGGAACGGCCAGCATGCCGACGACCAGCGGCACGAAACCGAAGACGAAGAATTCGGCGATCCTGTCCAACATGCCCTTGCTCCCTTTTGCCGAAGGCGATTTGGCCAAGGGATTGCGGTCGTTACATGGCTACGCAGAGATTATTCAGACCGCGCCTTCCAGCGTGCCGCAGCCTGGTCATCGGCGTCCTTAGCCTCAACCCAGCCGCCGTCGGTGCCGTCCGCGCGGTGTTCCTTCTTCCAGAAGGGGGCGCGCGATTTCAGGAAATCCATCAGGAAATTCGCCGCTTCGAACGCCGCTTGCCGGTGCGCGGACGCCGCCACCACCAGCACGATGTTTTCGCCCGGTGTTATTTTGCCGTGGCGATGGATTACGGTCAGCCCTTGCAGCGGCCAGCGCTGAACCGCCTCGGCGGCGATACGGGCGATTTCGGCCTCGGCCATGCCAGGGTAGTGTTCGAGCTCAAGTGCCGACAATCGGCCGTGCTCGTCGCGGCACAGGCCCTGGAAAGACACCACGGCGCCGATGTCCGCGCGACCCTCGGTCAGTTTCGCGATCTCGGCGGCAACGTCGAAATCCTCGCGCTGGATGCGCACCATTGGCGCGATCGCCATGGTGTCAGCCCCCGGTCATCGGCGGAAACAGCGCGATCTCGCGCGCGCCGGCTATCTTTTCCCGATGCTCGACATGTTCCTGGTTGATGGCGACGCGGATCACGTCGGGATATTGCAGCGCGTGCTCATACTCCTCGCCGCGCGATTTCAGCCAGCGCAAAAGGTCGGCCACCGTCTCAATGCCGACGGGCAGATCGACGTCCTCTTCCGGCTTGCCGATCCGTTCGCGCACCCAGGCGAAATAGATGAGCCGCATCTCACTCGTCCATGATGTGCTTGAGGCCGGCGCGGAAATAGTCGTAGCCGGTGTAAAGCGTGACCAGTGCGGCGATCCACAGCAGCACCAGCCCGGTCTGCGTGGTGAGCGGGAAGATCTTGTCGCCGGCAGGTCCGGCAAGCAGGAAGGCGATGGCGACCATCTGGATGGCGGTCTTCCATTTGGCCAGCTGCGTCACCGGTACCGAAACCTTCAGCGCCGCCAGATATTCGCGCAGGCCCGAAACCAGGATCTCGCGGCACAGGATGATGATTGCCGCCCACAGCGACCAGCCGGCAATGCCGGCGTGGCGATCGGTGTCTGCGGCGAGCAGCAGCAGGCAGGTGGCGACCAGCAATTTGTCGGCTATCGGATCGAGCATCTTGCCGATGTTGGAAGTCTGCTGCCAGGCGCGCGCCAGATAGCCGTCGAGATAATCGGTGATCGAGGCCAGCAGAAAGATGATCAGCGCCGACCAGCGGGCGAAGTCGCTCGATTTCAGATGCCCTTCGAGAAAAAAGCACAGCACCACCAGCGGCACCGCGATGATGCGGGCGTAGGTGAGCATGTTGGGCAGGTTGAACGCGCGCTTGGCCATATCTCAGGGACTCTTTCTGCCTGCGTACTCAAATCAGAAGCGGATGTAGGGGGTCAACAGCCGAGATTCGATTGGCCAGACGAAAATAGCGCGCGATTACCGTGATTCGAGCGGGCCACCCTTGGAACGGAAACAGAAGCCGCCATTCGAGATCGAGCCGAGCATGCCCAACGCCACTCAGCTCTCATGGAAATGATTGTAAACCAGTTTCGCCACCTGCTCGGAAATACCGTCGACCTTGACCAGATCCTCGACTGCGGCGCGGCTGACTGCCTTGGCGGTGCCGAATGCCAGCAAGAGGGCGCGCTTGCGGCCGGGGCCGATGCCGGCGATCTCGTCGAGCGGGCTCTTGACCAGCTCCTTCTTGCGCCGCGCGCGGTGCGAACCGATGGCGAAACGGTGCACCTCATCGCGCAGCCGCTGGACAAAGTAGAGCACGGGATCGCGGACCGGCAGCGAAAACGAGTCCCTGCCCCTGACGAAGAAACGCTCACGGCCGGCATCGCGGTCCTGCCCCTTGGCAATGCCGATCGCCACGACACGCTCCTCGATGCCGAGATCGGCGAGGATCTTGCGCACCGCACTCATCTGGCCCTGGCCGCCGTCGATCAGGATGACGTCGGGCCAGGCCGGGAAGCTGCCGGAAATGTCGTCCTCGACGTCGTCGGCCGCCTCGCCTGCCGCCGCATCGTCGGCCACTGCGACATCGCCATGCTCCTTCAGCAGCCGCGAAAACCGCCGCTCCATCACCTCGCGCATCATGCCGAAATCGTCGCCGGGCGTGATGTCGGTCGAGCGGATGTTGAATTTCCGGTACTGGTTCTTCACGAACCCTTCCGGGCCGGCGACCACCATGGCGCCGACTGCGTTGGTGCCCATAATGTGCGAATTGTCGTAGACCTCGATGCGCACGGGCGGCTTCGGCAAGCCGAAGGTCTCGGCAAAACCGGCAAGCAGCCGGCCTTGCGTCGAGGTTTCAGCCAGCCGCCGGCCGAGCGCCTCGCGGGCATTTTGCAGCGCGTTGTCGGTCAGATCCTTCTTTTCGCCGCGCTGCGGCACCGAGATCGACACTTTGCGGCCGGCGCGGGTGGACAGCGCCTCGGCCAGCAGGTCCTGATCCTGGACGCCCCGCGACAGGAGAATGTTCCGTGGCGTCGGCTTGTCGTCATAGAATTGCGCCAGGAACGAGCCCAGCACCTCCGACCCTTCCAGCGCCGGATCGGCCTTGGGGAAATAGGCGCGGTTACCCCAGTTCTGGCCGGTGCGGAAGAAGAACACCTGGATGCAGACCTGGCCGCCCTCCTGGTGGATGGCGAAGACATCGGCCTCGTCGACCGTGGCCGGATTGATGCCCTGGTGGCTCTGCACATGCGACAGTGCGGCCAGCCGGTCGCGATAGATGGCGGCGCGCTCGAAATCCAGCTCCTGTGACGCCTGCTGCATGGCATCAGAGATTTCGGTCTTCACCTTCTGGCTGCGGCCGGACAGGAAATCCTTCGCCTCGGTGACCAGCTCGGCATAGTCACCATGCGAGATCTCGCCGGTGCAGGGACCGGCGCAGCGCTTGATCTGGTAGAGCAGGCACGGCCGGGTGCGGTTTTCGTAGAAGGAGTTGGTGCAGCTCCTGAGCAGGAAGGCGCGCTGCAGCGAATTGATGGTGCGCCCGACCGCACCGGCGGAGGCAAACGGGCCGAAATAGTCGCCCTTGCGTGAGCGCGCACCGCGATGCTTGTAGATGCCGGGCGAGACGTGATCGCCGGTCAACAGGATATAGGGGAACGATTTGTCGTCCCGCATCAACACATTGAATCGCGGCCGCAAGCGCTTGATAAGATTGGCCTCAAGTAGCAGCGCTTCGATCTCGGTGCGGGTGACGACGAACTCCATCGTCGAGGTCTCGCGCACCATGCGGCCGATGCGGGCGGTGTGGAATCTCCCTTGTGCGTAGTTGGTCACCCGCTTCTTCAGGCTGCGTGCCTTGCCGACATAAAGCACGTCGCCGGCGGCGTTCATCATGCGGTAGACGCCCGGCGCATTGGGCAGCCGCTTGACCAGCGTCTGGATGACCTCGGCGCCGACCATGCCGTCGGCGTCGCCGGCATGCGGCGCCCAGTCGATGGCGGTGAAGGCGACATCGGGGCCTGCTGCCTCCGGCTCGACGATCTCCTCGGCCGCCTCATCCTCGAGGTCGATGTCGGGCGGCATATCGTCTGCGGCGCCGGCGCGCGTCTTGTGTTTCTGGTCTGCGGGACTCATTCCACCATGCCTGTCACATCCGGCGTCTGCCATGCAAGATGCTGGCCGCCGTCGAGCGCGATCATCTGGCCGGTCACCGAGCGCGCATCCCAGAGATAGCGGATGGTGGCGCCGAATTCGGCCAGTTGCGGGCCACGCTTCAGGATCAGGCCATCGACCTGCTTTTGGAAATCATGATCTTCCTGGCTCGCATTCTTCAGCGTCGGGCCTGGGCCAATGGCGTTGACGCGGATGCGCGGACCGAGTGCCTGCGCCAGCATCTGCGTCTGCGTCCACAAGGCCGACTTCGACAGCGCGTAGGAGAAATAGCGCGGCGTCGGCCGCCAGACGCGTTGGTCGATGACGTTGACGATCAGCCCCTCCTGGCCTTGCGGCAGGGCACGGGCGAAGTTCTGCGCCAACAGCGCCGGCGTCTTCACATGGATGGCGAAGTGGCGGTCCCACGCCGCCCAATCGAAATCCTCGACGCTGTCGTCGACGAACAGCGACGCGTTGTTGACCAGTAGCGTGATCGGGCCGAGCGCTGCCTCGGCGCGGCCGACGAGATCGCCAACGGCGTCCATGTCAGTCAGGTCGGCGGCGAGGGCTGCGGCGCGGCCGCCCTCGCCCCTGATGCGCGCGGCCAGCGCGTCGGCATCGGCGCCTGAGCCGTTGGCATGGATGGCAACGGCAAAACCGTGCGCGGCCAGATCGTCGACGATCGCCTTGCCGATCCGCTTTGCCCCGCCCGTCACCAGCGCCGTTCCGGCGGCTTCGATCATCTGTCAATCCTCAATCTGCGCCTCAATTCCGCTAGCCGGCACATTGTGACGCGTCCAGGTGTTAAATGCCGTTTCCACCTGGGGCAGGAATGTGGCGAAACGGCTTTTTCGGCACCTGACCCCGCCCCGGACTCGGGTCGGCAGGTCCGCAATATAGGACGCTGGACTCCTTGCACCAAGCCGAGTGCAGTGCAGCATCGTAAGCGTGCTGACATTTCGCTGTTGCGAAGATGCAACGTCAAGCTTCGGCCTCATTCGCGCCGGGGAATGACCCAGTTTCAGGTTCGCTGCCGCCGCATTTTGACACGACATTCGGAACCGTTGAGTGCCAGATCCGTTTCATCCCCCGGACGGGTTGATGGCGTTCAAGACAAACAAGCCTACGTGTCTTGTGGCTTAAGGAGTAAACAACAATGCAAGCCAATCTCAAATTCGCGCCGCTCGCGGTCGCGCTCGGGCTTTTCGCCCTCAGCGGTACCGCTTTTGCTGCCGATGTCGTCTCGGAAGAGCCCCCGGCACCGGCGCCGATCGCCGAACTCCCCGTCGCTTCCTGGGCCGGCCCCTATGCCGGTATCAGCGCAGGTTACGGTTTCAGCGGTCATGCCAAAGTCCATGACGGCGGCCCCGACATCAAGACCAAGGGCTTCGTCGGCGGCGTCTTCGGCGGCTACCAGTGGCAGCAGGAGAACTTCGTGTACGGTGCTGAAGCCGATCTCGGCTACAACGGCGTCAAGGGTGACAGCGGCGGCGTCAATTCCAAGGGCGGCTTCGAAGGCTCGTTGCGCGCTCGTCTGGGCTACGCTGTGACCCCGGAAATCCTGCTCTACGGCACCGGCGGTGGCGCCCTGAAGAACCAGAAGGTCTCGGTCCCCGGCGCCAGCGACGACAACACGATGCTCGGCTGGACGGCCGGTGTCGGCACCGACATCAAGATCACCGACAATGTGTTCGGCCGTGTCGAGTATCGCTACACCGACTTCGGTTCGAAGAGCTTCGACAGCGTCGGCACCAAGGTCAAGGAGAGCGACAACCGCGTCACCTTCGGCGTCGGTATGAAGTTCTAACTGTCGTTCAAGCCACGACACAAGAAAGCCGGGCCTCGCGCCCGGCTTTTTTTGTTCTTGCCCTCAAGCCGGCACGGCCCCCTTCAGCTCCGGGAACTTCTCGTCGAAGCGCGCTACCCAGCGGGTCAGCCGGCCGCGGCCCTTTTCCCATTTGCCGGCGAAGCGCAGCGAGAGATAGCCAAGGCAGGCGCGCAGCGCCAGCTGGCCAAGCGTGATCTTCTTCGGAAGTTTCGGCGGATTGGCATTGAGGAGGTCGAGTGCGGCGGTGATCTTGGTCCACTGGCGATCGAGCCAGGGCTGATAGACCATCTCCTCGGGCCGCGTGCGCCGCTCATAGACCATCGACAGCGCGCAGTCGCAAATGCCGTCGGCAAGCGCCTCCAGCACTTCGGCCTCGAGGCGCTTGTCGGAATTGCGCGGCAACAACATATTCTTGGACGCGCGGTTGAGATGCTGGGTGATGGCACGACTGTCGTGGATCGAGCGGCCATCGTCGAGCACCAGAACCGGGATCTTGCCGAGCGGATTGGCCGCTAGCAGTTCGGCGGGCTTGTCCTCGGTCTTGACCGGCACCAGCTCGACGGCGATGCCGGCATAGAGTGCTGCCATGCGCACCTTGGAGCTGTAGGGAGATGAGGACGCGTAGAGCAGCTTCGGCATGATCGGTTCCTGTTTCGCAGACAGTGAGTTTCTACCGATCGACGCCTGCAGGCAAATGCCAGCAGAAGAAAAACTGACCGCCAGAACAACCGGCAATCGAGAGCCGCGCGGTTTGCGCAGGGCAACAAAAAAGCCCCCACCGGACTTCGCCGTGAGGCGAAGTCCTGGGAGCTGCTAAAGATAGAATACGTTCGCCCCTCTTTTCGTGCGCCTTAACACCGGAACGGAGAGCGCGGCGTATCCAAGGCGCCCGCCCTCATATGTCCCGGCATCGTCCCCGGCGCGCGAAGAAACGCGATTACTTTTTCGCGGCCTTCGCAGGCGCTGCCTTCTTGGCAGGCGCTGCTTTCTTCACGGCTGCGGTAGACTTCGCAGCAGCAAGCTTGGCCGGAGCCTTGGCGGGTGCCTTCTTCGCGGCGGGTTTTGCCGCAGCCTTGGCAGCCGGCTTCTTGGCAGGCGCCGCCTTCTTTGCCGGCGCAGCCTTGGCCTTGGCCGGTGCTGCTTTCTTTACTGCCGGCTTGGCAGCGGCCTTCGCAGCCGGCTTCTTAGCCGGTGCTGCTTTTGCCTTGGGCGCTGCCGCCTTCGGCTTTGCAGCAGGTGCTGCCTTCTTCACTGCAGTTGCCGCTTTCGCCGCCGCTGCCTTTACTGGTGCTTTCTTTGCCGGTGCCTTGGATGCCGGCGCTTTGGATGACGTCTTAGCCATGCGATGCCCCTTGCGTTTGTGCCGTTGGCCGTTAGTGACCCGGCGAGCCTATGCATATCTGACTCGCGCGTGTCTAGCCAGCGAAGCATTACACTGAATTTTGCAGATTAAATTTCGGTTACACCGAGAGCATGTTTGCGATGATCGACAGCGAAATCGGCAAAGAATCTTCGCGCGTCAGAGCGAACTTTTGCAGCAGAATTTCTGGGCGTTGCGACTCATGCGATCTTCTCGTCAAGCTCACAATCTCTTGCGGCGGCGTCGATCGCGCGTGGTCATCGACGGCTTGTCGGGTGACAGAAAAGCACCGCATCACAGAGCCTGATCTTGCTTCATCTTGGCAGCGGTAGAAACAGCACCAAATTTAATGCGAGCTTTTTACTCGTATAGTGACAAAGGTTGGATGGGAGCAATGAAAGGCGGCATTTGAGCGGGACAACATCCACCCTGTTGTGCCGAACATCTTCCAGACGAGAAGGGAGAGCGCCCGCGTCAGTGCCGGGGATGCCCAGCGAACAAAGGGACGTGAAGGATCGCGGCGATCCTCATCCCTTGGGAAGCCGCCACCCCTTGGAAACCAGGGGCTACAGGCGCTACACCCCAACCGGATCACGCACCTGCAGCCGGCGCGAAGGTTCGGTCTGATGCAGATGTACGGCAAACGTATCCCATGGCGGCGTGACACCGATCTGCACCAGGATCCGCCCGATCTCACCGCGATGGTAACCTCCGTGGGTGACGACATGCGTCAGCATTTCCCGGCGCGACATCATCGCCTTGCCACCATCGGTGAAGACGAAGGGCACCGGCTCCGACAGGAGCTTTGGCGACACGGTTTGCAGATACTCGAGATACCAGCGATCCATGGCGGCGACATCGGCGCTGAGTTCATCGAGTGCCGGCGTGTCCTCGGTATTGTCGGACGCGTATTCATGACGCGTGCCGGAAAGATGCGCCGAAAATATTTTCGACACGACGAGATTGTGGTTGAGCAGACGGATCGCCGCATGACGCTCGTCCGCATGCTTCCGCTGGTCGAGACCCGCGAGCTTCTCCAGCAACTCGCCATTGGCCCAGGCTTGATAAACGAAGAGACTGCTAAGCAGATTCAGCGCGCTCATGGTCTGTACCCTCTCCACAAAATGTGAGTATGTTGTCCATATTCTTGGCTGATGGAGCGGACATGTCTACTCGCATTGCAAAGCCGCGCTCGCGCATGCGCAAGCAGCCGCGCCAGGCGCGTTCGCGCGCAACGGTCGAGGCGATCATCGAAGCCGGTGCTCATGTTCTGAGCGCGCTCGGCTGGGCCGGCTTCACCACCAACAAGGTGGCCGATGCCGCCGGCGTCAGCATCGGCTCGCTCTATCAATATTTTCCCGACAAGCTGTCGCTGGTCGAGGCAATCCGGCGGCGACATTTCGATCAGGTGCTGTCGGTGATCGCCGAATCAGCAGAAGGCGACAAGCCGCTCAAGCGATTCGCGCAAGAGCTGGTTCGCGGCATGATCGATGCGCACAGCATCCATCCGACGCTGCATCAGGTGCTGCTCGACGAGGCGCCAGGCGATCGCAGCTCACGCGCCGCCCATGCCTCGTTCCAATCGCGTTATCTCGACCACTACACGGCGGCGGTGGCGCAGTTTCGCAGGCGCAGGAAGGACAATGAGACCGTGGCGCGCGTGCTGTCCTCGGCGGTCGAGGGCGTCATCCACGATGCCGCAAGGCGAGACATGCTTGAGGCACCGGAGTTGCAGAAGCAACTCGTCGAGCTGATCTGCGCTTACCTCTCAGGCGCGGGCCGCATCGCGTGAGCAGAATGGCGCGATCGGGATCCCTCGCCGCTCACGGCTGATAGCCGAGGCAGACGGCGCCAAGCGCGACGACGGCGCAGGCGCCGACGCGCCTCGGTGTCAGTTGCTCGCCGAGGAAGAACTGGCCGATGAAGGCGGCAAAGACAACGCTGGTTTCGCGGATGGCGGTGATGGGGCCGGCCGGGCCGAGCGCGAAAGCGGCGACCACGACGGCATAAGCAAGCAGCGCGAACAAGCCACCGGCGAGAGCCTTACGGGTTTCGGGCGCGCTGAAGTTGACGACGAGCCTGCCGCGCAGGGCGATGAAGGTCGCCGGCAGCAAGGCGCCGTAAATCAGCAGCACCCAGGCGGTGTAGGCGCCGCTGTCGCCCGCCACACGCACGCCGATGGCGTCGACCGTCGCGTAGGCCGCGATGATCGCGCCGGTCGCCAGCGCGTAAAGGATCGACGTCGTCGATGCCCTGCCCCTGCCAAGCGACAGGCCCATGATGCCGCAGGCGACCAGCGTGACGCCGACGATCTCGGGCATTGTGAGCTGCTGGCCGGCCAGCGCGAAACCGCCCAGTGTAACCAGCAGCGGCACGCTGCCGCGCACGATCGGATAGACCTGCCCCAGTTCGCCATAGCGGTAGGCGGCGACCAGGAACACGCTGTAGCCGACCTGGAGGCCGGCAGAGAGCGCGACATAGAGCCAGGCGCCGGTCGCGGGAAGCGCGTGGAAAAGCGCCATTGGAATGGCGATGAGCGTGCTTGAAAAGCTCATGACGGTGACCGTCCACAGCCCGTCGGCACCAGTCCGCAGGAAGGCGTTCCAGCTGGCGTGCAGAATGGCCGCGAACAGCGCGAGCGCGATGACCGTCGCGCTCATTGCGCTTTACGCGCGCTGGCTATGACGGCGTCGGCCGCCTTGCGGGCGCTATCGATGGCGGCTTCGGCCTCGCCCATCTGCGCCATCAGCGTCGCGCCCTCGATCAGCATCAGCAGCGCCGCCGCAGCACCCTCAGCCTGCTTCGGAGGCATTATGTCCTCGAGGATTGCCTGCATGCGCCGCTTGAGGCCATTTTTCTGTCGGGCGACGGCCTGGAACACCGGATGGGTGGGATCGCCGAACTCGGCCAACGCATGCGCGAACAGGCAGCCGTGGAAATCAGGGCTGCCGAACCATCGCTCGTGCCAGTCGATGATTTTTGCGATCTTCCGCTCCGGCGTGGCGACCTCTTGCGCAAGCTGGTCGAGCTGACGCTCGAAGCGCCGGGCGCGATAGTCGAGTACCTCGACGATCAGTTCGTCCTTGCTGGGAAAGTGGCGATACATCGTCATCTTGGCCACATCGGCCTCGGCGATGATCCGGTCGATGCCGGTGGCATGGAAGCCGGCGCGCTTGAACAGGGCGTAGGCCGTTTCGACGACGTGCTGGCGTTTGTCTGTTGTGGGCGACGATGCCATGGTCTTGCCGGTGATGAGACAGGTCTGTCTCACATCTATGCGACCAATCAACTTCGTCTGTCAACATGCCAAATGAAAGCGCCTGCGGCCGATGTCACCGCAGGCGCGAAAACAGAAGAAAGTGATGCGCTCAGCGCAAGACGCGGCAACGGCCGTTGTAGACCATCCAGCGGTCGAAGCCTGACACGCAGAACTCGACATTGTCGCCGATCGAGGCAAAACCCTGACCTTCCTCGATCAGGTACCAGATGGTGCGGGCACGGCCATCGGAGAGGCTGACGGTTGCGCCGCAATAGCGGCGGCCGATCGGCCATTCTTCGCTCGCCGGCAGATAGCGATGCTGGTGAATGCGCTGGAAATCGGTGATCGAGACATCAGGCAGATGCGGCACGTGATGCACCTGATAGGAGAAGCGGCTGGAGATCTTGTTCAGCACCCACGCCTGCCCGCAGACACCGCTGTCCTCGTCGGAATAGACGGAAAGGTCGGCAGCCTGCGCCGCCTGGGTGATGCCAAGGGGTGCGGCCAGCGGCGTGCAAAGCGAAATCAGGGCAGCAAGAGCGGATTTGGCAAAGCGAGTCATGGCAGCCTCTCAAAGGTCGACTGCGCGCACTGTGCGGATTCGGCGGCGCGCGGTCAAGCGGTTGCGCGGACGAAGGTTTACGGCTTCGGAGCTGGTTTTGCCGGTGCGAAGCCGTGAAACTGCTGCCCTGAGCCTTTGAAGAATCCGCCCTCCCTGTGTCTGGGAAAGCGACCTGCTGTCAAATGCTTGGCGAATTTGCATCGCTGCTGCGGCCGAGGCGCGGTCGCGAACTAGCTGTTCCTTTGAGCGACCTAGAGCTGCTCCCCAGCCAACCATTCCAGCGACCAGTGCGCGGGTTTCTCGACCGCCAGCAATCTGTGCAGAGCCGGCAACACGATGCGCAGGTCACGCTCCAAGGTGAAGGGCGGATTGACCACCACCATGCCGCTGCCATCGAGGCTCGGCTCCCGCGATGCAGGCCGGATCTCGAACTCGATGTCGAGCAGCTTCGGGACGCCGGATTGCTTGAGGGCCTTGCGGAAGGCGATGATCGCCTTGCGGTCCTTGATCGGATACCACAGTGCATAGATGCCGCCCGGCCAGCGCTTGTGCGCTCTTTGCATCCCGTCGACGAGGCGGTCGAATTCGCCGGCTTCCTCGAACGGCGGATCGATAAGAACCACGCCGCGCTTTTCCTTCGGGGGCAAATGCGCGCCGAGCGCCAGCCAGCCGTCGAGTTCGATCACCCTTGTCTGGAAATCGCCGGCAAACAGCGTCTTCAGCCTGGCGGCATCATCGCCATGCAGTTCGATCGCCGACAGCCGGTCCTGCTTGCGCATGAGATGGCGGGCGATGAGCGGCGAGCCAGGATATTTCTTCACGCCGCCATCGGCATTGAGCGAACGCACCACTTCGAGATAGGGAGTAAGCAGCGCGGCCGCCGATTTGTCCAACGGGGCGCCGATCAGTCGGCCGATGCCGCCTTGCCATTCGCCGGTCTTTTGCGCCTCCGTCGACGACAGGTCGTAGCGGCCGATGCCGGCATGGGTGTCGATGACACGGAACGCCTTGTCCTTCTGCTTCAGATAGTCGAGCAGAAGGCTGAGCACGACATGCTTGACGACATCGGCGAAATTTCCGGCGTGATAGGCGTGACGGTAATTCATGCCGCACTCACGTCGAGGAGCCCCTGCCCCAACGCGGCGGTGGCGGCTTCGAGTTGGGGTTCTCCGGCCGGCTGCCGCCGAAACGCAACGAGAGCAGGAAACCAATCAGGCCGACGGCCATCAGCCCATAGCCGACCGGCCGGGCGCGGCTGTCGATCTCACCGGCGCCGGAGCGCAGCACCAGCTCCACCGCCCGCATCGGGATATCATCGGCATCGCCCGGGCCGACGGTGAAGAGATAGGCGCCGGGGCTAACGGTCGCGATCACGCCCGCCTCGTCGCGAAAGACCTTGTCGGGCAGCTGCGGGCTGACCTGGCGCGGATTGTCTGAATGGTTGAATTGCAGCGCCGACGCGAGCACCGTCTTGCCACTGGTAGCCGCGGTCAAGGTCAAGACGGTGCGCTGCTGCGAGACGATGCGCTCGGCCCGCGCCGTCAGGTCGACCAGCACCCTGACAGGCGCATCGCTTGACGAGAGCGCCACCGTCACCGGCTTGAAGCGGCCCTGCTCGTAGACCCTGTAGCTGCCTATCTCATGGCCGGAGAAATTCATCATCGCCCAGGGATAAACGACGCCGACGGCGATACCGGCGAGCAGGATCAGGAAGAAGAGAAAGCGCATCGAGAATAACCTGTGTGTTCGACCAATTGCCAATAACGCTCCAGGGATCAAAAGGCGATGGCTTG
This sequence comes from Mesorhizobium sp. PL10, assembly GCF_053714315.1. Taxonomy (NCBI): domain Bacteria; kingdom Pseudomonadati; phylum Pseudomonadota; class Alphaproteobacteria; order Hyphomicrobiales; family Phyllobacteriaceae; genus Mesorhizobium; species Mesorhizobium sp. PL10. The sequence goes on along the minus strand of NZ_JBSKBR010000015.1, from coordinate 130,163 downwards.
CGCAGCGGTCCTCGTCTGTCCAAGACAAGGGATAATCGCCAAATGGATGTTTGTGCGGATTTGGCCAAAGCGAACTGCCGCCGTCCAACCGTATCGGCGTCATGTCTGCGTCACAACGCCGACGGATTTCTACCTATGCGCTCAAAAGCTATAGCTAAATTAGTAAAGTCTACATAAGTGGATGAACGCCAGAACCTTTCCGCATAAGAATTTATCGACAAAGCAAGATGTTATAATATTATCGATATTTCTAAACCCAAATTACTTTTAAATACAAACTGATACGCGCGCGACTATTATTTGCCTTCAACTAGCTATTTCCGCTTTATGTCTGAAATTATCCCGCTGCATCTCAGGATTTTGGCGTCAAAAAACTCCTGAGTATTTCTATTTTTTGTTGATATATTTCCAATTTCGCGATCAGCCCTCGGGATGGAGCGGCAGACGCTGCGACCCCATGATTAACCACTCCCAGATGATGACGGTTAACGATTCGCTAATTTAGTTGACTATGTTGTCCACAGGTATATTTTCGATACGTTGGGATGTGCAATTTGGGCGAGTAGTGGGCGATGGTGGCACCAGACGCGTAACCGCGATTTCGGGGCGTATCGAATGCTGAACGGCAGCCAATAAGCCGCATAGCGTCGACCAACGAACCCAAAAAGCAATCGACAGACATCAGGAGTGACGATTCCGCAGAAGCGGAAGGTTTGTGACGTTCTCAGGAACGGCGCCGGGCAACGCTGTGTCCCGGTCCGGCGGTAGCGTGCGCAGTGCGTAAGGGCGAAGGGGTGCAGTATGGGTAGGACTGTCAATGTTCTGAAACTCGAGTCCGGGAACAGCCGAAGGGGCGCCAGGTCCAATCGGCGCCGTGCCTTGGTTGCCGGAGGGGCAGGATTTCTTGGTTCGCATCTGTGCGAGCGTCTTTTGCTGGATGGATATGACGTTGTCGCGCTGGACAATTTCCACACCGGCAAGAGATACAATCTCAATGCCCTGCTGCGCGATCCACGATTTGCCTGCATCGAGCATGACATTGTCGATGCCTTGCCTTTGGACCTGCAGGTCGATGAAATCTACAATCTTGCCTGCCCGGCCTCCCCGCCGCATTACCAGGCAGATCCGATCCACACGTTCAAGACATGCGTGCTTGGTTCTCTGAACCTGCTGGAACTCGCGCGGCGGAGCAATGCCAAGATATTCCAGGCTTCGACGTCCGAGGTCTATGGCGACGCCTTGGTGCATCCGCAGCCGGAGAGCTACTTCGGCAACGTCAACCCGCATGGTCCGCGATCCTGCTATGACGAGGGCAAGCGTTCGGCCGAGACGCTGTTCTTCGACTATTCGAGGACGTATGGCCTCGATGTCCGCGTCGCGCGGATCTTCAACACCTATGGCCGCCGCATGCAACCAGACGATGGCCGCGTCGTGTCGAACTTCATCGTCCAGGCTTTGCACGGTGACGACCTGACCGTCTACGGCAGCGGCCAGCAGACCCGTTCATTCTGCTACGCGGACGACCTGATCGAAGGCTTCATCCGGCTGATGAACGCACCGAGCGCACCGAAGCACCCGGTCAATCTCGGCAACCCTGCCGAATTCACCATTCTGGAACTGGCGACACAGGTGATCGAATACACCAACTCGCGGTCGAAGATCGTGCATCGGCCGCTGCCCGTCGACGATCCCAAACAGCGCAAGCCCGACATCTCCTTCGCCCGGAAAAATCTTGGCTGGGAGCCAAAAATCAGCCTGAGCCAGGGGCTCGCGCATACCACGGCGTATTTTGACGCCCTGCTCTACTCGAGCCGGCCCGTCAAAGAAGCTGCGATGTAAATGAGCCGCCCGGCAATCCTGGTGACGGGCGGAGCCGGATACATCGGCAGCCACACCTGCAAGCTGTTGTCAGCTGCCGGCTACCTGCCCGTCGTCTTCGACAATCTGAGCCGCGGCAACGAGAGATCCGTTGCCTGGGGGCCGCTTGTCGTTGGCGATATCCGGGACCTGAACGCGCTGCAGCAGGCGATAAGCACCTATCAGCCGAAAGCGATAATCCACTTTGCAGCGCTTGCCTATGTCGGCGAGTCCGTTCATGAGCCCGCGGGATATTATTCGACCAATGTGTCGGGCACTATCGCGGTGCTTGATGCGGCGCGCGCCAGCTCGATCGAAAACATCATCTTTTCAAGCAGCTGCGCGACATACGGTGTGCCCGAAACACTGCCCATTCGCGAGACCTCGGCGCAAAATCCGATCAGCCCCTATGGACGGACCAAGCTGATGGGCGAGCAGATCATCAGGGACTATGCCTCCGCCTACGGAATGAAATATGCGATCCTGCGCTATTTCAACGCTTGCGGCGCCGATCCGGAGGGCGAACTCGGCGAATGGCACACGCCGGAGACGCACCTGATCCCGCGAGTGCTCATGGCTGCATTCGGCACGATCGACGAGATCGAGGTTTTCGGCACGGACTATGACACTCCGGATGGCACCTGCGTGCGCGACTACATTCATGTCAGCGATCTGGCGCGCGCGCATCTGAAGGCTCTGATGCATCTGGAGGCGGGTAGCGCAAGCCTGTCGGTCAATCTCGGCAGCGGACGCGGGGTGTCTATCAAGGAGATTCTCCAGGCGGTCACCCGGATGACGTCAAAATCGGTTCCGGCTGTCTTCAGGCCCCGGCGCCCGGGAGACCCGGCAGAGCTCTACGCCGACCCGGCCAGCGCACGCGAACATCTCGATTTCATGCCGGAACTTTCCGACATCGATACGATCGTCAGGACAGCCGCACCATTCTTCGGACTGGAGGCTGCCGCGTCCACAATTCCGATGCCGACGCCGAAGCGCCGGCGGGCAACTGCGCCAGGCGCGCCAAATGCATCGGAAAGCAATACCAGCTCGCAAAGCTGGTAGCGGTCGTCCCGTTTGTCGTGTGTCGGGACGTGGGCTCGCTGAGGTGGGTGAGGGCTTCTCAGCGAGCCTTTGATACGGCTCAGAACCTGAAACCAAAGCACGTCAACGCGCTTATCCTTTTCTTCATGCACGCCGTTGTCCCAAAATCGGGCCGCATGCATCAACTCCTGGAATCGATCAGGCTACGGATCTGGTCAAACTGCGCGCCCTTGGTGTCGCCTTCCTCGAATTTCCGTTGTTCGTCGGAAGCGTCTTCCGGAGAGTGCCTGAAACTGTACCAGGCTCCGTCCGGATCCTTGCGCTGCTGGAGAGTCCCACCCCGGATGCGGTGGCTGAAACACGTGCGAATCGGCGCCGCGTAGCCCTTGGACCGCCAGACGAGTTCCATGCACATCTTGCCATCGTTGCTCAGATGCCATCTGCCTTCGCCGACCGAAGCCGTGTCCTGCCCTGAGGTCCAGGCCCGGACCGGTCGATCCTTCTGTCCGAAATAGGCCGCTCCGTTATCCCATATCCACGTGCGGTCGGCATAAACAAGCTGAAGTTCGAAAGCCGTCGGGACGGTAACGGCAGGTCCGCTGTCTTCGGCACCAGTTGCGTACGCGGCTCCGCAAAGCGCCATCTGGCACCAAATGGCCAGGAGGGGCGCAAGGGGGACACGCCTGGCGAGTCGATGGCGCCTTGCCCCGCTCTCTGATTCAGATGGCAATCCGGTCTGGGTCGTCATGCCGAGCGATCGCATTCGATGTTCGCTTCCAAGCGGGCGCAGACCAGCCGAGTATACCGCAAGAACGGGCCCGGTCCGTCCTGCGCTGACAAGTGGCTCCATGCCACAACCATCAGTATCTCGCATGCTATTGACTGCCGCGCGAAGATGTCAACAGGAGGGGCCGACAGTATCTGTCGCGGCGCTCACGGGCCGTAAATCGAGGACGACGGTCAGGCACGCGGCACGCTATACGCATCCCTCGACGAAGGGACCGCTAACCCATAGCGAGCCGTTGCTGTACATAGCGGTCCCGTTGTCGTCGGTGTAGCCATGGGACTGCTCGTCGACATGTAGCCTGGCGTTTGGCACCAGCTGACCGTTCACCTTGACGCTCTTGATGAACAGGTTGCGATCACCTGGCTTGCCCTCTCCGCCCCACAGGTCGTTGATATAGCGAAGCTCGATTGTCTTCGGGTTCGGCACGCTGCTGAGATCGATGTGGAACGGCCTGGACTCGGTTGACGCCTGCATTAACTCCGCCACGGCGGCTTCGGGCGTCGATGCGACGCTTTCCTTGCCCGGGACGTCGATCCCGGCGACGGTCTTTCCGTCGACCAGCACGTCGAACCGAGGCGCGCCCTGGAGACTAATGCCGGCAGCGTCGACCTCCAGACTGGTGATGGTGCAACGTCCCGAGTCTTTCGCCGCCGCGGCCACCAGGTCGGCCACGCGTTGCCTCTGCGATTGCACCCATCCGGCGATGGGCTGCAGCAGCGCGTTTCGGTCGCCGGTATCGACCTTGAAGAGGTTGGTTCGTTCACCGGAATCGGCCTTGAGGTCGTATTCCTCCACCTTGCCGGTGGTCGCGTTGAAGATGACCTTTCGATCGTTCTCGCGATAGCCGAACAGGAAACCGGCCCAGGGATTGAAGAAGAAGGTCTTGTTTGGCCGTTGCTCGCTGAACAGGCTGCGCCCCTGCCACTGCTTCGGCAGCGGGAGTCCGAGTATGTCGAAGATCGTCGGGGCGATGTCGACGATGCCGCCGACCGGATGCGCAACTTCGTCATGAAAGAGATACTTGTTGATCATGATGAGCGGGATGTGGATGTTTTCCTCGTAGATCGCGCTGGCATGAATGTAGTCGCCATGCTCCCCGAACGCCTCGCCATGATCGCCCAATATGACCACCAGCGTCGAATCGAGCTTGCCGGACTGCTTGAGCGATTCAAGGATCTCGCCAAGCGCCGCATCGCCGACCTTCAGCGCGTTGAGGTAAGCATTGAATTTCTGGTCATCCGAGTAGTGGACCAGCGTGTTGCCATCGGAGGAAGTCGCCATCTTCGAAAACATCGGGCTGTCGATGATGTAGGGATAGTGGGTCATCGCCGTGAACATTATGCCGAAGAAGGGTTTTCCCGCGTCCTTGTTCATCCAGTCGATGATCGACTGCGCCGTGCAAAGATCGCTGTTGTAGTCCATGTTCTTCCACTGCTCTGAGCTGAGCTTGAACGTCGGGGTACCGCATTTCTGCCCCCGGTAGTCCTGGATCACATCCAGTCCCTTGTTGAGGAAAAACTCATCGACCCGTTGGAATCGGGAATCCGCGCTCCAGAAAAACCCTGTACGGAAATTGTTCTTGGACAGGACGTTTGAGATCGAGTCCAGAGGCAGATATGGATACCTGGTGGTCATGCCATAGTATGAAATGTCGTTGTACATAGAGGTGAGCAGAGAAAACACCGAGTAGTGCGTGGAAGGTGCGTGCGCATATATGTTGTCGAATCGTATGGAGTCCTTTGCATAACTCTTGATATTTGGTGTGATCGGATACTTGCCGCCAAACGTCTCGATGTATTTGGACGGCACCGACTCCATCATGAAAACCAACACGTTCTTGATCGGGTTCGGCGTCGGCGCCTTGAAGGTCGACGTTTCCGGCGGACGCTCGCCGACGCTCGCGACATCCGGGTCATTGGTGTTGGCATTCATTGTCAGCACGACCGGCGTTGGACTGAGCACAGCCGATTCAACAAAATACAGGATCGGATTGACGATCTCGGCCGCCGGCAACGCCTGCGCACGCACGTGGTATCCGGTGCCGGCGATGGCCGCGCCGACACAGACAACGAGCACGCCCAGAAAGGCCCCGTAGCCAGCAGCGCTCATTGGCCGCTGGCACAAGCTGCCCGCGGCATAGCCAAGGATGAGCACCAGGATGACGGACCCGGAAAGGGTCGCGAAGTCCTTGATGTTGAGCGCGTCACCCATCGCGTTCCTGGCATCGGCATTCTGCAGGAAGTCGCCATAGACCAGCCATTGGAATGTGAACGGTTCGCCCAGCATCTTGACGAGATTGATGTTGGCAAACCCCCAGCCCAGAGAGACCATGACAGCAACATAGAAGAGGAAGACGACGATTGCCGAGCCGAGACGGCTGGCCTTTGCCAGGAAAAGCAGGATCAGAGTCACCAGGGTCAGGGACGCAACGACAATCAGGTCGTAGTAGCTTGACGCCAATCCCTCGGGGATGGCCCCCAAAAGACCTGGAAAAGTCGTTTGCGGATCAACGATTGCGCTGCGGTAGACACCCAAAAGCAGCCAGGACAACAGGCCCGTGCAAATGATCCGCAGGCTCCTGCGCCGAAAGCGCAAATCCTTCGACGAAGCCGTCCCCGCCTTCGATTCCATAAGGCCGCTCTCAGGTCGGCTCGCCGACCCCGTACCGCCGCCGATGCTCATACAACTACCCGCCGCCAGTTTGCGTTTCGGCCCAAACCACGGCCGATAGCCTTCAGACCCCCACCCGCAGAATCGGCTGGCGCTAAAAAAGAGTCAACAAAATCAAGTTTCCGTTAACCAAGCCTCTTGAGAACTGGTTAACCGAACGCATTGAACGGCGATGTGTTTGGCCAAGTGAGCTGTTCAAACAACTGTGCACCCGCCGTATGAATCGGCGACGGCGGGCGCTGTCGAGCACCCGCCGTCGTCATGTTTCAGTACCGCGTCAGCAATCAGCCGCCACGCAGACGCGTCGGGCTCAGGCTGGCGACGGTCATGCTCCGCTGTTCGGAAGGACACGTCGGCAGAAAGCGGCTCGCATCCGCGTATGTCATCGTCGCGATGGAACTCTTCAGCCCACCACGCTTCGCGATCCAGCCGCGAACCCAGCCAGGGTAGTTTTTCATCATGAAATTAGCGGCGACCTGATTGCCCCGGGCAGAAACGCCATATGGCAGATGAAAGCCGAACGAAGCGTTCCGCGTGACGCACACCTTGCTCTTGGGCATCGACAGATAGAGTGTGCAGGCCGAGTCGCACGACCCGCTGAACCGCACAAAAGTGCCGCTGCGGCGCATTTTCAGCGCACGGATTGCATAGTCGATCACATAGCCGCCGCGGTCACCACTGATCGTCTTGACGTTGGCCGTGCCAAGGTTGATGCGCGGTCGCAGCAATTCATCCGCGGAGCCCGCCGAGACCATTGCGCCCATCAAACCGAGCGCACCGAGAAACTTCATTATCGTTTTCATTTGCGCCTCCTGCTATGCCGTCAATGACTAGCTGAGAGGCGTAAAGATTGAATATTCCGTGTCGCTAAAGTTGTATCAGTTGATTGATTGTGCAGCCGTTTCAGGACCTGATTGACGATTTGGTTTACCAATGGCGCAGAAGGATGATCACTAAAACGTAAACACGCGCGGGCATCGTTGCAGATCGACTGTGCTGCGGAGCGCACTCGGGCGGAATTGGATCAGAGGAAGTCGGATGGCCGTTGACGGGAAAGAGCGGAGGCCGGCAAAGGAAGGCAAGCCTCGCCGCGTCTGCGTCGTGACAAATGTAATCGATCCCGGTGGCGAAGAAGGCGCCATGGTCGAACTGGCCCGGGTTTTCGCCGAAGATGGCGACGACGTCACCCTGCTATGGGTTCCAGGCAGGATTGCTCCAGCCGAGGAGGCAGCGCACCACCGCGACCTGGAGGCGGCCTCGGTGCGACTGGAAGTTCTCGACAAGTCCGATCAATTGCTTCCTTCGCTGGCGACGCCCGAGAGTCGGTCCGCCGCTGTACTGCATTATCTCGAACGGTCCGGCCACGATTTGGTCTACGCGCCGCTTGAGGGCGGGTTGCCTTACTACACGCTGCTGGCGGTCGAGACTGCGGCCTTTGCCGCGCCGCCGATCGTGGTCGTCGCCCACGCTCCGGAAGAATGGGAACACGAAGCCGACAAGGCGTTCATGGACAGCACCGAGGCGATTGCCGTCGCCTACATGGAGAAATACTGCGCCGAGATGGCGAACAGGACGATCTGTGTGTCGGCAGCCTTGCGACAGTGGATGTTGTCGAAGGGCTGGAAGGTGAAGAGGGGGATCGTGACGCCGATGTTGCTGTTGCAGGATCGTCTCGCTCCAGCCGGAGCGCGGCCGCCGATTGCGACGAGAAGCGCCAGAGAACTTGCCGTCCTGGCCGGGTGGCGCTTCCGCGATGGCCTGACGCTGTTTTGCGACGCGCTCGACATCATCGCGTCAACAGCGCCAAAAGAGCTGACGGTCACCGCATTCGGTCCATTCGGAAAGATCATGGGCGAGCACAGCGGTGGACTGCTTCTCAGACGCGCCGAGCAGTGGCCGTTTAAGCTCAACCTGTTGGCGCACGCAAGCCCCGCCGCAAAGCTCGACTACGTCGCGCGGAGCGGCGCGCTTGCCGTCATTCCCGCCCGCGCCGCATCGACGGGTGGCAGTGTTGCCGCATGTATCGAGGCGGGATTGCCTTTCGTTGCGACCAATGTCGACGCGAACGCCGAGAGCTGGAATGCGCAGGCGGGGCAACCGCGGCTGGTCGATCCTGACGCTGCCGCGTTGGCGCTTGCGATTTTAGCCGCGCTCAACGACCCGCCTTGCCCGCAGCCCGTCGACAGGCTGAGCCAATGTCGGCAGTCCTGGCTGGATACGCGCAATCTGCCGATGCCGGCCAAGCGCAGGCGCGTCGACAAAAGCGCCGGGCCGTCACCCCTGGTCTCTATTGTCATGGCCCACCGCAACCGGCCACTCTATCTGAAACAGGCAATCGCGGCGATCGAAGCGCAGACCTACGATCACCTGGAGCTGGTTCTGGTCGACGACGGAAGCGACCTGGACGAAGCGAGGCGGTTGCTGGATACGCTGGAACCGACCTTCCGTCAGCGCGGATGGAAGATCCTGCGCCGACCGCACAAGCATCTCGGCGCGGCGCGAAATGCCGGCATCCGCGCTTCGCATGGCGAGCTCATCCTGTTCGCCGACGATGATAACGCGCTGTTTGCGGAGGCCGTCGATCATTTCGTGCGTGCGATGGCTACATCGGATGCCGACATCTGCACTGCGTTCCAACTGATCTTCTACGAGGATTTCGTGCCGGAGGATCGCGCCGACGGGCTGATCCAGTACCTGCCTCTGGGTGGTCCCGACGCGCTCGGCCTGATCCATAACGTCTACGGTGACGCGAATGCGATGATACGCCGATCTGTGTTCTCGCGGATCGGGTTCTTGATCGAGAAGCCCGGCTACGCCATGCACGACTGGGAATTCTTTGCGCGAGCTTCTCTGGCAGGTCTCAAGATCAAGACGATTCCAAAGCCGCTATATTGGTATCGCTCGAAACCGGATGGAATGTTCCGGCAGTCGAATTGGTACGACAACCGGCTTCCCGTCCTGGAGGCGTTCAGGTCGAGCCAATCCGATGACGTCCGCTTGCTGCATCATCTGGCCATCGCCCAGAACACGCACCGGTCCGAAATTGAGAGTGGCCGGGAAAACCTGAAATACACCCCCGGCAATCGAAAATATCTGGAGCTGTGCGACATCGAACCGAACAGCAATACAGCCATAGAGAAACTTGCGAGCACTGCTGCGTCGATCGGCCGTCCCGATACGGCTGCAACCTTGCTTGGACGCCCCGCCGCCACATACTCCAATGCCCCGGATCGTCCTGATGCTGGCGGCAGTTCGATCATCCTCGACCACGACATACTGAGGAGCGCACGGTTGCTTACCCCACGCGTCTCGGCTCTCCCGCTGCTGCTTGTCGCACCGGATGACGGCGGGGTGTTCTTGCGCCCGCATGCGGACGGCGCGGTCGCTGCATCGCTTGATTATCAATTTCCAGCCTTCTTCCGGAAAGTGGAAGCTACCGTTGAAATCGCTCATGCCGATGCGGCGGCGATGGACTTCGGTCTGGCCCTTGCTCGCCCCGACCAAACCATAGATTGGCAACAGGATATTGGCGCGCAAACGATCGCCTTTTCAGGCTGGATGAGCATCGAAGACAGATTTGTGCGTCATCCGTTGGTGGCAGCGCTTCGCGCACGACGGAAGATGCCGCTTTCGATCGTTCTCGCCGTTCGCTTCACCGGAACGTTCAATGGTTTTCCGACCAATGCGTTTTTCCGCAAGCTGACCCTGTTCAGCGACTAAAGCAATTCCAGGAAAAGTGTGAAACCGTTTTCCCGGGAAAAGCGCGTCGCGCTTTCCCTTGGGAATTGCGTCAAAACAAAGAGACAGAGCGGTTTGCCGTTTCCGTGAAACGGTGAACTGCTCCAGCGGCGATCCAACCAGCAAATGAAATTCCCGAGCGCCAGCGAAGCCCGGTCCGGTCAAGTGCGCGCGTTAACCATGTTGGCCGAACCTTGCCAGAATGGTTGACAAAACGTTAACAGATGCTAATATTTTCAGTGGGTTGTTTTGTGTGTGGGGTGTGTTATGCGCAAGGTTCATTCGTTGCTTTTGGGCGGACTTAGTCTGCTTGGGTTGAGTGTCGCTTTCACCGGCGCGGCACAGGCGAAAATCGACGTTGGCGTCCAGGAAGCCGAGCTTGCCTGCGAGCAGGCCCTCAAAATCGGCACCATCGAGGCGCTTGAGGATTATCTGCACCGTTACCCAGATGCTCCGTCAGCCTGCAAGGCGCTTGCTCTCAACAGTTTGGGCCAGTTTGGGCCAGAAGGTGGGGACCCGAAGGGTGGTGACGGTGGCCACCGCTACGGCGGATAAGCACGGGTCGGATTTTTCACTTCAACAGTTCGGGCACATCAGGTGGCCTTGTCACTGCGCTGGTGCGGTGTAGCCAGAGTTGACACGAATCCGGCATAGCGCTCGGAGGTTTTCATCCAACCAAGCTCCACCAGTTGCGCGGCGTCACCGCGATAGCGGACAGACCTCTGGTTTCGGAGCGCCAGTTTTGGATCGCGCTCCAGGGCTTCCATGTAGGCGGCGCGCTCTTCGAGCGTCTTTTCCTTGAGTTGCGCATTTTCACTCAGAGACGATGCCGATTTCTGGCGGAAGCCCCAGACGAATTTGAAGTGCAGCAATGCGACGCGGAGTTCGCTGAACCGCACCTTGCTGATTGTGTGCTGTGCGACGTGATAGTGCGTGCCCCGCCCCCATTTTACGATCGGCACCTTTGTCAAGCACGGGGGAAAGGTTTGCTTGAACCGGCCGTGCCAGAAGACCCGTTCCCTCACGCCACCGAACATCTGCTCCGGTGGATACATACCGTCGCGGGCGCGCAGCCACCCTGGCTCCGGGTCGAAGTAGGGTGAAGCTTCAACAAGCGGGATTGTGCCATCGTAGCTGTATTCGGCCAACGGGCCGTCGGCATACATGTCGATCATCGAGCCTATCACAGCGTCCGCGCCGGTCGAATCGAGATAGCTGCAAAGCTGCCCCAGATTGACCCGCTCAAAATCGGGATAGACGAGAAGCTCGTCAGCGTCGATCGAAAGGCACCAATGGCCGGTGCCGAACACATTCATGAGCGTGTTGATCCATCGCGGCGGATCGATGTTTTCAGCGAAATGCGATCCTTCCGTGTGGAAGCAGTGGCTGTCCGGCTGCTCCAGGATCAGCTCACGCGTCCCGTCCGTGGAACCATTGTCCAGGAAGAAAAACCGATCGACGCCGAGGCCGCGGTAATGGTCGAGAAGTTGCGGTAGCAGCTTCGCTTCGTTGCGCAGTCCAACAAAGCACAAGATCTCGCCATCGCTCACGTCGATCGGCCGGTCGTCCAGTCGCGCGAGATGTTTTGGGGATCGAGGTTCAACCATCCGAACGTCATCAAACCAGTTTGCGCGAAGGGCAGGTGCCCGCGAGACGATTATCAAAGTATTATCCAACTGTTGGCAAGACTGTTTCGAACGAAGCGGACTGACAAGGGGGACTCGTTGAGCGTTGGTTCCAAGGCAGGCGCTATGCCTAGGGGCAAGCGACAGGCAAGCCAGAAGCCTCGCAATGTGTGTGTCGTTTCGGAGGTTGAGTTCGGCTCGACGGTGACTGGCGATCACGGGTCGGTGACCTACGCGCTGGCGCAGCATCTGGCAGGAACCGGTGACACCGTGACCTTGCTTTGGGCGCCGAGCCCGCTCGGCAGCCAGCCCGATGGTCAGGAAATCGCCAGGCTGGGCAAATGGTGCTTCGACAATTTCCTTGTGCGGCTCGAATTGTTGCCGCAGTCGCCCGAGTTGCTGCGCGGCATGGATTCCAGCGACAAGAACTCATTGGCCGTCTACCACTACCTCAAGCAGAATGCGTTCGACGTCGTCTATTTTGCGCTTGAAGGCGGACTGGCTCATTTCTCTGCCCTTGCGAAGCGCACAGGCGTCTTTCCCGACCCTCCTGCGATCGTCGTGCTCGCGCATGAGCCGCTTATGTGGAAGCTGGAAGCCAATTCCCGGGCGGTCGAACGAAAGGAGCAGATGACCGTCGCGCACATGGAAAAGACGTCGGCCGAGACGTGCGACCACCTTGTCATCGCTGGCCAGTCGCTGCTCGACTGGATGGCCAAGGCGGCATGGAAGCTGCCCACCAGCCGTCACATTGCTGCGCCCCTTGAGCCGGAGGAGTGGCGTTCGAACTTCGCTGTCGACCACTACAGCCCGCGAGAGCGGCCCGCCGCCGAAGTGGTTCATTTCGCAGGCACAGAGGCGCGTGATGGCCTGACGCTGTTCTGCGATGCACTGGATCGTCTGGCCGACAGCGGCGTCACCGATCTGACAGTGACGGTTGTCGGCGCGTTTGGTCATGTCCTGGGCGAGCATTCGGGCGGCATGATCGTTCGGCGTGCGCGGCAATGGCCGTTCAAATTGAAGCTCCTGCCCATTCGAGATGAGCCTGATATCTACAGATACCTGCGGCAGAGTCATGCTCTGGTGGCGATGACGCACTCGGCGGCTCAGCTCCCGCTGGAAGTGATGACGTGCCTCGACGAAGAGATTCCGTTCGTCGCCACGGATGTCGGCAGCATTCGTGACGTGCTCCATCCGAAGTCGGCTGAAGCCGTCCTGATGGCGGCGTCAGCTTCCGCAATCGCGGCCAAGATTGCGTCTGCGTTGGAAAGCCGATCGTTCGGTCCGGCAAAGCCCCTGCAAAAACGGGAAGCGCGCGAGAAAGCCTGGAGCAGGCTGCACGCAATATTCGCCCGTGATCCCGCTAAGCTCTCCAGCCGCAGCCGGAGCCGGCCACCGCTCGTTTCGATCATAACGGCGCACTACAACCGGGCGCGCCTGTTGCCGCAGGCGATTGCCTCGGTTCGACGCCAGGACTATCCCAACATCGAATTGATCGTCGTCGATGACGGCAGCACCGATCCCGATGCAATTAATCTGTTGGCGGAGCTCGAACCGGAGTTCGAGCAGCGAGGCTGGCGGATCATCCGGCAGAAGAACGGCTTTCTCGGCAAGGCGCGCAACACGGGAATCCGCGCCGCCAAGGGTTCGCTGATCCTGTTCCTGGACGACGACAACGTTCTGTTCCCAAACGCCGTCAGTACGTTCGTCGCCGGCATGCAAAACTCCGGCGCCGACATCTGCACAACCTTCGCCAAGTGGCTCAACGAGCCCTTCGTGCCGCCGGACACCAAGAGCGGCTACATGCTTTACTTTCCGGTCGGCGGACCTACGGACATCGCCTTGCTCAACAATCCGTATGGCGATGCCAATGCGATGTTCCGGCGTGAGGTGTTCGACAAGATAGGTTACCTGAACGAAGAGCGGGGGTTTTCCGCGAGCGATTGGGAGTTTTTCCTTCGCGCAGACCTGGCAGGTCTGGAGATCGTCCCCGTCCCGGAGCCGCTCTATTGGTACCGGTCGGCACCGACGGGCATGAATCGCAATGCCGAGTGGCTGAGGAACCGCAAGCCGATCATCGCTGTCTTTCGAAAGCATAGATTCGCGAAAACGGACATGTTCGTGCAACTCGCCATCAGCTCGAACACCGACAATCATGAGAAGGAGCTCAACCTCTGGAATTTGGAACTGCGCGTCAACGACGAGCGGTATCTCAGGTTGAGTACGGGTCCCGCCAATACCGCGGACGCAATGCAGTTGCTGGCCGAGATCGCGGCACGCGAAGGCAGGGCTGATACCGCAATTTCGCTTCTCGCCCATGCCGGGCGAACCGACTTCGCCCTGGGTGTGGTCGAAATACTCAACGCGGCGACCGAAGAGACCGTGCCGGAGTTGCATTCCTCCCTATACCGCGAGCAATATCTTTCCGCCGAGCCCATGCGCCTGGCTCATGTCAGTTCGTATCCGGATGCCGATCCGGACCTGCTGAGCTATGTCGAACAATCGCCGGACCAGTTGTTCCTCGAAGCCAAGGGCAGCAATGTCACCATGGCTTTGTTGAAAGGCGTCTGCCCGCCAGGCGCCATAGGCGCGAGTTGTTGGGTTTACCTCGACGAGGAGCTGACGGGCTCTGCGCAGTTTCAGCTCGCGATCGTGGACGCAGAAAACCAGACCTCAAGCGATCTCGCGCAGCTGCTTGAGGATGGGAGCGGGAGCGGTTGGGCTGATGTCAGCCGACGGCACGAGGCGCGTGAGATGACGGCGACCGTTAGTTCGCCATCAACTGGCCGACGCGATTTGTTGTTTGCAGTCAAATGCGGCGGCAACCGCCCGGATGCGCGCGTCCTCGGCGGCTTTTCGAGCGTCCAGATACGCCATGTCGTTTCGACCGATGCGAGGCGCCCGCGCCTCAACGCACCGCAACAGCGCCAACGCACGCGTCGAATGACCAATGATGAACTGAAGCGTGCGACGCTTGTGACCAACTATCCGTCCGAGCTGCCGACGCTGCTCATCGCCGCTGACAATGGCGGCATATTCCTGCGGCCGAACACGCATGGCCCGGTTGTTGCCGCCCTCAATTCGGCCTTCCCGGCCTTTGCCAGAAGTGTCATCGCGACGGTGGAGATCGCTCACGATGACGCATCCCCGTTCGAGTTCGCCATGGCGCTGGGCAGGCAGGAAGAAAAACTCGTGTGGAAACACGATGCTCCTGTCGGCGCCTTGTCCTTCTCCGGATGGACGCGCGTTTCGAGACCTTTCGAACTGCATGACTTGAAAGTTTCGATCCGGGAGATCGATCGCAAGTGGCTGACGATCTATCTGGCAATCCGGTTGCCGCGCGGGTCGAAGCCGATGCCGTCCAATGCTTTCTGGCGCAAGTTGTTGTTGCTGTGGGACTGACAGGCAGGCGGTCGCGAGAACGTCACCTTGTCGAAGCACTGAATGCGATACTAAACTGAGCGAGTCCAGGAGGTGCCAAGAAGATGAAGAAGTCATTCAGTCTTGTACTGGCCCTTATTGTCATTGTCTGCAGCGCAGCATTTTTCACCGCGTCCGCCCAGGAACGCGACGTGGGGCCGAAATGTGTCCAGTGGAACTCATACCGCGTCCTGTTCACGAAGGGCGTCGGCACGATATCCGAGGAATCCGTGAAGGCCCTGGCGGCGTTCATCAAGGATGCTGGCCATGATTGCGGCTACCGGCTCTACGCAACGGCGAGCAAGGAAGGGAACTACAACAAAGCCTACGACATCGCTGGTCGCAGGCTCGATGCAACCGGCGATTTTCTCAAGGCGCAAGGCGTCAAGCCCGAAATGGTGCTGGCGCTTTCGCATTGGGTTGATGACGGCGCCGCCGATACCAATACGGCGCGGAGCGCGATACTGTACACGCTGCCAAAGCAAGGAATATCGTGCCGGCAATATGAGAAGCGCAGCCCTGTGCAGGTCGACCTGTTTTTCTACAGCCAGTCCTACGTGATTTCTCCGCAGGTCAAGGCTGACCTTGAGAAGTTCGCCGCCAGCATCCGAGACTCACGTTGCAATGTCGAACTGACGGCTTTTGCGGCCACGGAATTCACCGGCGCCAACGCCGCAAAGACGAACAAGGAACTGGCCAAGCAGCGCGCGAAGGCGATCGAGGATATCTTGACCGCGGCCGGGATCGACAGCGACCGTCTGGTGGACACGCACGTCGAGTATGTCGGCGACCAGAAGCCGAACGTCGTTCGCAGTCGTCTGGCAACGGCGTCGCTGATGTAACGGCTCGCGAAATCTGGATTGGCCGGCGCCTTTTCGGGCGCGCTTGCCTACAACTACCTTGTGTTGGCGCTGTCGCGCAGGCGTTCCATCTCATCCAGCAGCATGTCGAGGCCGAGCTCGAATGTCGCGTCGAATTCGGCAGTGCCGAAATAGCGTCCGGCGGCCATGACTTTGGGAAAATCGCGCGCCAGTTGCTCGTCGCTGACCGTGCTGACCGCGGACGGACCCGTAGCATAGCCTGATGTCTCGTCGAGGATGGCGCCCATAAGGTAGTATCCGGCAGTGCGGAACAACCGCGCCCCCAGCTCGGTGCTGAAGCCGCCGGCTTCGAACAGACCGATAACGCTGTTTAGCCAGGCAAGGCAGGTCGGCGAATTCATGCGGTAGGTAACGAGGAACGGCGCAAACGCCGGATGCTCGCGGCCGACGCGGCGGAAATCTTGCATGGCCATGCGCATCCTTTGCCGCCACGGCAGGCCGGCGTCGGGGATTTCGAGCGCACCGATCAGCCGGTCGACCAGCGCTTCGTGCAGATGCGCCAGCGAGGGGAAGTGATGGTAGATGCTCATCGCCTCGCAACCGAGCGCGGCAGCGAGCTTGCGCATCGAAAAACCGGCAAGCCCTTCCCGCTCAATCACCTCGAAGGCGGCATCCTCGATCATCTGTCGAGAGAGCCGGCCACGTGTTCGCGTTTTTTTGATCGGTGAGTCCATGGCGCTGCTTGACAACTTACACTGTAAGGTTCACGTTCCGCATGACCTTACACCGTAAGGCTAACGAACACCAGAGGAGAAAAACATGTCTGCCACGCTTTCATCGAGCCATTCCCGCGTTCCGTCGCTGCTTGCGGCCGCCGCTTGCGCGCTGACCTTGACGCTGGCCGCCCCAGCCCACGCCGATGACTATGACGCGACTATCAAGGACATCCAGTCGACCATGGGCGGGATACCGAGCTTCGTGAAGCAATTCCCGAAGGCTGGACTGCCCGGCGCATGGGCAGAGGTCAAGGCTATCGAGCTCAGCGACAAGACGGCGCTGCCGCCGAAGGTCAAGTCGCTGATCTCGCTGGCGGTGGCGGCGCAGATCCCGTGCAATTACTGCGTCTGGTCGGACACCCGGGACGCCAAGCGTGCCGGCGCGACCGACGAGGAGATCCAGGAGGCGGTGGCGATGGCGGCGCTGACCCGCCATTGGAGCACCATCTTCAACGGCATGCAGGTCGATTTCGACACGTTCAAGAAAGAGATGGGCGGCGAGTGACAGGACATTTGGCGATGGCCCGCATAGCGGGCTATCGCTAAATCCTAGGGTCAGCTGGGACCAAGCTAGCGTGCGCACGGCTTCCGCCAGCGGCGGTTGCCCATCGTTCTGATGCAGCGCATAAGCAAGAGATGGGAAAAAGCGATGTAGATCAGATCATTGAATGGAAAGGCCGGCGAGGACATTCTCGTTTGGGAGTGGAGTTGGTATTCGAGGTAGAGCGCCTCCAACGCCTTTGGATATCCAGGGCTGAGCTAGCGCCAGAGTTTTTTGACTTTATCCCCATGAGGTTGGTGACGATCATTGAGGTATTTGTGCGCGAGGTAATTCGCGAAATCGTTGATCACGGCCAGCCGTACCTAGAGCGCTCCGAGAAGCTCGTGAGGGGAGCGAAGATCGACTTCATATTTGCTTCAACTCTGCAAGGCCAAAAGCTTTCGATTGGCGATTTGGTAGCCCATACAATCTCGATCAACAACCCGACCCAGATCATCGCCTCGTTTGAGGGCCTGATCCCTGATTTTATAAAGCATCTAAAGATTTCGCATTCGAGATGGTCAGAAGATGCTGCTGATTGGCCATTTCCGCCTATCATTGGCAACTACAACAAGACGATTGCGAACCTCTCCAGACTGTTCGAGGTGCGCCATATCGTGACTCATGAATTGCCCTCTCAAGAATCGTACGACGCCGATGAAATCGACGGCTTCTTGACGGCAAGTGAGGAATTTCTGAACGCCACTGATTGGCTCGTCGTCGAGACCCTCAAAGGACATATTCCGCGCACTCAGATGGAGATGAACCTCCAAGCTGGTGGAACTATGGAGAAGCTCGAAGCTGAGATGGGGGAGTTGCTGGGTGCTATCGGGCGGGAGAATACCGTCGACAGCGAGTTGTTGAGACAAAGCCAAGAAGCTTGGGCCGCCTACGCTAAAAGGGAAGCAGATCTCCGCGCGTCCTTGGTGCAAGGTGGCTCGATGTACCCGATGGTATGGGCCTCTGCCAAGTCGGAGGTCATTGGACAACGAATTGATGCACTTCGATGGTGGCTCGACCGGGATGAAGGCGACCGATGAGCATTCGTTGATGCAGGCGTTTCATGCCAAATAACACCGTGCTGGTCACTGGTGCCCGCGCACCGGGGGCGCTGCATCTGGCACGGTTGCTCAACGGTGCCGGCCGGCGGGTGATCCTGGCCGACAGTCCGGCCCGGCCGATCGCCGCCGCGAGCACGGCATGTGCCGCCTACCATCTCCTGCCGCCGCCACGCTTTGCTGGCGAAGCCTATGCACAATCCGTGGAAGCGCTTGTCCGCGCGGAAGGCGTGGAAACAGTCATCCCGACCTGCGAGGAAGTGTTTTATCTCGGCCAATTCTGGCGCGACCGCGCCGTGCCGGCCCGCCTGTTCGCACCCGACATGGCGATGCTTTCGCGCGTCCACGACAAGGATGCCTTCATCCGGCTGGCGCAAGGCCTCGGCCTCGAGGTGCCGGAGACGACGCTGCTGCAAAGCGATGCCGATGTTGCGAGCGTGCGCGGCCATTCGCGCGAACTGGTGTTCAAGCCGGTGTGGTCGCGTTTCGCCCGTGACGTGCTGCTGCGGCCGTCGCCAGGCGAACTCGACGTCGTCCGCCCCTCGCCCGCCGCCCCTTGGGTGGCGCAGCGCTTCATCGCCGGTGACGAGATCAGCGCTTATGCGGTGGCGCTGAGCGGCAAGCTCAAGGCGCTGGCGCTGTACCGGTCGCTCTATCGCGCCGGCAAGGGCGCCGGCATCTGCTTCGAGCCGGTCGAGGATGCGGTTGCCCGGCACTTCGTTGAAACCTTCGTCGCCGGCACCGGCTGGACCGGCCAGATCTCCTTCGACCTGATGCGCGAGCAGGACGGCACGGTGCTGCCGCTGGAGTGCAATCCGCGTGCCGTGAGCGGCCTGCACTTTTTCCGCGATCCGCAGCGCTTCGCCGGTGCCATGCTGGACGATGGCCCGGAAGTGAAGCCCGATGTGACGGCGCCGCAGACTGTGCGGTTGGCGATGTGGATCTTCGGGCTGCCTGCGGCGCTGCGATCAGATGGTCTTGGCCGCTTCCGCCAAACCATGCGCGAGGCCGATGAGCTGCTCGACTGGCCTGGCGACCCCGCGCCCAAAAAAGCGCAATGGCGCGCGCTGGCCGAAGTTGCCGGCGTCGCACTGCGCCAGCGCATCAGCCTGCAAGCCGCGTCGACGCGCGACATCGAGTGGAACGGGCCGGATCAGACGTAGAAGAGATCTCGCAGTTTCTTACAGTTCGATCTGATACACCCTTGGCTCCGCTGCGGCCGGCGGCATCTTGCCGGCCATGATTGCCGATATGTCGCGGCGCAGGAAATCCAGCGGGCCGATCGCCGGCAGCACTTGCGGCGGGATGCGGGCATTGTCGCTTGCCGATTTCAGCACGCGCCGATCCTGCTGCAGGGCGAAGGCAAAGAGCGGCCGGAAGGCAAGCGCCTTGAGTTCGCCGAACAGGCCCTGGCGCGGGCCGATGAGCCAGCCGACGCCTTCGACGGTCCGTTCGTCGGCCTGACGCAAATGGAAGGTCGTCGCCAGCGCTAGACCGCCCTTGCCCCAATATTCCAGTTCGACGATGCCGGGATGACGGTAGCGGCCGATGGTTCTGGCGCGTTCGCCTTCCAGAAGCCGACTGACCAGCCCTTGCTGGCGATCCTCGCCGGTGTAGCAGCTTTCGACCCAGCCCTCGCCGCCGGTCACCTCGACGCGCACGAGATGGCGCTTTGCGGTGAGACCGCGCAGCACACCTTTGTGGGTGAAGTGGGTGTGGGTGGCGTCGAGAATGTTCTCGGCCGCGTCGAGCACGCTCGATTGCGCCGAACTGCGCACACGCTTCACGACGACATCCTGGCCTTGCATGCAGTGGAGATAGGGCTCGGCCTCGGGTGTGCCCGACGACACGAAGACGACGCCGTCGCGCTCGATGGCGCTGTAGCGGCGGACACGGTAGTGCGGGATGTCACCGACATGACCGGGAATGGCGGTGCAGCGTCCCTCGCCATTGTAGCGCCAGCCATGATAGGGGCATTCAATCTCACCGCCGACGACCTTGCCGGTCGACAGTTCGACCAGCCGGTGAGCACAGCGGTCGAACAGGGCTGCAATGCCCTGCGCCGAGCGGAACAGAACCAGCGGCGCGCCGTCGAACAGGATGCGCTTCGGCCTGGCTTTGATGTCGGCGGACCGCAGCACCGCCTGCCAATGGTCTTTGTCCTTTTGCTGCCGGCTTTCACTCAAAGTTCGAATCTCCTGAGCAGGGGAATGCCGATCCGCGCCAGCACGGTTTCCATGATCTGCACCGCCACGCGTTGGCGGCGCGGCAGATGGCGGACATAGACGGCGTTGTATTCGACTGTCGCCACGGCGCCGCGCAAGCGTTTGAAGGCGGCTGCACCTGCGCTCATGTTGAAGAACAGGCCGTGCGCCGTGGCATGGTCCTGCGCCAGCGCCATCATCATGCGGTAAAGGCCTTCGCTCACCGGCAGGCCGGTGTCATAGCCGACGATGGGCTGCGTCAGTGTGCTGCCGTTCTTCGACAGCGCGGTGACTGCGACCAGTTCCCCACCGGGACGACGCAGACCCGCCAACGTGAGGATGCCGCGACTGTGCATTTCGCTGATGTAACGGGCGGTGTAGTGCGGGTTGAGCGGCGTGTATTTGTCGAGATAGAGCATCCGGTAGAGCGCCTCGCAGCGGGCATAGTCGGCCTCGGTGAAATCGGTATTGCCGACCGTCTCGAAAGGCGTCGTGCGCAGCCGCTTGCGGTCGCGCTTCATGTCGTTGGACAAGGCGGAATCACGGCCGGCAAAAATGTAGACCTGCCGCGCCGCCAGCAGGCGAAACCCTTCCTGTTTTAGCGCCGCGATGGTCAAGGGATCGGCGGTCTCGTTCAGCGAGCGGATGACAATGGAGCGGTCGGGAAAACGCGCCGTGAGATAGTCGCGGATCGCCGAGATCGCCTTGCGGTCGAGCTGCGGCACGGGATTGGTCGAATAGAGCCAGTTGTTGACCTGCACCTGATGGTCAAGGCCGCCGGCCCTAACCAGTGGTGCGCACAGGCCGATCAGCACCCGGATCGCCTTTTGCAACACGGGCGATGAGACGAAATTGCGGGTCTCGTCGATGGCGTAGTCGATATAGGCGCTGGACGGGCAGCAGATATAGCAGTTGGGCGCTTCCTCAGCGTCGTTCAGCGTCAGCGGGAAGGAACGGCCGCCTATCTCGAAAGCCTCGACTTTCACAGTCAAATTGCGGACGAGGTCACGCACCGGTACTTCGTTGAAAAGTTGCACCAAGGCTTCGACCTCGCGCGGGTTGTTCTCAACCCGGTCGGCCTGCTCGATCTCCAATACAGTAGGCCGGTTCACGGTGCCGCTCCCAACCGGCATTCGACCCGGCGTAGTTTACGGTCTGTCTCCAGCGGCAGGTCCTTGCGCGCCAGGCTGACCAAAGCCGTCGCCTGGCGCGCCGCCAGCAAATTGCGCACGGCCTGATGCGCGGCGGCGGCGGCTTCGTTGGCAAGCCCGGGCGCAAGGCTGAGCTCAATCGCATTGCCAGCCGTCTGGACCAGGCGGAAATCGTCGATGCGCCGGTCGGCCTTCAACACAGCATTGCGCAGTATGTCGGGTGTCACAAAAATCTGCCCATGCGGCGAGGCGAGCCTGAAGGCATCGTCCATGCGGCCGACGATCTCATCCAGCGTGCGCAGCGGCGAACCGCAGCGGCATGGTGTTTCGGAGAGCCGCAACAGATCGTTCATCCGGTAGCGCGCCATGATCTGGGTCTGGCGGCGAAAGGCGGTGACGAGTGGCATGACCAGGCCGTCGCCGGCCGGTTGGAACTCGAAGTACGCTGAATCCTCAGCCAGATGCAGCCCACCCTTTCGGCACGTGACGGCGAACAGCCCTTCCGTCGCCATGTAGATCTGGTCGAGCGGGCGGCCGAAGAATTTTTCGATAACTGGCCGGTCGATGGGATCGAGCGTTTCGGCAGCTGAAAACACGCGCTGCGGTTTCAGCCGAAAATTTTCGGCCGCAAAATATCGCAGCATTTTCGGCGGCGCGATGATCACCGTCGGCGCAAAATCCTCGAGCGCCGCGCGCCAATTCTCCGGGCCGCGCGTCAGGTCGAAGAAGCCGAGATCGATGCGCCGCGATTTGCGCGCACTTTCGTAGAGTCCGGTGTTCTGCGGCAGGATCACCGCCACGCGCTGCCGGCGCCAGAGCAGATCGGACACGGCCTTGGCCAGGATCGTGCCCAGCCAGCGGTATTTTTCCGCCTCGGAAATGACGAACAGGCCGCGATTACCTGACGTGCCGGTGCTGGCGCCGACCGTCAGATCGCCGATGCGGCCATCGCGACCCTGAGCCTTCCAGGCTTCGGCTGCCGAGATGCCGTGGATGTTGAAGCGCTCGAAATTGGCCATCAGCGTCGCCTTGTCGGTCACCGGCAGGTCGCCGAGATGGCGCGGCGCCTTGCCGTAGAACAGCGCACGCGGCAGGTCGCGATCGAGAAAGCGGCGCAAGGCATGCGCTTGCCAGCGCTCGAAACTCTCGCGGCCCTTGCGCGAAACCCATTGCGTCAGGGCGAATGAGCCGATCGCCTCGGCCGGCCCGTTCATGGGTTTTCTCCGCCCAGATCGTAGGACGTCACCGCTGGGTCATGGCAAAGCACGACCTCGCCGCCGGTTGCCAGAAACCGCCGCAGCATCGCGCTGGTCGGTTCGAGGGCGGCGGCATCTTCGGCCAACACGGTAGCCGGAAGACCGGGCGTCCGATTTTCGACAAGGGCTTCGATCAGCCATTGCGCATCGACGGCGTAGAGCAGCGGCCGCTCCAGATTGGGAAACAGCAGGCCGAACTGGCCATCGGCATGGCCGGGCAGATCGACGGCGACGACGCTGCCGTCTCCGAACAGGTCGGCGCCGCCAGGCACGCCGCCGCGCGGCTCGATTTGCCGCTTCGACGAGAGCCGGTCGAGCCGGATCTCGAAATTAGGAGGAAACAGTTCCTTGAACACGCCATGGCGCAGATTCTGCCGGGCTGTCTTGGCCCTGGCCCGCGCCCAGGCGGCATCATTGACGATGAAGCGGGCGTTGGGAAACAGCGACAGGCCCGACATGTGGTCGACATGGAAGTGGGTGATGATAACGGTGCGCACATCCTGTGGCGACAGGCCGAAGCGCGCCAGAACCGGCAGCGGCTGCTCGGCCTCGTTGAGTTCGGGCCTAAGGATCGCACTGTAGAGACGCAGCGCGGTGCTGCGCCCGCCCGCTTGAGTCACGTGCGGTGTGTAACCGGTATCGATAAGCACGGGGCCGGCCTGCGGATGCAGGATCAACCCATAGCGGACCCTGAGCCGTACGCTCGTCCAGCTCCCGCCTCGCAGGATTAGGCGCTCGGCCGCATTGACCCAGGCACTGTTGGCGAAGACGATCTTCACGCAGCCCCCTCCGTCGCCTTGCCGAATGTGCGGTCGAGCCCTTCCTCGAACGACACTTTCGGCACCCAGCCGAGGATGCGGCCGGCCTTGGCAATATCCAGGCTCTGCGCATAGGCGAACAAGCCGAGACCGTAGCGCGTCACCGGCGGCTCAGGCCGGCCGGGCAGAAGCTCAGCCACCGTCTCCGCCAGCCCGGCTGCCAGCATTGCAGGCCAAAGCGGCATTTTGCGCCAGCGCGCCTGCACGCCCGCGCGGGCGCAGGCCGCCTCGGCAATGCGGCGCACCGGCACCACCTCGCCGCCGGAGATGTTGAAAATCTGACCCTCAGCGGCCCTGCCGGCAGAAAGCGCGGCAAGCACCGCGTCGACGACGTCCTCGATGTAAGTGAGATCGATGCGTGCCTTGCCATCGCGAAACAGCGGCAGTGGGCGTTGCCGCGCCACATGCAACAGGCGGGGCAGCAATGTGCGGTCGCCGGCGCCGTAGATGCCGCGCGGGCGCAGCACCACTGGCCCGATTTCGGGCGCCGCCAGCACGATCTCCTCGGCCTGCCGCTTGGTGCGGGCATAGTGGTTGACCGGAGAGGGCAAAGCAGCGTCTTCGCTGACGCCGAGCTGGTCGCGATAGGCGAAACTGACCGTCGGGCTGGAGATATGGACGAAGCGGCTTACGCCTTGCCGGCGGGCGAAATCGGCGAGGTTGCGCGTCGCAGTGACATTGGCCGTCTCGAAATCCGCCAGCCGGCCGAAGGGCGCCGAAAGGGCGGCACAATGGACGATCGCATCGACGGTTCCGAGATCGCGTTCGGCAGCAGCGCCGAATGGTTGGGATAGATCGAGGCGAACGACCCGATGGCCGACGGCTTCGAGCGCAGCGCAACGTCGGGCGTCGCGGCCAAGACCAAGCGCTGGTGTGCCCAACGCCGCCAGCCGCGCCATGACGTGGGCGCCGAGGAAACCGCTGGCGCCGGTGACGAGCACGCGCCCCACGGTCAGGCTTCCAGCGCCATGCCGCCGAGCGATACGCCGGCCGAGGTGCCGAGGAACAGCACTTTGGCGCCTGGCGCAATGCGTCGCTCACAGCGCGCGACATCGAGCGCGAAGGGAATGGACGCCGCGATCTGGTTGCCAAAATTGGCCGCGATATTGACGAGTTTCTCCGGCGCAAAGCCCGTCTGGCGCGCCATGTGCGCGAGCGCGAAAGGGCTTGCCTGATGTGGCACGACGACGTCGACGTCGTCCTGCCGCCAGCCGGCGCGGTCGAGCAATTCGGCAACGAAACCGCTGAAATGCCGCGATGTCACGCGGAACAGTTCCTTGCCGTCCATGTGGAAAAGGCTGTGGCGGGCGAACTCCTCGGGCTGGCGATGAAAGTCGAAACGCGTGCCGCCTGAGCCGATGCTGCAGGCCTCGTAGGCCGAGGGATAGGTGCGCATCAGATTGGCCGCCACCCTGCCCTCGCCGGGTGCCGCCTGTTGCACGACCGCTGCAGCGGCGCCATCGCCGAACAGGGCCGCGATGTCCGGCTGGTCCTGCCACGGCAGGGCGCGCGAGGCGATCTCGGAAGAAAACACCAGCGCGGTGCGGCATTGCCCGGCCTCGATCAGGCGCGATGCGGTCTCGAAGGCGGTGAGGAAGCCGAGGCAGGTGCTGTTGACGTCGAAGGCGGCGGCCAATCCATCCGCCAGGCCCAGGCGCTGCATGACCAGCGGTGCGGTTGCCGGCAGCGGCTGGTAAGGCACGCCGCAACCGCCGATGACCAGATCGATGCTGCCGGCCTCGAGCCCGGCATCGGCAAGCGCCAGCCGCGCCGCCGCACAGGCGAGATCGACTTGCGATTCGGCCTCGCAGACATAGCGCTCAATGACGCCGGTTGCAGCTTCGAGATGGCCATCGCCAAGCCCCAGCCGCGCGTCGAGAGAACGCGACGTCACGCATTGGGCCGGCACGGCCCGACCGGTTCCGATGATCTTGACCCGCATTCTCAGCCCGCCGCTTGAGTTGCGCTTTTCGCAATCCTTAGATCGCATCGTTCGGAGATAACAGCGTCGTTTTCAAGACGCGCCGGCCCTACGCCTTGCGCTCCCAGCGCCGGTCGGGCGTCTGCTGCCAGTAGGTCACGGCGTGGCCGGCCTCTTTCAGCACTTTCCAATGCGTCCGGGCGCCTTCGACCTGGGCCGCGTCATGGCCGTCGAACAGGAACACGGCGCGTTCGTAGCCGGCGAGGTCAGCGGGTGCTGCGCCATCGACGAGGAAGCGTATCTGCGCCTGGTTGGGATTGGCCCCGCTCGTGGTCAGGAGGATCGGCTGCTCGGCCGGATAGGCTTCGCGGTCGGTTGCATGCGCCAGGAACGAATCGTCCCTGAACGTCCACAAAAGCTGGTCGAGCGCGTCCCGCCGCTCTTCGGTGCCGGTCTGCACCACGGCGCGCCAGCCGCGATCGACGCTGCGCTCGAGCAGGCCGGGCAGCGCATCCTCAAGCGTCGATTCGGTCAGATGATAAAACAGGACATCGGCCATGGCTGGAAAGGCCTTATCCCTCGTAATTGTCGCGCACCAGGCGATCGAGCAGCCTGACACCGAAACCCGAACCCCACGACTGGTTGATCTCGCTCGGCGGCGAGCCCATCGCGGTGCCGGCGATGTCGAGATGCGCCCACGGCGTTTCCTTGACGAAGCGCTGCAGGAACTGCGCGGCGATGATGGCGCCGCCATAACGGCCGCCGATGTTTTTCATGTCGGCGTTCTTGGAATCGATCAGCTTGTCGTATTCGGCGCCGAGCGGCATGCGCCACAGCCGCTCCTGCGTCGCCTGGCCGGCCACCGTCAACCTGTCCGACAGTTCGTCATTGTTTGAGAACAGGCCGGCATAGTGCTGGCCGAGCGCGACCATTACGGCGCCGGTCAGCGTCGCCAGATTGACCATGAATTTCGGCTGGAAGCGGTCGTTGCAATACCACAGCGCATCGGCCAGCACGAGGCGGCCTTCGGCATCGGTGTTGAGCACTTCGATGGTCTGGCCCGACATCGAGGTGACGATGTCGCCTGGGCGCTGGGCGTGGCCGTCAACGGCATTTTCCGCCAGCCCGATGACGCCGACAACATTGGCTTTGGCCTTGCGCGCGGCCAGCGCCTGGATGAGCCCGACGACGGCCGCGGCACCGCCCATGTCGCCCTTCATGTCTTCCATGCCGGAAGCCGGCTTCATCGAATTGCCGCCAGTGTCGAAGGTAACGCCCTTGCCGACGAAGGCGACCGGTGCGTCCTTCGCCTTGCCGCCCTTCCATTGCATGACGGCCATGCGGGCGCCGCGCGGCGAGCCCTGCGCGACACCGAGCAGCGAGCCCATGCCGAGCTTCTTCATTTCCTTCTCGGTGAGGATCTCTACCTCGACGCCGAGCGCTTCCAGTTCCTTGGCGCGGGCGGCGAATTCGACCGGGCCGAGCGCATTGGCGGGTTCGTTGACCAGGTCGCGCGCCAGGAGCACGCCGTCGATGACCGCCACTTCGTCGGTGAACGCCTTTTTCGCGGCGGCCGGATCCGCAGTGTGGATGGTCACCTTGATCGGCTTCTTCGGCTCGGCGTCTTCCTTGTCCTTCCTGGTTTTGTATTTGTCGAAGGAGTAGCTGCGCAGGATGATGCCGGCGGCAAGGTTCGCCGCTTGCCTGCCGCCAATTTTTGCGCCCGGTACATCGAGAATGACGGCCACTTCGGCCGCCTTGCGCAGGGATGCGGCAATGGTGCCGCCAAGCTTCAGCCAGGCAAAGTCATCGAGGCTGGAGAGTTTGCCGGTGCCGACCGCCAACAGCCGGTCGAGCGATGTTCCCTGCGGCGCCAGCACTTCGACCACACTGGCGAATTTTCCGGAAAAATCCGCCACCGGAAACGCCCGCGCCAGCGTTCCGTCCGGATCGCAAGCCTTTGCCGGCTCGCCAAGACCGCCATCATCGGCCGCCAGCACGAAGACGCTGCCCTTTTTGGGTGCGGCAAATTTGGCGAAGGCGATCAACGGTCTCAAAGTCATCAGGTCCTGCTTTCGGAAACGGCTCGGATTTTCAGGGAAGATGGTTTTCAGGGAAGATGCGCGACATTTGGTCGTTTTCCTTCATTTGGCAAGACTTTGCCGGAATCGGGCCCCATATGCGCTGTGGAATCGATGACGATTCGTCGCGGCACGGCCCCGCTTTCCTGCCGCAACCTGTTGTTAACCATCGATGTTCTCCCTTTCTTATCCATTGCCGCCGACACTCCGGCCCGCGGGACGGGCGATGTGGGACGGAAATCGGATCGATCCGCTGAGATGGAAAGGCTTTGCAGACCCAGTTGTACAGGCGCAGCCGGACGACTACCTTGTCTGCGGGCATGATGCCGTTCGGCAAATCGAGAAAAGCCTTACATGAAGGTCGTTGAACGCTACATCATGCGTCGCGCGCTGGCGGTGTTTCTCGCTGCGCTGATCTGGACGCTGGCCATTGTCTGGACGACGCAGGTGCTCGCCCGCATCGACCTCGTCACCGACAACGGTCAATCGGCGCTGACTTTCTTCGAGGTCGCGGCCCTGATCATCCCCTCCATCATCCCGATCGTGGTGCCGTTCGCCCTGGTGGTGGCGGTTGCCCAGACGCTCAGCGTCATGAACTCCGATTCGGAACTGGCCGTCATCAACGCCGCCGGCGCCTCGCGCTGGACGATTGTGCGGCCGGTCCTGCTGATCGCGCTGGCGGCCAGCGTCTTTTCCTTCGCTGTCGACAATGGCGTCGAACCCTATGCCAGGCAGAAGAACCGCCAGCTGATTGCATCCTCGCGCGCCGATCTCTTGTCGCTGATCATCCAGGAAGGCACGTTCCGCAAGATCGACGACGGGCTGTTCCTGCAGGTCGGCGAGCGGCTGCCGGACAACCGGCTTGGCGGCATCTTCGTCGCCGATTCGCGCGAGGAAGGCGCCAATCTGATCTATTATGCCAAGAGCGGCAGCATCGTCGAAAAGGGTGACGAGAAGGTGCTGATGATGAATGACGGCGTCATTCATCGTAAGTCGCTGACCGGCGACCTGTCGGTCATCCGCTTCACCTCCTACGCCTTCGATCTGTCCGCCTTCATGTCGGCGGCGAACGACATCCTGCTCCTGCCCAAGGACCGAACGACGCAGTACCTGCTCAACCCGGACCCCAACGACAAAATCTTCCAGCGCAGGCCCGGCGCCTACAAGGCCGAGCTCGACCAGCGCTTTTCCGAATGGTCATATTCGCTGGTGTTCGCGCTGATCGCTCTGGCCGTGGCAGGCGATGCGCGCTCGCACCGCGAGGCGCGTATCCATCCGCTGATCACAGCCATTGCCATTGCGCTGTTCGTGCGCTGGCTGGGCTTTTTTGCCGCCGGGAAAGCCGACAAGGTCCCGCAATATGCGTACATGGTCTATGGCGTGCCGATCGTCGCCTCGGCGGTCGCCATCTGGTTCATCGTCACCTCGCGCAGCATGGAACTGCCCGGCAGCTGGGCCGACTGGCTGACGAATTTCGCCGGCCGAGTCAGCGATGGCTGGACGGCGCTCAAGCTGCGTCTGAGCCGGCGCTACACATCCGGCCAGGGAGCCTGACGATGGGCTGGACCTTGGGCCGCTACTTTTTCTTTCGCTACGTGTCGATCACGATCTGGTTCTTTATCGGCCTTCTGGCGCTGGTGTTCCTGATCGACTTCACCGAACTGTCCGGCCGCATCACAGGCCTGCCGGGCTTCACCTACGGTACGGCGGTCGCCATCTCGGCGCTGAGGATGCCGATGATCATGCTGCAGACGGTTCCGTTTGTCGGCCTGTTTTCGGCGATGGCGACGCTGGTCTCGCTCAACCGCAAATACGAGCTGGTGATTGCGCGTTCGGCCGGCGTTTCGGCCTGGCAGTTCCTGTTGCCGTGCTGCATCGGTGCGTTGTTATTCGGCGCGCTGTCGGTCGGCGTGCTCAATCCGATCGCGGCGCACGGCTTTTCCTGGTCGGAGCAGATGGAAAACCAGCTGCGGTCCGGCAATTCGAACGCGGTGGCGGCCGATGCCACGCCGTGGATCCGCCAGAAAACCAGCTCCGGTGACACCATCATCGGCGCCCGCGCCATCCTCAACCAGGGCCTGGAGATGGCCGACGCGGTGTTCTTCGTTCTCGATCCGCAAGGCAATATCGTCGAGCGCAAGGACGCTGTGCGGGCTTTCCTGCGCGACGGCTACTGGGAATTGCAGGACGTCAAGGTGTTCAAGGACGGCAACATCCGCTCGGAAGCGACCGACCAGTTGCCGACCAACCTCAAGCCGGAGTTCGTGCAGGAACGGCTGGCGCGCCCCGAAACCATCCCGTTTTACGAGCTTCCCGGCAAGATTGAGGTTGCCCGCTCCTTCGGCCTCAAGGCAAATGCCTTCGCCATGCAGTTCGATTCGCTCGTGGCGTTACCGTTCCTGCTTGTGGCCATGACGCTGATTGCGGCAACAGTTTCAATGCGATTTGCGAGGATGGGGCAGTCGGCAACGATGATTCTGGGTGGCGTCCTCGCCGGCTTTCTGCTTTATGTCGTTTCGGTATTGGTTAAGGCATTCGGCGTGGCGGGATTCGTGCCCACACCCGTGGCTGCGTGGGTTCCGGTTGTCGTGGCTATGTTCTTTGGGGTGACATTCCTGCTATACAAGGAAGACGGCTAGTGAGGGACGTGGCTTTGCGCAGCCATAGGCAGGCCGGTTTGGCGCGCCTTTATTCGGCGAGCGCCTTGGCATGCCTGCTCGCTTGCGGTGTGCCGATGACTTCTGCGCTGGCGCAGGACGTCACCGACGTGGCAACGAAGGTTCCCTCCGGTACCCAGATGCTGTTGGCGGCCGACACGCTCGTCTATAACAACGACAACCAGACGGTCACCGCCATCGGCGGCGTCCAGATCGACTATGGCGGCAACAAGCTCGTCGCCCAGCGCGTCGTGTATGATCGCAACACCAAGCGGCTCGTCGCCAGCGGCAATGTCGAGATCGTCAACAGTGACGGCACCAAGATCAACTCACAGCACATCGATATTACCGACGATTTCGCCGACGGTTTCGTCAATGCGCTGCGCGTCGAAACACCCGAAAAGGCCTATTTCGCCGCCGAAAGCGCCGAGCGCATGGGCGGCGTGCTGACAACGTTCCACAATGGCGTCTATACGGCCTGCGAGCCTTGCGAGGACAAGCCGGACAAGGCGCCGACCTGGCGGGTCAAAGCCAGGAAGATCATCTGGAACGGCGAAAAGAAGACGGTTCGCTTCGAGAACGCGAATTTCGAATTCTTCGGCTTCCCGCTGGCCTATCTGCCGGCATTCGAGATCGCCGATCCGACGGTCAAGCGCAAAAGCGGCTTCCTGATCCCCAGCATTGCCTACAACACCGATCTGGGCGTCGGCGTAAAAGTCCCTTACTATTTCGCTTTGTCGCCGACCTACGACCTCACCGTCACCGGCAGCGGCTATACCAAGCAGGGTTTCCTCGGCGAGGCCGAGTGGCGCCAGCGCTTCAACAATGGCCAGTACACGCTGAAGATCGCCGGCATCCGTCAGGAGAATCCGGACGAATTCATCGACGATTTCGGGCACAACGTTAATTCGGGTGAACCGGGCGACCCCAACAAGTTCCGCGGCATGATGGGCACCAAAGGCCAGTTCGCCATCAATCCGCGCTGGGATTTCGGCTGGGACATACTGCTGCAGAGCGACAAGAATTTCTCGCGCACCTATACGATCGACGGCTACAACGATTACGTCCACCAATCCTCGGTCTACCTGACCGGCCTCAACGACCGCAATTATTTCGATGTGCGGGCCATGCGCTTCCAGGTTCAGGAAAACACCTTGGACAGCAACATTGCGGCGCGCAGCGACAAGCAGCCCTGGGTTCTGCCGTCGCTCGATTATGCCTACATTCCCGACATGTCGGTGGCCGGCGGCCAACTGTCGTTCAACGTCAATGCGCGGGTCATCCGCCGCGACGACCTCGACGAGGCCTACTTCACCCCCAATACGCCGGCATCGGGCGTCCAGCGTGTGCGTGGCATCGAGGGTGAATCCGGCCGCCTCACCACCGAGGCCGAGTGGAAGCGTACCTTCACCACCGACGGCGGATTGCAGCTGACGCCGCTTCTGGCCCTGCAGGGTGACGTCGACTACCTCAACGCTTCGTCGGCTTCCCTTGCCGAGATCAACAAGATGGCGACCGATCCCAGGATCAATGTCGACGACGACATGCGATCCTCGTTTGCCCGGTACATGGCAACCGCAGGACTTGAAATGCGCTGGCCGGTGCTGTTTTCGATGATCGGCTCCAGCCACATCGTCGAGCCGATGGCGCAAGTCTTCGTGCGCCCGAACGAGCAATATGTCGGCGGGCTCGCCGTTCCCAACGAGGATGCGCAGAGCTTCGTCTTTGACGCAACGACGCTGTTCGAGCGCGACAAGTTCTCCGGCTACGACCGCGTCGAAGGCGGGACCCGCGCCAATGTCGGGTTCCGCTACTCCGGCGCCTACGACAATGGCTGGGGCACAAACGCCATCTTCGGCCAATCCTACCAGCTGGGCGGCCGCAATTCGTTCGACTCCCCGGATCTGGTCAATGCGGGTGCCGATTCGGGATTGGAAACTGAGACCTCCGATTATGTCGGCCTCATCGGCTTCAGCAGCCCGAGCGGCTTCTCGGGTTCGTTCAGCGGCCGCTTCGACGAGCAGAGCTTCGAAGTTCGCCGTGCCGAGGTGAAGGCTGCCTATTCCGGCCTGCCGGTTTCGCTGAGCGCCAAATACGCCTTCATCCAGGCGCAGCCGCTCTACGGTTTCACCACCGATCGCCACGAAGTGACGCTCGGCGCCTCGACGCACCTGGCCGAAAACTGGCGCGTGTTCGGCACCGGCACCTACGACCTGCAGCAAAGTGTGCTGGTCAAGGACGGCGTCGGCTTTGCCTACAATGATTCCTGCTTCACCTATCTGATGACGTTCTCGGAATCGCGCGACCTCATCACCAAGGAAGTGTCGCAGAATGTCGGCTTCAACCTGTCGTTCCGCACGCTCGGCGATTTCGGTTCGTCACAAAGCTCGATCGACTCCATCCAGTAGAGCCGGCTGACGACATCGTTTTGCCGCATAAAGCGGGCACGGCATTCGCTCATCCAAAACCGGGCTAGAATTGGGATGCTTTCGATGAGGAAATACCTGTTTTCGGCAGGATTCACGCTCCTGATAGCGGCGACCTCGGCCTCGGTCACCCTGATGGCGCCGCCGGCCTTCGCCAGTGAAATCAAGTATGTCGTCAACAACATGCCGATTACCACCGGCGACATTGCGCACCGGGCTGCCTTCCTGAAGCTGCAGCGCAAGAAGGGAGATGCAGGCAAGGAAATGATCGACCAGGCCCTGCGCGTGGCCGAGGCCAAGCGCCTCGGCATCCGCATCACCGACGCCCAGGTCGAGGCCGCCTATCAGCGCTTTGCCTCGAACAACAAGATGCAGCTCAAGCAATTGGACGGCGTCATGACGCAGTCCGGCGTAACCAAGGAGCATTTCAAGGAATTCATCCGCGCCCAGATGGCGTGGAACCAGGCACTGAGCGCACGCTATAGCGGCGGCGGACAGGCGAGCGAACAGGACCTGGTCAAGCACATGCTCGAAAAAGGCGGCGCCAAGCCGAGCGCCACCGAGTACATGCTGCAGCAGGTGATCTTCGTGGTGCCGAAGGCCGAGCGCAGCGCCACACTCGCCAAGCGCAAGCGTGAGGCCGAGGCCATGCGGGCCCGCTTCAACGGCTGCGCCACCACGCGTGAATTCGCCAAGGGTCTTATCGACGTCACTGTTCGCGATCTCCCCCGGGTGCTGGCGCCGCAACTGCCGCCGGACTGGGCCGAACAGATCAAGGCCACCAAGCTGGGCGGTGCCACGGCCGTGCGCGAGACCGATCGCGGCATCGAATTCATCGGAATCTGCTCGTCACGCGAGGTTTCCGACGACAAGGCTGCCCAGATGGTGTTCCAGAGCGAAAGCACCGGCGACAAGAACGCCGACGAACTCTCGGCCAAATATGTCGAGGAGCTGAAGGCGAAAGCCAAGATCGTCACGCGCTGAAACCGGCCTGGCCGTGCGTGAGACAGAGCTTCCGCTGGCGCTGAGCGTCGGCGATCCGTCCGGCGTCGGACCGGAAATCGCCATTGCCGCCTGGCAGAGGGCACGCCGTTCCGGGGCAGCGCCCTTCTATCTTCTCGCCGATCCGGCGCTGATTGCCGCGCGGGCGCGGCGGCTCGGCGCCGAGGTGGCAATCGCGGAGACGCTGCCGGCGCAAGCAGCCGATACCTTTCAACACGCATTGCCCGTGGTACCGCTGGCGGCCCGCTTCACCGACGATCCCGGCCGGCCCGACCCGGCAAACGCCACCGGCATTATCGAGGCCATCGACCGCGCCGTCGCCGACTGCCTCGCCGGCCATGCGGCCGCGGTCGTCACCTGCCCGATCGCCAAGAAGCCGCTTTACGATGCCGGCTTCGGCTTTCCCGGCCACACCGAATATCTGGCGCATCTTGCCTCTCTCCACACCGGTGGCGTGGTGACGCCGGTGATGCTGCTGGCCGGCCCCGAATTGCGCACCGTTCCGGTCACCATCCACATCGCGCTGGCCGAGGTGCCGAAGGCGCTTACAACGGAGCTGATCGTTGCGACTTCGCGCATCACCGCTGCCGATCTTGCAAGCCGCTTCGGCATCGCCAGGCCGAGGCTCGCGCTTGCCGGCCTCAATCCGCATGCCGGCGAAAGCGGCGCCATGGGTACGGAGGATGAGCGCATCATCCGTCCGGCGGTCGACATCTTGCGCGCGCAAGGCATCGACGCTTTCGGACCGCTGCCAGCCGATACGATGTTTCATGCGCGCGCCCGCGCCGGCTACGACGTGGCGATCTGCATGTATCACGACCAGGCGTTGATCCCGGCCAAGGCGTTGGCCTTCGACGAGGCGGTCAACGTCACGCTTGGCCTGCCGTTCATCCGCACGTCGCCCGATCACGGCACTGCCTTCGACATCGCCGGCAAGGGCATCGCACGTCCCGACAGCCTGATCGCGGCGCTGGCGCTCGCCCACCGGCTGGCCGATACCGGCACAAGGGTCGCAGCCGCATGAGCATCGATGGGCTACCGCCGCTGCGCGAGGTGATCGAGCGTCATGGGCTGCAGGCGAAGAAGGCGCTTGGCCAGAATTTCCTGCTCGACCTCAATCTGACCGGCAAGATCGCGCGCGCCGCCGGCGACCTCTCCGACAGCATCGTGATCGAGGTCGGCCCCGGCCCCGGCGGGCTGACCCGGGCGCTGCTGCTTGCCGGTGCAAAGCGCGTCGTTGCCATCGAACGCGACGAACGCTGCCTGGCGGCGCTTGCCGAGGTCTCCAACCATTATCCGGGCCGGCTCGAAGTGATCAGCGGCGACGCGCTGAAGACGGATTTTGCCGCTCTTGCCAATGCCGCGTCGCAAGGCGGCGGTCCGGTGAGGATTGCCGCCAACCTGCCCTACAATATCGGCACCGAGCTTCTGATCCGCTGGCTGACCGTAGCGGACTGGCCGCCTGTCTATCAATCGATGACGCTGATGTTCCAGCGCGAAGTGGCCGAGCGCATCGTCGCCGGCGCCGGCAGCCATGCCTATGGCCGGCTCGGCGTTCTGGCCGGTTGGCGGACCGAAGCCAGGATCGTCTTCGACGTGCCGCCGCAAGCTTTCACGCCGCCGCCCAAGGTGACGTCCTCGGTGGTGAATCTGGTGCCGCGCGCCAGTCCGCTGGCGACGGACGTGAAAAAACTCGGCCGCGTCACCGAAGCCGCTTTCGGCCAGCGTCGAAAGATGCTGCGGCAGAGCGTGAAGAGCCTCGGCGGCGAAGCCTTGCTGATGCGTGCCGACATAGATCCGACAAGGCGCGCAGAGACGCTCAGCGTCGAGGAATTCGTGCGGCTGACGAACGCGGTGTAGCTTTCCTTCTCCCCGTGAACGGCGAGAAGGAGAAACCCTACTGCGTTTTCTCGTCCAGCAGCCCCGAGACGAAATCGAACAGTCCCGGCCGCCTATCCCGTCGCAGCCGCTCGGCAGTGACTATGCCGCGCACTTCGGCGAAGGCGCGGTCGAGATCGTCGTTGACGATGACGAAGTCATATTCCTTCCAGTGCTCGATCTCGTTGCGGGCGTTCTTCAGCCTGGTCTCGATCACCTGTTCCTGGTCCTCGGCGCGGCGCTTCAGCCGCGCCTTCAATTCCTTCATCGACGGCGGCAGGATGAAGATCGAGACAATGTCGGCGCGCATCTTCTCCTTGAGCTGCTGGGCGCCTTGCCAGTCGATGTCAAACAGCATGTCGCGCCCTTGCGCCAACGCCAGTTCGGCCGGCTCACGCGGTGTCGCATAGCAATTGCCATGCACCTCGGCCCATTCGAGCAGCGCGTCGGAATCGCGCAGCCGCTCGAATTCGCGCATGGTGCGGAAGTGGTAGTGGACGCCTTCGATCTCCGAGCCACGGCGTGGCCTGGTTGTGACCGAGACCGACAGTTCCAGGCTGCCATCGCTTTCCAGCAGGTTGCGCGCGATCGTCGACTTGCCCGCGCCGGACGGCGACGACAGGACCAACATCAGCCCGCGTCGGCGAATGCGCGACCCCAGATCCCTGGCAACCATCGGCTCCTTGGCACCCATTTTGGGTTACTCCAGATTCTGGACCTGTTCGCGAAACTGGTCGACCACCGCCTTGAGCTCCAGCCCGATGGCGGTGACAGTGGCGGCGTTCGACTTCGAGCACAGAGTATTCGATTCGCGGTTGAATTCCTGCGCCAGAAAATCGAGCTTGCGGCCGATGGCGCCGCCATTTGCCAACAGCACCCGGCCCGACGCCACATGTGTCTTCAGCCGGTCGATTTCTTCGCGGATGTCGGCCTTGGTGGCCAGGAACGCGGCTTCCATGTGCAGCCGGCCGGCATCGAGATTGGCCGACGCATCCATCAGCAGCCGCACCTGTTCGGCGATCCGCTCGCGGATTGCCGCCGGGTCGCGCGACGGGTCGGCCTCGGCCTTGAGCGTCAGCGCCTCGATGCCGTCGATGTGACCGGAAAGCAGGGAGCGTAGCGCTTCACCCTCGCTTTGGCGCGCCTGCTCGAGACCGGTAAGCGCCGTTTCGAGCGCTGACAGGATTGCCGCGTCGAGCGCTGCGCGCACCTCCTCGGTTTCACTGCTTTCAGGTATATCCAGCACGCCGCGCAGGGAAAGCAGACCGTCGGCGGTCGCCGGGGCAACACCGAACTGGTCCTGCAACCGCTTGGCCAACCCGGCCAGATCCCTGAGGAAGACTTCGTTGACCACCGGTTGTCCTTGCTGACCGGCGGCACGGCCGACGGTCAGGGTCGCCTGGAAATTGCCGCGCGCGAAGCGCTTCTGCAGCGTCTGCCGGACCGCCGGCTCGAGCCGCTCAAAGCCTTGCGGCAGCCGCAGCCTGACCTCGACGCTCTTGCCGTTGACCGACTTGACCTCCCAGGCGATCGAGGCGCCGTCGTGCTCGCCGACGGCGCGTGCAAATCCGGTCATGCTCTGCAAATTCATGATGCGGCTCGTGTCTTCCTGATGTTCCGATTCTGAAATCCTGCTGGCGTTCGATATCACGGGCAGCGCGAATGTCAGAATCGCAATACCGGCAAGGTGTTGATTTCCGCTGTCGTTTTGATCTCGCAGTGCGGAAATCTGCAGACGTCTCGGATCAGGGCCGAAGGCGCTTCGAAACGCGCCGCGCGTTCAAAGCAGTAGCGCGTCGCCTGTGTCTGCAGCGCGTAAGGTCAATCTGTCAAAAAGCGCCGATCTGCTACTGGGCGGCACCCGCATCGCCGCCGGTGTCCCCGCTGTCGCCGCCGGCATCGCCACTGGCGTCACCGCTGTCATCGCCATCTGCCGGCGCATCGGTCTGGCCTGGGGTCTTGGCGCCCTTTGCGGCGTCTTCGACCTGCTTTTTCTGCAGCGCCCGATAGCGGGCAACGTTCTCATTGTGCTCGGCAAGCGTCGTGGCAAAGACATGGCCGCCGGTGCCGTCAGCGACGAAGTAGAGATCGTCGGTCTTCGACGGGTTGGCGACGGCTTCGAGTGCGGCGCGGCCGGGATTGGCGATCGGCGTCGGCGGCAGGCCGTTGATCAGATAGGTGTTGTAAGGCGTCTGCTTTTCGATGTCCGACTGGTAGATCGGCCGGTCGGCGGGTTTGCCCTTGCCACCGAACAGGCCGTAAATGATGGTCGGATCCGATTGCAGCCGCATGCCCTTGGCCAGACGGTTGAGGAAGACGGCGGCAACGCGCGAGCGCTCGTCGCCCCGGCCGGTTTCCTTTTCGACGATCGAGGCCAAGGTGACGAAGTCGTCGACATTGGCCAGAGGCAGGTCGGGCGCGCGCCGCTGCCAGACCTCGTCGACCAGCTTCTTCTGGTCGGCGAGCAGCTTGTCGACCATCTGCTGGCGCGTGGCGCCGCGGGTAAAGCGCAACGTATCGGTGGCAAGGCTTCCCTCGGCCGGCTTGGTTGCCGGCATGTCCCCGGTCAGCGCATCCTGCTCGGCAACGCGCTGCAGCGCCTGCTCGACCGTCAGCCCCTCGGGAATGGTCAGCGAATACATCACCGACTTGCCGCTCTTCAGAAGCTCCATGATATCGCGCATGGAGGCGCGCGGCTTGACCTCGTATTCGCCGGCCTTCAGCGCCGAGTCATTGCCATAGACGCGCACGCCGATGCGGAAGATGCGGGCGTCGCTGATCAACCCACGCCGTTCGAGCTGGTCGGCGATATCCTGGACGCCGGTGCTGGGCTTGACCAGAAAGGTGTCGCCAGCGACCGATGGGCCCGGTTCGTTGAAGGCCTGCTTGCCGAAATAGAGCGAAACGCCGGCGGCGAGGATCATCAACATCACCGCGGAGATGACGAAGTTCATGAACACGACGACCTGGCTGCGCGAGGCGCGAGAGCGCTTCGGCGGCGGTGTGCCTGCTTCAGGCCGCAAGGCCTCGGCCGCAGTCTTCGGCACGATCGGGCCGGTCTTCTGGTTTTGTCCGAATTGTCCGCTGCCGCCCGGATTGGTGTTCATAAGCGCCCTACCATCTGATCTCTTAGAGCGACCATGCGTCCGGTTGGACGCACAGCGTGCCCTAACATTTCAAGCCTACGCATCGTGCTTCTAAAAAAGCGCCTTCGGTTTCAGGCCGATGCGTCGAATCCCCAGCGGCAGAGTAGGCTCGAATATGGCAAAATTGACGACAGACCGCTGGCGCGCCGGTCGATAACGCAATCAGCCGATATAACGCTGGAAGACCAGCGAAGCGTTGGTGCCGCCAAAGCCGAAGGAGTTGGACAATGCCACGTCGATCTGGCGGGGCCGTGGCGTGTTTGCCACCAGATCGATCGCGGTTTCGCGTTCCGGGTTGTCTAGATTGATGGTGGCGGGCGCGATGTTGTCGCGGATGGCGAGGATCGAGAAGATCGCCTCAGCGGCCCCCGCTGCCCCCAGGAGATGGCCGATCGACGACTTGGTCGACGACATCGAGATCTTCGAGGCGGCATTGCCGACCAGCCGCTCGACGGCGCCGAGCTCGATCGTATCAGCCATGGTCGAGGTGCCGTGCGCATTGATGTAGTCGATGTCGGCAGGCGTCAGCTTGGCCCGGTTCAGCGCCGCCGTCATGCAGCGGAAGGCGCCGTCGCCGTCTTCGGCAGGCGCGGTGATGTGATAGGCATCGCCGGTCAGGCCATAGCCGGTGACCTCGGCGTAGATCTTTGCGCCACGCGCCTTGGCGTGTTCGAGTTCTTCCAGCACGACGACGCCGGCGCCCTCGCCCATGACGAAGCCGTCACGGTCGCGGTCATAGGGACGCGAGGCCTTTTCAGGCGTGTCGTTGCGGTCGGTGGACAATGCCCGGCAAGCGGCGAAGCCGGCAAGCGAGAGCCTGGTCACCGGCGCTTCCGCGCCGCCGGCCAGCATCACGTCGGCATCGCCGAAGATGATCAGCCGGGCGGCATCGCCGATGGCGTGCGCGCCGGTCGAGCAGGCGGTGACGACGGCGTGGTTAGGGCCTTTCAGCCCGTGCCTTATCGACACCTGGCCAGACACCAGATTGATTATGTTTCCGGGAATGAAGAACGGGCTGATGCGGCGCGGGCCGCGCTCGTGCAGGATCAGCGCATTCTCGGCTATGCCCTCGAGGCCGCCAATGCCGGAGCCGATCATGACGCCGGTGGCGCAACGCTCGGCTTCGGTGCCGGGCTCCCAGCCGGAATCCTTCAGCGCTTCGTCGGCGGCCGCAATCCCGTAAAGGATGAAGTCGCCGATCTTGCGCAGTTCCTTGGGCTCAAGCACGGCTTCGGGATTAAGCGTGCCGTTGGTGCCGTCACCGCGGGGAATGACGTGGGCGATCTTGCAGGCAAGATCTTCCACTTCAAACTCGGTGACGCGCTTGGCAGCGCTGCGGCCGGTCAGAAGTTCCTTCCAGCTGTGCTCGAAGCCCATGCCGAATGGCGAAACCAGGCCAAGGCCCGTGACGACGACACGCCTCATCGCAGGTCCTCCCCGGTGATGACTGCGGATAGCCTCAGGCCGAAGCCTTGTCGATGTACTTCACGGCATCGCCGACGGTCAGGATGGTCTCGGCCGCATCGTCCGGAATCTCGACGCCGAACTCTTCTTCGAACGCCATGACGAGTTCGACCGTGTCGAGGCTGTCCGCGCCCAGATCATCGATGAAGCTCGCCTGCTCCGTCACCTTGTCGGCATCGACGCCAAGATGTTCGATGACGATCTTCTTGACGCGCTCTGCGGTGTCACTCATTTGGGGCATCCTCGTCTTTTGTTTGTCTGTCTTCGTTAGCGGGCAGAATGCCGCTAATCAAGTTGAAAGATGGTCCTGCCGGAAACGCAATGGTGCCGGACCGGTTTTTGCCCGAACCGCCGGGTTGCGGGCCGCATTACACGAAAATTGGCTAAGGTCCAAGGCGAAATGGTCTCTTTTCACAAGCCGGCCGTGTCTTCTTATAACCGGCCATATCCCGTCAAATCATCGCCATGCCACCGT
Organism: Mesorhizobium sp. PL10; assembly: GCF_053714315.1. Classification (NCBI taxonomy): domain Bacteria; kingdom Pseudomonadati; phylum Pseudomonadota; class Alphaproteobacteria; order Hyphomicrobiales; family Phyllobacteriaceae; genus Mesorhizobium; species Mesorhizobium sp. PL10. Next base: position 89,350 of record NZ_JBSKBR010000015.1, on the reverse strand, counting down.
TGACGTGGATGGTCTGGCCGGTGACGTAGGCGGCTTCGTTGGAGGCGAGATAGGCGACGGCAGACGCCACTTCAACACTGGTGCCCATGCGGCGCGTCGGGATCGCGGCCATGATCGCATCTTTCTGCTTGTCGTTGAGCTTGTCGGTCATGGCCGATTCGATGAAGCCCGGGGCGACGCAGTTGACGGTGATGTTGCGGGTGGCGATCTCCTGCGCCAGCGACTTGGAAAAGCCGATCATGCCGGCCTTGGAGGCGCAGTAATTGGTCTGGCCGGGATTGCCGGTGACGCCGACAACCGAGGTGATGTTGATGATGCGGCCATGGCGGCGGCGCATCATCGGATGGGTGAGTTCACGGGTCAGCCGGAACACGGCGGTCAGGTTGACCTCAAGCACGCTGTCCCAATCGGCATCCGACATGCGCACGAACAGGCCGTCCTTGGTGATGCCGGCATTGTTGACCAGGATATCGACGCCTTCGAGCTCGGCTTCCGCCTTCTGGCCAAGTGCCTTGACCGCGTCACGGTTTGTCAGGTCGGCGGGGAACAGTTTTACACGGTCGCCAAGCTCGCCGGCCAGAGCCTCAAGCTTCTCGACGCGGGTGCCGTGCAGGCCGACAATGGCACCTTGCGCATGCAGCACCCGGGCAATCGCTTCGCCAATGCCCCCTGATGCGCCGGTGACGAGCGCCTTGCGGCCGGTCAGTTCAAACATTGTTATCTCCTGATCTCAGAGCGCACCCTTTGCACAGGTGCCGCCAAATCGCCAGCCTGTCAGCCCAATGTCGCCAGCGCCGCTTCGACATCGGCCGGCGTGCCTATGGCCGATGTGGCGATGTCGCGGTTGATACGCCGCGCCAGGCCAGACAGCACCTTGCCGGCGCCGATCTCGTAAAGGGTTGCGACGCCGTTAGCGCCAAACCACTCAACCGTTTCGCGCCAGCGCACGCGGCCGGTGATCTGCTCGACCAGGCGGCGCGCGATCTCGTCGGGCTCGCTGGTCGGGGTCACGGTGACGTTGGAGACGACGGGCACCACCGGTGCATTCCTGGTCACCCCAGCCAGCGCCTCGCGCATGACATTGGCCGCCGGCGCCATCAGCGCCGAATGGAAGGGCGCGGAGACCTGCAGCATCAGCGCCCGCTTGGCACCCTTTTCGGTGCACAGTTTCGCGGCGAGTTCCACCGCTGCCTTCGCACCGGAGATCACCAGCTGCCCACCGCCATTGTCGTTGGCGATCTGGCAGACCTTGCCGGACCCGGCTGCGGCTTCAGTACAAGCGGCTTCGACATCGGGCTGTTCCAGGCCGATAATTGCCGCCATGGCGCCCTCGCCGGCCGGCACCGCCGCCTGCATGGCATTGCCGCGAATGCGCAGCAGCCGGGCCGCATCGGCGACCGAGACGAAGCCGGCGGCCGCAAGGGCCGAGTACTCGCCGAGCGAATGGCCGGCGACGTAGGCAACCTTGTCCTTCAACGAAAAGCCGCGCGCTTCAAGAGCCCGCACCGCCGCCAGCGACACGGCCATCAGCGCCGGCTGGGCATTGGCGGTCAGGGTCAGCGTCTCTTCCGGGCCTTCCCAGATCAGTTTCGACAGCTTTTCACCCAGCGCATCATCGACTTCCTCGAAGACCCTGCGCGCCTCGGGGAAGGCGTCGGCGAGGTCCCTGCCCATGCCGACAGCCTGGCTGCCCTGTCCCGGAAAGGTGAATGCAACGGCCATTTGGGCTCTCTCCAGCGGCTGATTTTTCCCTGCCTGTGACGCAAGGCGGACCGCCAAGTCAAGCCCGTTGGCGGCATTTCGGCCGTTGGTCGAGACGGAAGCCAGCCCCCGAGTCCCTGTTCCGACAGGCTTTTTGCCGATCACTCCTGATGAAAACCGCTCACGAATCGTTTGCTGGCTCTTCTTATTTCCGCCACAGGCGCTAGCATTTGGATGACAGTTCTATGACAGAACGGTGACGCGAGTGGAAAAACGCGTTGCTTGGGCCGGGGGAAAAGACGTGGCAAGGATCAGGAAGGGCGCGGCCGTACCCGCGCCACAGTTCTTGGAAGACGATCCGTCCACCGGCTACCTGCCGGGGCGCAGATGGCCTGTCATCCGCTACGGTCTGGCCACTCTGCTTGCCTCCGCCGTCCTGGTGTTCGCCATCGAATGGATCGTACGCGGCGATTTCTTCGGCACGGTCGACTTCTTCCTGCAGCCCTTCAAGCCGGGCTGGACCACCATCATCGTCTTTGCGCTGGTGCTGATCGGACTGGACGCCGTGCTCGGCCGCAGCCACCAGAGCCTGATGATCGTGGCGCCGCTGACGCTGGCGCTGGCCTTTGTCGGGCACCAGAAGTCGCATTATCTCGGCGATCCGCTCTACCCGACCGATTTCCTCTATTCGCGCCAGATCATGGCATTGATGCCGCTGCTGGTGCGCGAGCGCCCCTGGACGGCGCTCGCCATGGCGGTCGGCATCGTCGCCGGACTGTCGTTGCTGATCTATGGCTGGCGGCTATGGCGCCGCAAAGTGCCGATCCTCAGCCGCAAGGGGCGGCTGGCGCGGTTGACGCTGGCAGTGCCGCTGCTCGCCTTCTTCGTCTCGATCATGGACTACGCCACCTTCTCGTGGACCCGCGACCGGCTGCAGATCATCCCGATCATGTGGGACCAGAAGGAGAACTACGCCTCCAACGGCTTTGCCCTGGCTTTCGCGCTCAACGTGCCGATGGCGCATGTCTCCGCACCGGCCGGTTACTCCGACAAGGCAATCGACGCGATAGACAGGCCGGATGTGACAGCCTCGGTGCCGGATGAGAAACCCGACATCATCATCGTCATGAGCGAATCCTTCTGGGATCCGACCAAGCTGCCCGGCGTCACCATCACGCCCGACCCCATCCCCAATGTGCGGGCTTTGCGCTCGGGCTATATGTTCTCGCCGGAATTCGGCGGCATGACCGCCAACATCGAATTCGAGGCGCTGACGGGCTTTTCCAATGCCTTCCTGCCGGCGGGCTCGATCCCCTATCAGCAATATGTGCGCACGCCGACGCCGTCGCTCGCGACCTTCCTGAAAAGCGAAGGCTACCGCGCGCGCGCCATCCATCCCGGCACCAACTGGTTCTGGAACCGGGGCGCGGTCTATGCCGATTTCGGCTTCAACGATTTCCGCTCGGAAGAGACGCTGCCGCCGTTGCAAAAGCGCGGGCCGCTGGCCTCCGACGCGGCAATGACCGACGAGATCATCGCAGAGGCCGACGCCAGCGAAGATCCGGTGTTCTTCTTCGCCGTCAGCCTGCAGAACCACGGCCCCTACGAGCCGTACCGCTATTACAATCCGACCCACAAGGTCGCGGCACCGATCAGCACATGGGCGCGGGAATCGCTGCTCAGCTATGCCGAGGGTTCGGCCGATGCCGACCGTGGCCTCGAGCGGCTGATCGAATGGGCGAAGAAGCGCGAGCGGCCGACGGTCATCGCCTTCTTCGGCGACCATCTGCCGCCGCTCGGCCCCGTCTATGTCGAGACCGGCTTCCTGAAAGACAATGTCGCGCCTCGCAGGGAGGCTACGCCGGAGGCCGCACTGGAGCACCACCAGACGCCGCTGATCATCTGGTCGAACCGCACCGGTCCGGCGCAGGACATGGGCGCAGTCAGCCCGGCCTTCCTGCCCTACCACATCCTGACGACGGCCGGGATCACGCACCCTTACTACACCGGGTTCCTCGGCGCGCTGCGCGAACGCTATCGCGTCGTCGACCGCAACCTTCTGCTGACGCCGTCAGGCGAAGCGACGCCCGACTGGGCGCGGCAGAAGGACACCGATCCGGCGATCAACGATTTCCGCCTGATCCAGTACGACATGATGTTCGGCAAGCGTAAGGCCGCGCCCGACTTCTTCCCCGAAACGGTGGACAAGGTCGTCGCCCATACAAGTTGAATAGACGGGGCGAGCTGACCGGACGCTCAATTGCCGCCTTCCCAGCGGTTCAACACGTCCCATTCTCCGGCCCTGTAGCCATGCTGTCCGTGTCATCCCCAGCCTCCATTGGCTGGCGATAAAAACCGGACAACTCACGTGCTACCAAATCCGGACAACTCATCTGCCTACGACACCGCCGGTGCCCTGCCCTTGCCTTCCAGCCAAATTGCTGTATAGACGCCCGCAATCTGCCGGTCCTTGCTGGGGGCTGAACGGAGGGCCGGAGGTTTTACCCAAAACCTTCGTGTGAAGCCAGAAGCGCTTCCGCCTCCCGTGTCTCCGCTCTCGACCGTCTCGAAATGCTCCTTTCTTCCCCGCCCCTTTTGGGACCAACGGGTCAGAGAAGTTGCAGAGGCTTTTGCCGCGAGGATCCGGGAGAGAAAAGAAGAAAGGCACTGAACCACTATGGCTCTATACGAACATGTGTTCCTTGCCCGGCAGGACCTCTCGCAGCAGCAGGTCGATGCGCTTGTCGAACAGTACAAGGGCGTCATCTCCGCAAACGGCGGGTCCGTCGGCCGGGTCGAGAACTGGGGACTGAAGTCCCTCACCTACCGGGTCAACAAGAACCGGAAGGCTTACTACACGCTTATGGACCTCACCTGCCCGCCGGCGGCGCTCAACGAGATGGAGCGCCAGATGGGTCTGTCCGAAGACGTGCTGCGTTTCCTGACCGTCAAGGTCGAGGCGCATGAGGAAGGCCCGTCGGCCATGATGCAGAAGCGCGAAGAGCGCTCGGAACGCGGCGGCTTCGGCGACCGCGACCGTGGCGATCGTGGTCCGCGCTCGTTCGGCGACCGTGATCGCGGCGACCGTGGCGATCGTCCGCCGCGCTCATTTGGCGACGCCGGTGGCGATCGTGGTCCGCGCCGTCCGCGCGAAGGCGTTGAAGGGGGTGCAGAATAATGGTCGACATCAATCAGATCCCGACCCGGCGCCCGTTCCATCGCCGCCGCAAGACCTGCCCGTTCTCCGGCGCCAACGCGCCCAAGATCGACTACAAGGACGTGCGTCTCCTGCAGCGCTACATCTCCGAACGCGGCAAGATCGTGCCGTCGCGCATCACCGCCGTCAGCCAGAAGAAGCAGCGCGAACTCGCCAAGGCGATCAAGCGCGCCCGCTTCCTCGGCCTGCTGCCCTACGTGGTTCGCTAAGACTTCGAGCAGGCGGTTCGCCGCCTGCTCTCTCTTCTCCCACGGCGACGGGCGCCGCAGGGATAACCTTGATGATGCATGTCGTTGTCCCAAAACCGGGACCACTTTTGGGCGACATGCATTGAAATCCCGAGTTGAGGTGAAAAGCCTCTAACTGCCGCGACAGGCAGGACAGCGACACCGGCGCCATGGCGCCCGAGCTTCCTGACCTGTTCCATTCAATTCGGCGCCGATCCCGCGGTTGGTGCCCAGACGAAGGAACAAGACCATGCAAGTTATTCTTCTCGAACGCGTTTCCCGCCTCGGCCAGATGGGCGATACCGTCAAGGTCAAGGACGGCTTTGCCCGCAACTTCCTCTTGCCGCAGGGCAAGGCGCTGCGCGCCAACGAGGCCAACAAGAAGAAGTTCGAGGGCCAGCGCGCCCAGCTCGAAGCTCGTAACCTCGAGCGCAAGTCGGAAGCCTCTCAGGTTGCCGAAAAGCTCGACGGCAAGAGCTTCATCGCCGTGCGTTCGGCCGGCGAGACCGGCCAGCTCTACGGTTCGGTGTCGACCCGCGATATCGCCGACCTGCTGACGGCTGAAGGTTTCTCGGTCAACCGCAACCAGATCCAGCTCAACCAGCCGATCAAGACCATCGGTGTCACCAATGTGGCGATCGCGCTGCATCCGGAAGTCGAGGTCACCATCAGCCTCAACATCGCCCGCACGGCCGAGGAAGCCGAGCGTCAGGCCAAGGGCGAGACGCTGACCACCGCCGAAGCCATCTATGGCGACGACATCAACGACAATGCGCGGCCGGAGAACTTCTTCGACCCGAACACCGAGTTCGAAGGCGGCGAAGACAACGCTTGATCGCCTAACGACAAGCGAGGGGAGCGGCGCTCCCGATCACATTGTCGTCATCCAGCCTTTGTGGACCAATGCCCGGGCGTCTCGCCCGGGCATTTTTGTGCCAAATGGAACTTTTCGAGCCCCTATATATTGAGGCAGAATTAGACAGCCAGTCTGACCGTGAGGGGACATTTGGTATGAATATTCTGTTGAAGCGCGTTTTCGACCGCCTGGTGCGCACGGGCAATCTCAAAGTCACCGGGCCGAAGGGCTTGACCGTGGTTTTCGGCGACGGCAGCGGCGAACCCGTGCACATGCACATCAAGACCAGGCATGCCGAGCGCGCCATCACCTTCGATCCGATGCTGGCCGTGCCGGAAGCCTACATGGACGGCGAACTCGATGTCCTCGAGGGGGGCGTGCTGGGCGTCATGCGTATCGCCTTCCAGAATATGGGCAGCGGCGGCATCGACGCCACCTGGTCGAAGGCGATCGAGGGCCTGCGCCATGCCTTCCGCCGCCTGCAGCAGATCAACACCGCCTCGCGCTCGCGCCGCAACGTACAGCGCCACTATGACCTGTCGGGCGACCTCTACCGGCTTTTCCTCGACGAGGACATGCAATATTCGTGCGCCTATTTCGAGCAGCCGGACATGACGCTTGACGAAGCGCAGGCCGCCAAGAAGCGCCACATCGCCGCCAAGCTCAGGCTGAAGGCCGGCCAGACCGTGCTCGATATCGGCTCGGGCTGGGGCGGCCTTGGCCTTTACCTCGCCAAGACCTTCGATGTCGACGTGCAGGGCGTGACCCTGTCGACCGAGCAGCACGGCGTCGCCACGGACCGGGCCCATGCGCTGGGCCTGCAGGACCGGGTGCATTTCGACCTGAAGGACTACCGCGAGCTCAATGAGCGCTTCGACCGTATTGTTTCGGTCGGCATGTTCGAGCATGTCGGCGTCAACCACTACCGCACCTTCTTCGACAAGGCGGCGACGCTGCTGAAACCCGACGGCGTCATGCTGCTCCACACGATCGGCCGCACCGGCGTGCCATGGGCGACCAGCGCCTTCGTCCGCAAATACATCTTCCCTGGCGGCTACATCCCGGCGCTTTCGGAGGTGATGCCGGCAATCGAGAAATCCGGCCTCGTCGTCACCGACATAGAGATGCTGAGGCTACATTATGCCGACACGCTGAAACATTGGGGCCAGCGCTTTGCCGCCAACCGCGACAAGGCCAAGGCGATCTATGACGAGCGCTTCTGCCGCATGTGGGAGTTCTATCTCGCCGCCTCGGAAGCCGCCTTCCGCTGGCAGGATCTGGTGATCTTCCAGATCCAGATCGCCAAGAAGAACGACACGCTGCCGGTGACGCGCGACTACATGGCCAAATGCGAGAAGGCGCTGGAAATGCGCGATATGGGACATCGCCACGAAACGGCAGCCGCCAAGCCTGCCGTTGCCAGGTCTGTCGCCGCCAAGTCCGTTGCTGTCAGGTCCGCTGCCGCCAAACCGGCACGTCGCCGCAAGGTGTCGGATCGGGAATAACGCCTCGATTGCGCATTGCCGCTTGCCATTGCCGGCTCCGGCACTGAAAAAGGTCTCGTTTTCGCGAGACCTTTTTCATGAACTTTATCCTCACTATCGCAGCCGCCGTGGCCGGGATCGCCGGCGCCCCGGTCATCCTGTTCGCGCCGCGCGGAGCGTGAGCGTGGAACTGCCCCCACCGCTCAGACAAGGCGTCGAGCGCCTGCTCGAAACGATACCGCTGCCGGCGCTGCGCCAGGCGGCGAAGACGCTGTCGGACCGCTACCGCGCCGAACTGCGCGATGGCCGCCTGCACATGGCCGAGGAGATGGCGGTGAAGGCCTATCTGGCGACGCGGCTGCCGGCGACCTATGCCGCCGTGCGCGCCAGCCTCGATTCGCTTGCCGATGCGCGGCCCGATTTCCAACCAAAAACCCTGCTCGATGTCGGCGCGGGCCCGGGCACGGTGCTTTGGGCCACCACGGGCCTGTGGCCCGATCTCGAACAGGCAGTGCTGATTGAAGCCAGCGCCGCGGTGCGCAAGGTGGGCCAGTCGCTGGCTCTTGATACCATCGCCGCCAGGACGGACTGGCGCGCCGGCGATGTGACCATCGACCTTGCCGACCTCCGGCCCGCCGACCTCGTCACCTGCGCCTATGTGCTGGACGAGATCGCGCCGGCATCGTTAGCCAAGCTGACCGACCGGCTCTGGCAACTAACCGGCGATACGCTGCTGATTGTCGAGCCGGGAACGCCGGCCGGCTGGCAGCGAATTCTTGCCGTGCGCCGGCGATTGCTGGAGGCCGGTGCGCATGTGCTGGCGCCTTGCCCGCACGATGCGCCCTGCCCGCTTGAGCCGCCCGACTGGTGCCATTTTTCCCGCCGCGTCGCCCGCTCGCGGCTGCACCGCCTGGCCAAGGATGCCGATGTACCGTGGGAGGACGAGAAGTTCGTCTACGTCGCAGCGTCGCGGCAGCCAGCGCCTGCACATCAGCCGCGCATCATTGCACCGCCGAAAGCCGGCTCCGGCAAGGTGCTGCTCAAATTGTGCCGGCCGGACGGCAGCGCAGGCGAGACGTTTTTCACCAAGCGCGACGGCGAGCTGTTCAAGGCAGCGCGGCGGCTCGACTGGGGCGACACATTGGATGGAAGAATCGGATAGCACCGAGATTGTTCTTGCTTCGTTCCTGTCGGACCAATACAATCAGCATTGCGAGTCAATCGGAATCAGAGCACGGGAATTCTGTCCTGTGGACGGTTTGCCGCCCCTGTGGACAGCGGGCATCAACGCCGATTGAACGCAACTGATGCATATAAGTCAGCACCGGATCTTTCGCGTTCTGGTATCGAGAAGCCGGGATCGAAATCGGGGACATCATGGCTGAGGCAGCACGAAAATTCGGCGTCGCGGAGCAACCGCTTTATCGTGAGGCGCCGAACAACATCGAGGCCGAGCAGGCGCTGCTCGGCGCCATCCTCGTCAACAACGATGCCTTCTACCGCGTCTCCGACTTCCTCAAGGCCGGCCATTTCTATGAGCCGCTGCACCGGAAAATCTTCGAGGTCGCGGCCGAGCTCATCCGCATGGGCAAGGTGGCGACGCCGATCACGCTGAAAACCTTCCTGCCGGCCGACGAGAAGGTGGGCGACATGACGGTGGCGCAATATGTGGTCCGTCTGGCGGTCGAGGCCGTCACCGTCGTCAACGCCACCGACTATGGCCGTGCCATCTACGACCTCGCGACGCGCCGCGCGCTGATCACCGTCGGCGAGGACATGGTCAACATCGCCTATGACGCGCCGGTCGACATGGCGCCGTCCGAGCAGATCGAGGATGCCGAGCGGCGGCTGTTCGAACTGGCCGAAACCGGCCGCTACGATGGCGGCTTCGAGAGCTTCACCGACGCCGTCAAGACCGCCGTCGACATGGCCAACGCCGCCTATATGCGCGACGGCCACCTGTCAGGCCTCGCCACAGGCATGCGCGATCTCGACCGCCGCATGGGTGGCCTGCAGGCGTCGGATCTGATCATCATTGCCGGCCGTCCGGGCATGGGCAAGACATCGCTCGCCACCAACATCGCCTTCAACATCGCCGAAATGTATGTGCCGGCGCAGCAGGCCGACGGCTCGTTCAAGGCCGCCAATGGCGGCGTCGTCGGCTTCTTCTCGCTGGAAATGTCGTCTGAGCAGCTCGCCACCCGCATCATTTCCGAGCAGACCGAAATTTCGTCGTCAAAGATCCGCCGTGGTGAGATTTCGGAGATGGATTTCGAAAAGCTGGTCGCCTGCTCGCAGACCATGCAGAAGATCCCGCTGTTCATCGACCAGACCGGCGGCATCTCGATCGCGCAGCTTTCGGCGCGCGCACGCCGGCTGAAGCGCCAGCGTGGCCTCGACCTCATCGTCATCGACTATATCCAGCTGATGCAGGGTTCCAGCGCCAAGGCCTCGCAGAACCGCGTCCAGGAAATTACCGAGATCACCACCGGCCTGAAGGCGCTGGCCAAGGAACTTTCCGTGCCGATCATCGCGCTGTCGCAGCTGTCGCGTCAGGTCGAAAGCCGCGAAGACAAGCGTCCGCAGCTCTCCGACCTTCGCGAGTCCGGTTCGATCGAGCAGGACGCCGACGTGGTGATTTTCGTCTATCGCGAGGAATATTATCTGAAGAACCGCGAACCCAAGCCCGGCACCGACGAATACATCAAGTGGGAACACGAGATGAACGAAATGCGCGGCAAGGCCGAAGTCATCGTCGCCAAGCAGCGCCACGGCCCGACAGGTTCGGTCAGCCTCGCCTTCCAGGGCGAGTTCACGCGGTTTTCCGACCTCGCCGAAGAGCACCATATTGCGGAGAGGTTTGAGTAGCTTTTTGGCCTACGTCAGCGTCCCGTCACACCCCCCTCTGGCCTGCCGGCCATCTCCCCCGCAAGGGGGGAGATCGGCAGCTTTGAGGGCGGCGTCTGTCTTGCGACGGGCGCGGTTGGCGAAAGCATCGATGACAGCCAATCTCCCCCCTTGCGGGGGAGATGTCCGGCAGGACAGAGGGGGGTGTGCAGGATCGCCAGCCTTCGGTCTTTTGCGCACGGCATCCCACCATGGCTAAATCCCGCGTCCAGTTCATCTGTCAGAATTGCGGATCGGTGCACCAACGCTGGGCCGGCAAATGCGATGCCTGCGGCGAGTGGAATACACTGGTCGAGGAAGGCACGTCGGGCGGCATCGGCTCGGGCCCGGCAAACACGCGCAATGCCCGCAAGGGCCGCGCCGTGGTGCTCACCAGCCTGTCCGGCGACATCGAGGACGCGCCGCGGATCGTTTCGGGCATTGGCGAGCTCGACCGCGCCACCGGCGGCGGGTTCGTGCGCGGTTCGGCGCTGCTGGTCGGCGGCGACCCCGGCATCGGCAAGTCGACGCTTTTGACCCAGGCCGCAGCAGCGCTCGCGTCAAAAGGCCATCGCATCGTCTATGTCTCGGGTGAAGAGGCCGTCGCCCAGATCCGGCTGCGGGCGCAGCGGCTTGGCGTCGCCGACACAGCGGTCGAACTCGCCGCCGAAACCAATGTCGAGGATATCCTGGCGACAATCGCCGACGGCAGGCGGCCGGACCTCGTCATCCTGGATTCCATCCAGACGCTGTGGACCGACCTTGCCGATTCGGCGCCCGGCACGGTCACGCAAGTGCGCGCCGCCGCCCAGGCGATGATCCGCTATGCCAAATCCACCGGCGCTGCCATCGTGCTGGTCGGCCATGTCACCAAGGAAGGCCAGATCGCCGGCCCGCGCGTCGTCGAGCACATGGTCGACGCCGTGCTCTATTTCGAAGGCGAAGGCGGCCACCATTACCGCATCCTGCGCACGGTGAAGAACCGTTTCGGGCCGACCGACGAGATCGGCGTCTTTGAAATGTCGGACAAGGGACTGCGCGAAGTCGCCAATCCCTCCGAGCTGTTCCTTGGCGAACGCCATGCAAAGTCACCGGGTGCCGCGGTTTTCGCCGGGATGGAAGGCACGCGGCCGGTGCTGGTCGAGATCCAGGCACTGGTGGCGCCGTCCTCGCTGGGCACGCCGCGCCGCGCCGTCGTCGGTTGGGACGGCGCACGGCTGTCGATGATTTTGGCGGTGCTCGAAGCCCATTGCGGCGTCCGGTTCGGCACCCACGATGTCTATCTCAACGTCGCCGGCGGCTACCGGATTTCCGAGCCGGCTGCCGACCTGGCGGTTGCCGCTGCACTGGTTTCATCGCTCACCGGTCTTGCCCTTCCCGCCGATTGCGTCTATTTCGGCGAAATCAGCCTGTCGGGCGCAGTGAGGCCGGTTGCGCATGCGCAACAGCGCCTTAAAGAGGCCGAAAAGCTGGGTTTTGGAAGTGCGGTTCTGCCCTTGGGCAGCGAGGAGGTTGCCAATGGCACTGGTCCTGGCGGGATCGGGGCCGGCGCTTTCCAGCCGACCGAACTTGCCGATCTGGTGGCGCGCATAGCCGGCTCACGGCGCAGCCGTGTCGACGAGGAAGAATGACGCGGCTCGCCCGAGCCGTGAAAAGACAATCGGAGTGGGGCGAACAACATGCCGATTACGCTGCTTGACGGAATTCTCGTCGGCTTCACCCTGGTCTCGGCGATGCTCGCCATGGTTCGCGGCTTGTCCCGCGAAATCCTGTCCGTCGTCTCCTGGGCCGCTGCCGCCGCGGCGGCGTTCTTCTTCTACAAGCCGGTGCTGCCTTACGTTCAGCCCTATGTCGAAAGCGACAAGATCGCCATGGCGGCGTCCGCCGGCATCGTCTTCGTCATCGCGCTGATCGTCGTATCCGTCATCACCATGAAGCTTGCCGACTGGATCATCGATTCCAGGATCGGCGCGCTCGACCGTACGCTGGGCTTTCTCTATGGCGCGGCGCGCGGCATCCTGGTGGTTGCGGTGGCGCTTCTGTTCTTCAACTGGCTGGCCGGCGCCAAGGCGCCTGCCTGGGTCGCCAACGCCAAGTCGAGGCCACTGCTTGAGACCATCGGCGCCAAGCTGGAAAGCCTGCTGCCCGAGGATCCGGAAAACGCCATCCTGAAGAAGCTCAACCCGAATCAGCCGGCAGCACCCGAGACGCCTCCGGCAGCCGATGCACCGGCGGCGGATGCGCCGGCAACCGGCGATGACGCGCCAGCGCCCGACGACGAGACCGACGCTCCGGCCGACAATGCGCCGGCACAGCCCGCCGCTCCGGCGCCGGCCGCACCGGCAAACTGAACTGAACGGCATGGCGCCTACCAGGCGGGCGCCATTTATGAGCTGACTATGGTGTGAACCGCGCACGGCGTGCGTTGCTTTCACGGCGCTATCGCCTTATATGGCCATTTTAGCGGAGCTTGAGCCCCATGGCAGTTTCGAAGGCAGACGCAGACGACGTGCTTTCCGCCGAAGCAGACGATCATTTCCACGACGAATGCGGTGTGTTCGGCATTTTCGGCCGTCAGGACGCCGCGGCCATCGTCACGCTGGGCCTGCACGCGCTGCAGCATCGCGGCCAGGAAGCGGCCGGTATCGTCTCCTATGACGGCACCCAGTTCCATGTCGAACGCCATGTCGGTCTGATCGGCGACACATTCACCAAGCAGCATGTCATCGACAGCCTGCAAGGCAACCGCGCCATCGGCCACACACGCTACGCCACCACCGGCGGCGCCGGCATGCGCAACATCCAGCCCTTCTTTGCCGAACTCGCCGATGGCGGCTTCGCGGTCGCCCATAACGGCAACCTCACCAACGCCATGACTGTGCAGCGCGCGCTGCAGAAGCAGGGCGCGATCTTCTCATCGACCTCCGACACCGAGACGCTGTTGCACCTCGTTGCGACCAGCAAGGAACGCGATTTGAATTCGCGCTTCATCGATGCCGTGCGCCAGGTCGAAGGCGCCTTTTCGCTGGTGGCGATGACCTCCAAGAAGATGATCGGCTGCCGCGATCCGCTCGGCATCCGCCCGCTGGTGCTCGGCGACCTCGACGGCGCCTGGATCCTGGCCTCCGAAACCTGCGCGCTGGACATTATCGGCGCCCGCTTCGTGCGCGACCTGAAGCCCGGCGAAATGGTCGTCGTGACCTCGAAGGGCATTGAGTGCCTGTTCCCGTTCGAGCCTCAGAAGACCCGCTTCTGCATCTTCGAATATGTCTATTTCGCGCGGCCGGACTCGTCGGTCGAAGGCCGCAACGTCTACGAGGTGCGCAAGCGCATCGGCGCGGAACTGGCGCAGGAAAGCCCTGTCGAGGCCGACATCGTCGTGCCGGTGCCGGATTCCGGCACGCCGGCGGCGATCGGCTTTTCGCAGGCTGCCGGTATCCCTTTCGAACTCGGCATCATCCGCAACCACTATGTCGGCCGAACCTTCATCCAGCCCGGCGATTCGATCCGCCATATGGGCGTCAAGCTCAAGCACAATGCCAACCGCCGCATGATCGAGGGCAAGCGCGTGGTGCTGGTCGACGATTCCATCGTGCGCGGCACCACCAGCCAGAAGATCGTGCAGATGGTGCGTGATGCCGGCGCTCGCGAGGTGCATATGCGCATCGCCTCGCCGCCGACCAGCGCGTCGTGCTTCTACGGCGTCGACACGCCGGAGAAGTCGAAGCTGTTGGCGTCGCGCATGTCGATCGAGGAAATGGCCGAATTCATCCGTGTCGATTCGCTCGGCTTCCTAACCATTGACGGGCTCTACCGCGCCGTCGGCGAGGCCGGCCGCGACAATGAGCAGCCGCAATTCTGCGACGCCTGCTTCACCGGCCAGTACCCGACCCGCCTGCTCGACTTCGAAGGCCACGACAATGTGCGCACGCTGTCGCTGCTGGCGAACAACGGGGCGTAGAGCCCAACTGACATCCTTGAAAGCGCTCGCATGACCCTCGACCTCTCCGGCCGCGTCGCGGTCGTTACCGGCGCCTCGCGCGGCATCGGCTATTTCATCGCCAAGGAACTTGCCGCCGCCGGCGCGCATGTCATTGCCGTTGCCCGCACCGTCGGCGGGCTGGAAGAGCTCGACGACCAGATCAAGGCCGAGCGCGTCAAAACCGGCAAGGGCGAAGCGACGCTGGTGCCGCTCGATCTTGCCGACATGGCCGGCATAGACCGGCTGGGCGGCGCCATTCATGAGCGCTGGGGCAAGCTCGACATCCTCGTGGCCAATGCCGGCGTGCTCGGCGTCATCTCGCCGATCGGCCATGTCGAGGCAAAAACCTTCGAGAAGGTGATGACCATCAACGTCATCTCGACCTGGCGGCTGATCCGCTCGGTCGACCCGCTGCTCAGGCTGTCCGACGCCGGCCGCGCCATTCTCATGTCCTCCGGGGCCGCGCATTCGGCACGCGCCTTCTGGGCGCCCTATGCGGCATCAAAGGCGGCGGTGGAAGCCATGGCGCGCTCCTGGGCGCATGAGACGCAAAGCTTGCCGCTGCGCATCAATACTGTCGACCCCGGCGCCACCCGCACCGCCATGCGTGCGCAGGCGGCGCCCGGCGAGGATCCAGAAAAGTTGCCGCATCCTTCAGAGATCGCCAAACGGATCGTGCCGCTGGCCAGCCCCGAGTTGAAAGAGACAGGGCTGATCTTCCTGGCTAGGCAGCAGCGCTTCGTCGCCTACCGGCAGCCGGAATAAAAGCTGGGCTGAAGCGGGATTAAACAGGCCTCCAGTTACGTTTCTTCTGACGTAGCACATTCGAAACCGGAGG
Source organism: Mesorhizobium sp. PL10 (assembly GCF_053714315.1). Classification (NCBI taxonomy): domain Bacteria; kingdom Pseudomonadati; phylum Pseudomonadota; class Alphaproteobacteria; order Hyphomicrobiales; family Phyllobacteriaceae; genus Mesorhizobium; species Mesorhizobium sp. PL10. The sequence goes on along the minus strand of NZ_JBSKBR010000015.1, from coordinate 74,159 downwards.
ACCGACATGCGTAGACTTCTTCTCGTTGCCGCCGCTGCGATTGCCGCCACAGCTGGCGTAGCCCTTGCGCAAGACGCCAAGATGAGTTTCTTCGTTACCAGCGTCGGTTCCGGCAAGGGCGCCGATCTCGGCGGCCTCAAAGGCGCCGATGCGCATTGCGCCTCGCTGGCGGAAGCCGCGGGGGTGACCGGCAAGGAATGGCACGCCTATCTCTCGACCGCCGATGTCGATGCGCGCGACCGCATCGGCAAGGGTCCGTGGGTCAATGCCAAGGGCGAAAAGATCGCCGATGACGTCGCCTCGCTGCACAGCGACGCCAATGCCATCAGCAAACAGACGGCGCTCAACGAAAAGGGCGAAGTGATCAATGGCCGCGGCGACAAGCCGAACCGGCACGACATACTGACCGGCTCGAAGCCCGACGGCACCAAGATCGCCGACCAGACCTGCGGCGACTGGACCTTGAGCGGAGCGGAAGGAGCGGCAATGATGGGCCATCACGACCGCACCGGCCTCGATGAGTCGGCGGCGGCGAAATCCTGGAACTCCTCGCATGCCTCGCGCGGCGGCTGCAGCCAGGAGGCGCTGAAAGGCACCGGCGGCGACGGCCTGTTCTACTGCTTCGCGGTGAATTGAGAGACGTCTGGGGAGCGGTTCCGTTCACGGGTCTGTGATGATCCGGCAGGTCCCTCCCCCGTCGCCCTGCTTTCGCCATCAGCCGGGAGTTGCTAGGGTCGATCCGACTCCGACATCCAGCAAAGCGAGGATTCCCATGGCTGCTCCCAGCGTAGCATTGGTCTGGTACCTGGTGATCGCCGGCCCGCAAGGCGGCATGGTGGTTCTGCCCAGCACCTTCGACACCCGCGAACAGTGCACCAACGCCATCACCGAATACCAGAAGCAGCCGACCCCGGCCGGCTGGGCGGTGAACTGCGTGCCGAGCGCCTCGCCGTTCACCGATGAGGGCGACGCGGAAGAGCCTGCGGCGCAGTAGGGCGCGAGGCCGAAGCTGCGATCTCCCCACCTGTGGGGGAGATGGCCGACGTCAGCGCTGTGCGCTCACCGTCAGCTCCGGCTTGCTGTTGATCGTCTGGAAGACCACGCAATAGCGCTCTGTGAGCTTGATCAGCGCGTCGATGCGCTCCTGCGGCTCATCGGTGTCGAGATCGAAATTCAGCCGGATGGCGCGGAAGCCGACCGGTGCATCTTTCGCCACACCCAGCGTGCCGCGAAAGTCGAGATCGCCTTCGGCCTCGACGGTGGCCGAGCCAAGCCTGAACTCCAGCGCAGTCGCCACCGCCTTCAGCGTGACCCCGGCGCAGGCGACCAGGGCCTCCAGAAGCATGTCGCCCGAGCATAGTTCGAGCCCGGAGCCGCCGGTTGCCGGATGCAGGCCGGCCACGGCCAGCGCCCTGCCGGTTTCCACCTTGCAGGCGATCGCTTGGTCGTCGATCGAACCTTTGGCGCGAAGCGTGATCAGCGCCTGCGCGGCGTCGCCGCGATAGGCCTCCTTGAGCGGCGCCTGCATGGCCTTGAGTGCGGTGGCGTCCATGGTCCTGTCCTTTCGAGTCCGTCGCGCTTTGATAGCACTGATATGCCGGCGCGACAGGGGGGCCACGATGTTCGCGAAGAGTTACTTTGACTTCGACCGCCTGGGCCATACCTATGCGGGAGCCATTCCCGGAGGTGTCATGCGTGCCAAGCTGAAGCTCATTCCTGCAATTCTCCTGTTGCTTGGCGCACTGATAGGGCCCGGCCTCGCCGAAACGCCCGAGCGTCCTGCACCCACCGGCGGGGTGCTGTCGCTGCTGCCGGCGCCACAAACGACCAGCCATTCAATCACCATTGCCGGACGCAAGCTGGACTACCAGGCAAAGGCCGGCACGCTGTCGCTGCTTTCGGGCAAGGCCGAGGTTACGGCGGAAATCTTCTATGTCGCCTACACGCTGCCGCCGGCGGCGGGTGCGGAGAAGGCCCGTCCCATCACCTTCGTCTTCAATGGCGGCCCCGGAGCGGCGTCCGCCTATCTGCATCTCGGCGCGCTCGGGCCACGTGTCATCGCGACCGGCGCCGATGGCCAATTCCTGCCACCGCCGCAAAAGCTGATCGACAATCCCGACAGCTGGCTCGACATGACCGACCTCGTCTTCGTCGATCCGGTCGGCACCGGCTACAGCCGCGAGGCGCCGGGCCAAGATACCAAAGACTTCTGGGGCATCAGCCAGGACGCCAGCTCGATCGGTGCCTTCATCCGGCTCTATCTCGCCCAGAACGGCCGCACCGGATCGCCGCTCTTCCTTGCCGGTGAAAGCTATGGCGGGTTCCGGGCAGCACTTCTCGCCAGAACCCTGCAGGAGGATGTCGGCCTGAGCCCCAACGGTATTGTGCTGATCTCGCCGGCGCTGGAATTCACGCTGGTGCTGCCAGATGAATTCCAGCCCCTGCATTGGGCGCTCGAACTGCCCTCGCTGGCCGCGGTGCGATTGCGCGGCGAAGGCGTCGGCGGCGAGGCGCTGCGCGAAAAGCTCGCCGAGGTCGAAAAGTATGCGCTGGGCGATTACCTCGCCGCCCTGACCGGCGGGCTGGAACAGGGCGGACGACTGGCCAGCCAGCGCGTGGCCGAGATCACCGGCTTGCCGCTCGACCTCGTGCAGCGCAATTTCGCCCGCATCCCGACCGCCCTGTTCGCGCGCGAATTCCAGCGCACCGGTGGCAAGGTGCTCAGCCCCTATGACGGCACGGTCGCCACCGCCGACATCGCGCCGGAGAGCGCTCGCAGCGCCGGCCCGGATCCGGTGCTCGACCGCAGCGTGCCGGCGTTGACCTCGGCCTTTGTCGGCTATGTCAGCAGCGAGCTGAATTTTCGCACCGATGTCAGCTACCGGTTGCTCAACGGCGACGTGACCCACAATTGGGACTACGGCGGTTCGCGGCAAGGCTATGCCGGGGTGATGGACGATCTGCAGCGGGCACGTTCGCTGAACCCGGCACTCGGCGTGGTAATCGTCAACGGCTACACCGACCTGGTCACGCCCTATCTGGCCTCGCGCTATCTGGTGAACCAACTCCCGACGCTCGCCAATGCCAAGCCTATCCGTCTCGACGTCGTCGAGGGCGGCCACATGATGTATTTCAGGCCGGACGGCCGGCGCGCGCTGAAGGACGCGGCTTCGGCGCTCTACCAGGCAACGCAGTAGGCCGTGGCAGCCGTTCACCCTTCTGAGTGCATAGCCCCAGCGAAGCTATCGGCGGTCTCCGCCGCGGCGCGGTGGTAAGGTCAAGAACCGGTTCCACTGCCGGCCGTTGGCGGACGGCGCCCGGAGAGGGCTTCAACCGCGTCTTCGATGCCGACGACCTGCCGCTCGACGTCCTCCAGATACAGTCGCCCGGCCGCAATCTGACCGTCGATGATCTCGAACAGCGTGACCCCGCGCACCTCAAAGGGTTGCCCGTCGCGGCGAGTACCTGACCAATGCCATTCGATCCAGGTCGTTTCACCGTCTTGGACCGAGCGCGTGACCGTTGCGTGGAAGTCAGGTATTCCGGTGAACATGGCCTCCCAGTTGGCGCGCATCTGGTCGCGCCCGACGAAGGCTCTGCCCGGGTGCGCCGGCTGTACGCTCCGATAGTTCTCGTGGATAAGAGCGGTGACGGCGTCGAGATGATGCGCGTTCATCGCCGTCACCAGTCGATCGATCACTTCAGTCATCGAAACTCCCGGATGCAGCACATGCATCAGCGAGCCCTCTCCGTAGTCCGCGCCGGGGTGAGCCACGCCGATCAATCCGCGAGCCTCAAAGATCAATCCGCGAGCCTCAAAATTACCTGATTGGGCTATGGTCGTCCAGCATTGCAAGACGCCTAACCTGCGCGTTCGCCTCCTCGCGTAATAGCGTCAGCGACCACTGCTAAGTGGCTTTTGGTCGTGCAAGTCCTTTGTAAGCCTCAGGCGAATGCGGGCCGCCGGCCCCTGCCCCAACGCAAGCCCGAAGCTGGCGCAGAGGCGTGCTGGCTGTGCCATGGAATGATGACACCCTCCTGACGGCAAGGTGTCAGGATCGCAAGCTTAGTCTGGTGACATGACGGATTCTCCCGGCGAGCCCGACACGCTCATGCATCACACGGCCAGCATCGCCGCCGAGCGCACGCTTGGCATCATGCTGGTGTCGGCCTCGGCCGTCGCCTTCGCGCTCACCGGCGTGCTGACCAAGTCGATCAATGCCGATCCACTGACCATCACATGCTGGCGCGGCTTCGTCGGCTCGATCCTGATAAGCTTCTACGTGTTCTGGCGGCGCCGCCGCTCGGGCGGGAGCGAAAGCCTGCGGCTCGGCTGGCGCGGCTGGCTGCTCGCGGTCGAAGGAGCGGCCGCCAGCATCGCCTTCATCTCGGCCTTCAAACACACCTATGTCGCCAATGTCGCGGTCATCTACGCGACCTCGCCCTTCATCGCGGCACTGCTCGCCTTCCTTTTGGTGCGGGAGAAATTCCGGCTGCAGACGATGCTTGCCGCCGCCGTGTCGCTTTGCGGCGTGGCCATCATGGTTGGCGGCGGCCTCGGCAGCGGCCATCTCTTCGGCGACGGGCTGGCGCTTTTGATGACCGCCGGCAGCGCGCTCTACATGATCATGGTACGCGCCTTCCGCGACTCGCCCGTCGTCTGGGCCGGCGCGGTGTCGGCCTTCCTGCTCTTCGTGCTCGGCTGGCTGGTCACCGATCCGCTGGCGGTCTCGACCCGCGATATGGTGCTGCTTGCCGCCTTCGGCTGCTCCTTCGCGCTGGCCTCGATCCTGTGGACAGAAGGCTCGCGGCTCATCCCGGCACCCGAATCCGGCCTGCTCGGTTCGGCCGAAGTGCCGTTCGCGATCCTGTTTGCCTTCCTGTTTCTGGCCGAGATCCCGCCGGCCGCCAGCCTGATCGGCGGCGCCATCGTGCTGTGCGCCGTGTTTGCCCATGCGGGGCGCGACTGGCTGGTGGCGAGAAAAAGTGCGGCAACCCGATAATTATTTTCAAAGTCATGGAACCATCATTCGAGTCAGGCATTTTATGTGCGACGGGTCACCCCCCAAGTCCCCCCAAACCCCTCGACCCGTCCTCCTTAAAGCCGACCGTAAGGTCGGCTTTTTCTTTGCAAATCAGCTGGGAGCGCCCGGCAAGGCGAGGTTGTCGCTCAGCAAGGCGGCAAGATCGCGTGCCGGCCGGTCGGCGCCCTGACCGAGCCTTATGGCGAATTGTGCCGTCGGCACCGGCGGCAGGCCGAGGTCGCGCGGCGCTTCGACGATGCCGGAATGAGCGAAGCGGGCGGTTCGCAAGGTCAGCGCAATGCCGGCGTTGACCGCGGTGCGCAAGCCCGCAAGGCTGGCGCTGCCGGCGGCGATGCGATAGCGGCGGCCGGCGGCATCCAGCGCCGCAAGGGCGGCCTCGCGAAAACCGCAATAGGGATCGAGCAGTGCCAGCGGCAGCTCTTCCTCTCGCGCGGCCAGTCCCTTTTGCGAGCAGAGCCACAGCATCGGCTCACTGAACAGCCCGACTTCGTCATTGGCGGGCGTTTTGCGCATGATGATGGCCAGATCGAGCTGACCGCCCTGCAGCGCCTCGCCAAGCTCAGCCGAGCGACCGACGCGCAATTCGATCCTGACGCGCGGATGGCTGGTCGCAAAGGCCCTGAGCAGCTCCGGCAGGCCGCTGTCGGCGAAATCCTGCGTCGTGCCGATGGCGACACGGCCGGCGGCGCGTGCGCCCTTCAGCGCCAGCCAAGCCTCGCTGTGGACGGCAAGGATGCGACGGGCATGGCCGACCAGATCCTCGCCGGCCGGTGTCAGTCCGCGCCCACGCCCCCGCGCCACCAGCAGCGCTTCGCCGACGATCTCCTCCAGCCGCTGCATCTGCGCCGTCACCGCGGAAGGCGAGCGGCCGACAGCGGACGCGGCCTGCGCCAGCGAGCCGCCATCGACAAAGGCGAGGAAGGTTCTGAGGAGATCGGGTTCGAGCGCTTGCATACTTCGATAATACAGAACCTTCTATTCCAAACAATTCGATTTTTTTGATCCAACCATCATGACATGGTCTCTTCAACGGCAAACAGACGCCGCTCAACCAAAGGAGAGAAAAATGCCGATCATCAACATCAGCGTCACCGGCAAACCCGACGCCAAGCTGTCCGCGACGATTGCCAGGGAAATCACCGACCTGACCGCAACGCATCTGCGCAAGGACCCGACGATCACCGCCGTCGCCGTCAGCTATGTCGACCCGCAGCACTGGTTCGCCGGTGGCAAGTCGCTGGCCGAGCATGGCGCCAACACCTTCTGGCTCGACATCAAGGTGGTCGACGGCACCAACACCAAGCTGGAGCTCGAGGCCTATCTGAAGGCGATCTTCGAAGCTTTCGGCCGATTGCTGGGCGGCGTGCATGAGGAGAGCTATGCCTTCGTGCACGAAGTTCCGGCCGCCGCCTATAGCTATGGCGGCAAGAGCCAGGAGTTCCGGTTCATCAGCGGGCGGCTGAAGGCGGCATAGCGCTATCCTCCCCTTCCCCCTGTGGGAGAAGGTGGCCTCGCGAAGCGAGGTCGGATGAGGGGTGTTCCAGCGGAGTGAGACGTTGGCGTTCCCTGGAACACCCCTCATCCGTCTCGGCGCTACGCGCCGATCCACCTTCCCCCACAAGGGGGGAAGGAAGAGAGCGTCGAGCTCTACATTGACCTTGCCCCCCATTGCGTTACCCTCTCCTGCGAAGCGGACGGAGAGCCGCGATACCGGAACGTTGGGAGAGACGCGGCATGATCCTGACACTGGCGCTGCTTGCAGGCCTCGTGCTGGCCTGGCTGCTGATAGGCGCGATCGAGACCATTCGCCTCGACCTGCGCTTCGCCCAGGCGCTGCTCTATGTGCCGTTCAAGCTGGCCTACCGGCTCGAAGACCGGCGCATCCGCATTGCGCGCAATGCGCCGACACCGGTGATCTATGTGGTTTCGCACCAGTCTCGCATCGAGCCGGCGCTGATGCTGTCGCTGCTGCCCGACGACACGCTGCACATTCTCGACGAGGCCTCTGCGCGTTCGCCCTGGCTGGAGCCGTGGCGCGAGCTTGGCCGCACCATCGCCTTCAACGCCGAGCATCTATTCGTCAGCCGGCGGCTGGTCAGGGTGCTGAAGGGCAAAGGCCGACTTGCCGTCTATCTGCCCGACGACGTCGAGCCTGATGTGAAGTCATTTCGCCTCTTCCGCGCCGTCACCCGCATTGCCATGCAGGCCGACGCCCGCATCGTGCCGATCTTCGTCGCCGGCGCGCGCGACCTGCCGGTGTCCTTGACGCCAAGGGACCGGGCGCCCCGCCACTGGTTCCCGAAACTGTCGATCAGTGTGCTGGAGCCGATGACGATTGCCGAGCTGCTGGCGCGCAATCCCGATCAGGCTTCCAACACCAATGCGTTGTTCGACCGCATCGCCGAGGCCAGGCTCTACGGCAGCAACCTCGATCGCGGCCTGTTCCTGGCCATGCGCGATGCAGCCGATCGCACCGGCGCCTCGCATCCGATCATCGAGGACGTGATCAGCGGTTCGCTCAGCTATCGAAAAATGTTCATCGGCGCGCGCGTGCTCGGCCGCCGCTTTGAGGCTACAACGGCACCCGGCGAAGCAGTCGGGGTGCTGCTGCCCAACGCCAATGGCGTGGTGCTGTCCTTTGTCGGCCTGATGTCAGCTGGCCGCGTAGCTGCGATGATCAACTACACCGCCGGGCCGGCGAGCGTGACCGCCGCGGTGCGCACGGCTGTGATCCGAACGGTGGTGTCCTCGCGCGCATTCGTCGAGAAGGCCGGGATTGCTGACATCATCGCCGCGGTCGAGGCCGGCGGCGCCAAAATGCTGTGGCTGGAGGATGTCCGCGCAAGCGTCACAGCGCTGGAAAAGCTCGCGGCCGCCGCGTTGTGGCGTATTCCGCTGCAGCGGCAGGACGCGGCCAAGCCGGCGGTGATCCTGTTCACCTCGGGCTCGGAAGGTACGCCGAAGGCCGTGGTGCTGTCGCACCGCAATCTTCACGCCAACGCCATGCAGGCCGAGGCGCGCATCACCATCTCGCCGTCCGACATCCTGCTCAACGTTCTGCCGGTGTTTCATTCTTTCGGGTTGACCGGCGGCACCATCCTGCCGCTGGTGAGCGGGGTAAAGCTGTTCCTCTATCCCTCGCCGCTGCACTACAAGATCATCCCGGAGATCGCCCGCAAGGTGAAGCCGACGATCATGTTCGGCACCGACACGTTCCTCGCCAATTATGCGCGCACCGCCAAGGATGGCGATTTCTCGAGCCTGCGTTTTGTCGTTGCCGGTGCCGAGGCGGTAAAGCCGGAGACGCGCCGCGTCTACCGCGAGCGCTTCGATGCCTCAATCATCGAGGGCTTCGGGCTGACCGAGGCCGCCCCCGTGGTCGCCGTCAACACCGCCATTCATGGCCGCGACGGCACGGTCGGGCGGCCGCTGCCGGCGGTGCGCATGAAGCTCGAAGCCGTCGAAGGCATAGAGGATGCCGGCCGCCTGTGGCTCCACGGGCCGAATTTGATGATGGGTTACATGACGGCCGACCGCCCCGGTGAATTGCAGCCGCTGGACGGCTGGCACGACACCGGCGACATCGTCTCGGTCGACCGCGAGGGCTTCATCACCATTCGCGGCCGCGCAAAACGCTTCGCCAAGATCGCCGGTGAGATGGTGTCGCTCGGCGCGGTCGAGATGCTGGTGCAGTCACTATGGCCGGAAGAGCGCCACGCCGCGGTGGCAGTGCCCGACAAGAGGCGCGGCGAGCGCATCGTGCTGGTCACCACCGCAGGCGACGCCGATCCGGAAGAGCTACGCAAGTTCGGCAAGCAGGCCGGTGCGGCCGAACTGATGGTGCCCAACGACATCGTCAAGGTCGGCGAGATTCCGGTGCTGGGCTCCGGCAAGACGGATTACGTCTCGACGCGAAAGCTGGCGATCGAAAAGCTGGGGCTCAGCGCTGCGGCTTGAGGCTTGCGGACGTCGTCGAGTATTCGTACCGAACCCGGAGCGGAGCGAAGCTCTAGAGAACCATCCACGACAACAGCAGAATGACGCCGACCGCCATCATCAGCAGGCCCGGCCAGTTCTGCGATAGACCGAGGAATCCGAGCCCACGCCGCCGTGGCTCAAGTGTCGGGCCCGTCGTTGCGAGATTCGGCGTGGGGGCATCCGGCGTCGCGGAAACGGGCGCTGGATCGCTAAGCCGCCCGCGCCTGAGTACGGCGCCGGCCATGTACACAACACCAGCGACAGTGAGCAAAGCACCGATGAGAATGACAGCCATTTTCGCCTCGCTTTCTTCAGGTCCTGCGCCTGATGCAAGTTGGCTGCGAATGCAAGTTGGCCGCGAAGGCGTCGGGCGAGGCCGCGCCTCGCCGTTCGGATCCCTATCGCCCGCTGAGGGACATAACGATCAGCACGGCCGACAGGTTCCGACGGTTCGGGTGTCATGCGGCAAGCGCAGAAAGCCAGGTGACCGCCGGTAGCGAATGGCGGCAGATCCTGTCAGCCAATATCCGAAGGCGGCACCTTCTCGCCCTCGATCTTGGCGCGCTTGGAATAGGCGCGCACGCTGAAGGGCAGGAAGATAAGATAGCCGGCGACCGAGGCGGTCAGCGTGTACCAGGGATAGGTCATCAGCAGCAGCACGTAGAGCACGACCGCGAGGATGATCGGCAGCACCTTGTCGCCCGGCACTTTCAGGCTTTTACCGGAATAGACCGGCAGCCGGCTGACCAGCAGGAAGGCGACCAGGATGGTGAAGCCGCTGGCGACGAAGGCGGCGGTACGGCTGGGCTCAACGCCAACGCGCAGGAACGACAGGTAAAGCGGCAGCATGACCAGCACGGCGCCGGCCGGCGCCGGCACGCCGACGAAATATTCGCTCTGCCAGATCGGGCGATCATGCTCCTCGTCGAGCACGTTGAAGCGCGCGAGCCGTAAGCCGCAGGCAATGGCGAACAACAGCACCGCGATCCAGCCCGGCGATCCCGCGCGGTCGAGCAGGAAGGCATAGAGCACCAAAGCGGGCGCGACACCGAAATTGACGATGTCGGCCAGCGAATCCATCTGCGCGCCGAATTTGGATGTCGCCTTCAGCATGCGCGCCAGGCGCCCGTCTATGCCATCGAGGAAGGCGGCGAGCAGCACCATCACCACTGCCGGCTCAAAGCGGCCTTCGAAGCCGAAGCGGATGCCGGACAGGCCGGCACAGATGGCAAGCACGGTGACCAGATTGGGCAGCACCATGCGCATCGGGATTTCGCGGATGCGCGGGCCGCCGCTGCCGTGAGCCTCGAATTTTTTGAACGGCGCGCCCACCGCTTACGAGATCCTGACGAGCGGGGTTGCGGCGATGCCGCCGAATTCCGCGAGCACGGTTTCGCCGCCGACCGCCGTCTGGCCGACGGCGACACGCGGCACGGCGGTCGAAGGCAGGAAGACGTCGACGCGCGAGCCGAAGCGGATCAGGCCGAACCGTTCGCCGATGGCGATCGAGCCGCCGCTCTCGGCCCAGCAGACAATGCGCCGCGCCACCAGGCCGGCGATCTGCATGGCGACCACGGTGCCGTTGGGGCTGTCGATGACCAGCCCGTTGCGCTCATTTTCCGAACTTGCCTTGTCGAGTTCGGCGTTGAGGAACTTGCCCGGCCGGTGCTCGATCTTGGTGATGCGGCCACGCACCGGGGCGCGATTCACGTGGCAGGAAAACACGTTCATGAACACCGAGATGCGGGTCATTTCGGTGTTGCCAAGGCCGAGCTCGCGCGGTGGCACCGCCGGCCCGACCGCCGAGATAATGCCGTCGGCGGGGCTGACCACCAACCGGTCGTCGACCGGTGTGACGCGCTCGGGATCGCGGAAGAAGTAGACGCACCATGCGGTCAGGATCAGGCCGACCCAGAACAGCACCGAGGAGAAATAGCCGAGGAACAGCGTGCCGGCGCCAAAGGCGGCGATGAACGGATAGCCCTCGCGATGGATCGGGACGAAAGCATTCTTGACCGAGTCGACTAGGCTCATTTGGTGGAGCTCATGGGCTGGGGCGGTCCCTGTTTCAGGTCCGGCCTCAATACCGGAAAGGCTCCGCCGTCGCAACGCAACATTGGCCAAGGCTGCATTGGCCACGGCCGGCAGCAACGGCGACGTGCTTGCCTGTCGGCGGCTTTGCCGCCAGAATTCAAGCCACCGCTGGCTCAGTGCGCGGCGAAAAGGCCGACTGCCAATGATGCCGAAATCACGGAAAGCGCACCACACTGCCGCGCGATCGGCAGCCATCGGTGCCGTTTTGACCACACTGCTGGCAGCCCATGCAGCGGCGCAAGGCAAGCCGTCCTTCGACTGCGCCAAGGCCGCCAGCGTGGCGGAAAAGGCCATTTGCGCCGACGCGGCTCTGGCGCAAGCCGATGCCGATGTGGCGAAGAATTATGCCGCGCTGCTGAAGATGCTCGATACTCCTGCCGGCAAGGCGCTGCGGGACGACCAGAGCGACTTCATCGTGTATCGCGACCAGATCGCCGGCTTCAACGAGAACACGCCCAAGCAGCAGCAGACTTTCGATCTCGGCGAATTCCTGCATGACCGCGCGACCTTCCTGGCCGGCATCCGCAAGCCGGCGGATGCAGGTTTGATCGGCACATGGAGCAGCGTGCGCGGCTCGGTCGAGATCAAGGCAGCGGGCGGAGACAAGGTCGAGATCTCGGAAGATGTCGTCTCCAATCCGGTCTCAGGAAGTGGGTCGTGCGAGATCGACGGCACAGTTGCCAACCGCAAGACGCTTCGGCTCAAAGACACCGACGACAACGACAAACCGACCGGGTTCGTCTTCACCTTTCGCCGCAACGGCGATGCGCTCGTCGTCGAGCAGAGCGGCACCGGCAAGGACGACAGATCCGAGCCGCCATCATGCGGCGCCAACGGTCATGCGGACGGCACATTCTTCCTGACGGAGAAGGAGTAGGCTCCGGTCGTTAGCCCGCCGCAGCTGAGCGATCAAAGTGCTCAACGAGTTCAGCCATAGCGGCCTCAGCGACGCTTTTATCGTCCTTGCCGCGCAAGAGCACACCGCCGTTCGGCGACGACTGGAAGAGGAAGACCTGGCCTGACGCCAGCACGACCCAATTCACGATTGCTCCTTCCTCCTTTTGCACCACCGAGTTCGCCGAAACGATAGCATCCGCCGGATCGAACCCTGCCTTGCGGAGCAGGAGGTCGACGGCAGCGGGAGCATGGTATTGTTCCGCCAACTCGATGACCGTGGTAATCTCGGGCTCCTCAGCACGGCCAAGCCTGGCGCCTACACTCGGAGCGTTGGCCCCTAGCGGGTTCTCGCCTGGCAGGCTGACAGGTGACTCTTCTGGAGCGATGTAGTCGTAGACTGTGACGTGTGTCTCTATCGCACTGCACAGTCGGGTTTTCTTGGCGCTGGTCTGAAGTTGAAAAACCATCTGTTTCTCCCCTTCTACATTCAGCATCCTTGCCATGCCGAACGCCATCTTGACTTCAGGCGGCGCGATTTTCGCGCAGGCAAGGCCGGCCCCGACATCGCGCCTGCTCAAGATCATCTGGCCTGCCAACTTGCCAACGGACTTATGAAGAAGCCTGCCTTCGCGTTGCGGATTGGCGATCATCAACCGCCGTATGGCATCCTCGTAGTCGTCATTATCGACAATTTGCAGATCAGGCCATGACGCAATCCAGCGCGCCAAAAGGTTCTCCATGGGCGCGGCCTCATCAGCATCGTAGAACGCATGATCAAGTGTATCGAGAAAATCATCTCGTCCATCCTCGAAGCCCGTCTGCTCGGAGGCCTCGTCGGGATGGTCTACAATCCAGCCGGACATCTTTTCCAGAGTTGCAAGTTGGCCCTTCGCGCCACAAGCAATGAGTCCGGCCCGTGCGTTGGCAATCATGGCACCGATTTCCTGCCCGGCATTGTGGATGAATTGACTATGGCCGCCGTTCTTTACCTCCGAAGAGTACGCGTCGGCATGAAGGACCTGCATCGCCTTGGGGTCGATTTCGGGATAACGATAAAGTCCCTTGGAAACCATCGCTGTGACGAACTGCATGACAGCGAAGACGAGAAAAAACGGCTCTTCACCGGCCTCCTCGACGTTCGAACGCGGCGCCACAACCCGCAAGGGCGGGTCGAACTTCAATTGTTTTTCAGAATTTGATGCCGGCTTCTCAGGCGTTCTTTTGGATTTGCGGGAAAAAAATCCGAACATCGAAATACTCTCCTGGCCGCAAATCTTGGGCGGACCGGCCTACTTCCAACGCAACAATATCAGCTGCCCTTGAGGATGAAAGGCGATCTGATCTGATCAGAGTGCCGGAGACATCCGCACGATGACCTGCTCAAATTGTCGACGACATGTCGGGTGGCCGTGCGTTCAGACGTCCTTGGCAGGAAAGCCCTTCGCAACAAGAGTGAATTGCGATGAGGCGACAAACCAAGGATTCAGCGATGCCATCCTCGAAATCAGCCGCCTTGAACGCCAAGGTCATTACACAAGGCCTCGCTTTTGGGGAATCGCCGCGTTGGCATCAGGGGCGCCTATGGCTCTGCAACTGGGGCACCGGCGAGATCGTCGCGGTGGATAGCAAAGGCAAGAGCGAGGTGATGCTCACCGTTCCGGCGATCCTGCCTTATTCCATCGACTGGCTGCCGGACGGGCGGCTGCTCGTTGTCTCGGGGCGCGACGGCCTCCTGTTACGGCAGGAAACGGACGGCACGCTTGCCACCCATGCCGATTTGAGAGAACTGTCGAACGGCCCGTGGAACGAGATCGTCGTCGACGGGCGCGGCAACATCTATGTCAATGGCGGCGGGCCGGCGCCGGCTGCGGGCGAGCATTTCGGGCCGGGCACCGTCGTGCTGATCACGCCTGACGGCAAGGTCCGGCAAGTGGCCGAGAACATCGCGTTCGCCAATGGCATGGCCGTGACGCCGGATAACAGCACGTTGATCCTCGCGGAATCGCATGCCAACCGGCTGACCGCTTTCGACATCGCTGTCGATGGCAGCCTTTCCAACCGCCGTGTCTGGGCCGATCTCGATGGCTTTCCCGACGGCATCTGCCTCGATGCCGAAGGTGCGGCCTGGTATGCGGATGTTCCCAACAAGCGTTGCGTGCGGGTGCGCGAAGGTGGCGAGGTCTTGCAGACCGTCAATGCCGACCGAGGCTGCTTTGCCTGCATGCTTGGCGGGCCGGACGGCACGTTACTGTTCATCGCCGCCGCCGAATGGCGCGGCTTCGAGAACATGATCAGCGAGGCCCGCACCGGCCAGGTGCTCAGCGTCGAAGCGCCAGCACCCGGCACGGGCTGGCCCTCTTACACTTCAGGCAAGCGCTGATAGTTGGCGATATCGGCCTTCACGCCAAGCCGGGCGATGGTCTCCTGGGGATTGAAGCCAGCCCGCTCATGCGCCGCCTTGACGATCGGCACGACATTGTCGACGGCCGCCTGGTTTTGCCATTCGACAATGGTGACGAGGTTGAACTCGCCAGGACCGGAGAACTGCTCGAGCACGAAATCCTGGACAAAGCCTTGCTGCAGGCGCAGCAATTCATGCGTTGCCCTGACCTTGCGCAGGATTTCCTCGCGCGCCTCGGCGGGCACGATGAATTTGTCGACCCTGAATACGGCTGCATCGGCAAACTGTTGATTTAGTTTATCCATTTCAAAATATCTCCGTTCTTGAACACATGGCTGTGCGGTGGCTCAAGAACGGTTTGCGAGCTCAACCTAAGTTGAGGTCAAGGGGAAAATCGAGGCGATGTTCGATCTCCCCCCTCGTGGGGGAGATTAGCGCTCCGCCGCCTAATTCACCTCCGACGTCCGCCGTCTCACAATCACCCCCAGCTCGTCGCTCTCCCTGGCAATACGCAGCCTCTCCTCGGCTTCCGTCGCTTCGCGCTGGCGGTCCCACATCGAGGCGTAGAGGCCGTGCTGGCGCAGAAGGTCGGCATGGGTGCCGCGTTCGGCGATCTGGCCGTCCTTGAGCACGATGATTTCGTCGGCGGTGATCACCGTCGACAGGCGGTGGGCGATGACGATGGTGGTGCGGCCCTTGCTGACCAGATCGAGCGCGGCCTGGATCTCCTGCTCGGTGTGGCTGTCCAGCGCCGAGGTCGCCTCGTCGAGCATCAGGATCGGCGGCGCCTTCAAAATCGTGCGGGCGATCGCCACCCGCTGTTTTTCGCCGCCCGACAGTTTTAGGCCGCGCTCGCCGACCATCGAGCGGTAGCCTTCCGGCAGGCGTTTGATGAACGGGCCGATCTGGGCCAACTCGGCTGCCTTCTCGACATCCGCTTCGCTGGCACTGATGCGGCCGTAGCGGATGTTGTAGGCGATGGTGTCGTTGAACAGCACCGTGTCCTGCGGCACCATGCCGATCGCACCGCGCAGGCTCTGCTGCGTCACATCGCGGACATCCTGGCCGTCAATCAGCACCTGGCCGCCCTGGACGTCATAGAAGCGGAACAAAAGCCTGGAGATCGTCGACTTGCCGGCGCCGGACGGGCCGACAATGGCCACCGTCTTGCCGGCCGGCACCTCGAAGGAGACGCCCTTCAGGATCTTGCGGTTGGCATCATAGGCAAAATGCACGTCGCGGAACTCGACCTTGCCGGCCGAGACCGCAAGCGGCCTGGCGTCGGGCTTGTCGGTGATCTCCTGCGGCACGTCGAGCAGGTCGAACATCTGCTCGATGTCGGTCAGGCCCTGGCGGATTTCGCGGTAGATGAAGCCGATGAAATTGAGCGGCACCGAAAGCTGCACCAGCATGGCGTTGATGAAGACGAAGTCGCCGACGCTCTGCGTGCCGGCCTGCACCTCCAGCGCCGACATGCACATGACGATGACGGTGCCGAGGCCGAAGATGATACCCTGGCCGAAGTTCAGCCAGCCGAGCGATGTCCAGATCCGCGTTGCCGCCATCTCATAGCGCGCCATCGAACGGTCGAAACGCTCGGCCTCCATGGCCTCGTTGTTGAAGTATTTGACGGTCTCGAAATTGAGCAGCGAGTCGATCGCCTTGGTGTTGGCGTCGGTGTCGCTGTCATTCATGTCGCGGCGGATCGAAATGCGCCAGTCGCTGGCGCGCACCGTGAACCAGACATAGAGCCAGACGGTGATCGCCACCACGACCACATATTTCCAGCCATAGGTGTAGGCGAAGATGCCGGTGGTCAGGGCGAATTCAAGGATGGTCGGCGCCGTGTTGAGCATGATGAAGCGCACGATCGTCTCGATGCCCTTGGTGCCGCGCTCGATGATGCGCGACAGGCCCCCGGTGCGGCGCTCGAGATGAAAGCGCAGCGACAGCTGATGCATGTGGACGAAGGTGCGGAAAGCGAGCTGACGCACCGCATACTGGCCGACGCGGGCAAACAGCGCGTCGCGCAGCTGGTTGAAACCGAGTTGCACCAGCCGCACGACATTGTAGGCGACGACCAGCATGACCGGCGCCAGCAGGAAGGACGGCAACGGCGGCGGCGATTTGGCGTCGCCGGCCAGTGCATCGGTCGCCCATTTGAAAAAATACGGGCCGGCAACCAGCGTCAGCTTGGCGACGACCAGAAGCAGCGTCGCCCAGGTGACGCGAGCTCTGAGATCGGCGCGATCGGCCGGCCACATATACGGCCACAGATTGCGCAAGGTGCCGAAGGTCGAGCTATCGGAAACGGTTTTTTCTGCCACTTTTCTTGCCTTTTGGGTGAGAGCGGATCAGCGGCCGGAGCAGCAGGAATTAACGAGCGCGGTCAGCGATGCGGAAACGTCTGCGAGCGCTGTGCGGTCGACCTCATAGCGCGAGCGCTGCCGGTCGGGCTGGAAGCGGACCAGGCCGGCCTCGACCAGGATCTTCAAATGCTGGGAAACGGTGGACTGCGCCAGATCGAGATGGTCGACAACCTCGCGGCAGCAGCAGGATTTGCTGGCCGACAAATGTTTCAGGATCTCGATGCGCGCCGGGTGTGAGAGTGCCGCGAAGCGAGCCGCGACAGCGCGGCTGGCGGGCGGTGCGCAGTTTGCGTGGTCTTGTTCGGAGAGGGAGTGTGTCATCGTTCATCGGCGATAGACGATGAACTGGGGTGGGGCAAGCTAATCCGATGGGTAGATGGCCGGCAGGCCAGAGGGGGCGTGAAGGATCACGACCTTTCTGATCGGCAAAACGGACTCCAGCTGATAGTGGGAGCACCAATGACAGGCCGGTGGGACAGCGCGCCCCTCTTCCCTGCCGGGCATTTCCCCCACACGGGGAGATTAGCTAATCACTTAACTACTGCGTCTTTCCCGGCGCTGTCGTCGCTTGCTCGCCCATTGCCTTGAGGTCGGCGGCTTCGCCTTCCTTGGACTTTTCCGGCACCTTGAACACCTGCCCCGGCCAGATGCGGTCGGGATCGCTGATCTGGTCCTGGTTGGCGAGATAGATGGTGGAGAAGCGCACGCCGTGACCGTAGACGCGCCGCGAAATCCGCCACAGCGTGTCGTTGCGGCGGATGATGACGGCGCCGTCGGCATGTTCGAGTTTCGGCGCCACCGTTTCCGGCACGTCGGGCGTTGCTGCCGCAACGACAGCCGGAGCCTCGGTAGCGGGCGCTGCCGGGGCCGCCGGTGCCTCGGCTACTGCGGGTGCGCTGGCAGCCGGAGCGGCAGGAGCCGGTGCGGGAGCGGCCGGCGCTTCGGCAGCAGCCGGTGCGGCCGGCTTTGCCTCGGCTGGCTTGGTCCCGGCGGGTGCCACCGCGGCGACCGTGTCGCCAGGCTCACGCTCGAACGGCACGGCGGCGCGGGCAACCACCTTCACGCCGTCGGCATCGAGACCGTCGACATGGATGGTGTAGCTGCCAACCGGAATGTCGCGCGTCGCCTCGACCAGGAAATGGCCGTCCGACGACGTCACCGCGTCGCCGAGCAGGATATCGTTGGCATAGGCGCGCACCTTGCGGCCAGCATCGGCGAGACCGGCAACGAAGATCTTGTTGCCGTCGATCTCGACCGCCTCGACGACGATCTTCGGTTCGGCCACCGCCGCAGCCGGCGGTGTCGCCGGTGCGGGAGCTGCGGCGGCATCCACCGCGGCCGGGGCGGCAGGTGCGGTCGCGGCAGGCGCCTCGGCAGCGGGAGCAGCGGCTTGATCGCCGGCAGCCGGTGCCGCAGGCTTGGTCTCAGGCGCCGGAACGGTCAACAGCTCGGCCGGCTTGCCCGGCTCCTCGACCATCGCCAGCACCTGGCCGGCGGCGTCCTTGGGAACCGAAACGACGGCGGTCTGCACCGAAGGCGTAACGACATCGCCTGTCGTTGAGCGCAGCGCGATCGTATAGTCGCCGGGCTTGAGCGGATCGTCGAGGACGATGACGAAAGCGCCATCCGGGCCGGCGACGGTCGAGCCGAGCACTGTCGAGCCGTTGAGGATCTCGACCTTGGAATTGGGCGCGGCATTGCCGGCAACGACGATCGAGCCGTTGCTTTCGACGCGCACGACATCGAAGCTCGGCACAACCGGGCCGGCCAGAGCCGGTGCAGTAGCGGGCGCAGCAACTTCTGTGGCTGGAGCCGTTGCGTCGGCAGGGGCCGGCGTAGCCTTGGCATCGGTGGGCGCGGCAGGCGCCGGCGGCAGCCTTCCCTCGGTCCCTGAATCGGCCGGCTTGTCAGCCGGCGGCGTCAGCGACGCAATCTCCGCCGGCGGCGTGGGATTGAGATACGAGTCGAGTGCGCCCGATACATAGGCGGTTCCCACGACCGCGACGGTCCCACCCGCCGCGAACAGAAACGCCTTCAATGGATTAATAGCCATATTCCCCTGCCCCTTAGCCACCTAACGCCGGTCTAGCGTGTTTTGCCGGAACCGACAAGAAAAAGCCCGGGCTTGTCAGCCTCTGGGGCTTGACCCCGCATTCAGACCCAATCACCAATCACGCATGAACACGATTCGATCCGTCTGCGTCTACTGCGGCTCGTCTCCGGGCCGCGATGAAATCTACGCCAAGGCCGGACACCTGCTTGGCCGCTCGCTCGCCAAGTCCGGCCTGCGATTGGTCTATGGCGGCGGAACCAAAGGCATTATGGGCGCCGTCGCCGAAGGCGCGCTCAAGGCCGGCGGCAAGGTAACGGGCATCATTCCGCGCTTCCTCATCAACAAGGAGGCGACCGAAACCGCGCTTGACCGGCTCGACGAGTTGTTGATCACCGACAACATGCACGAGCGCAAGCACAAGATGTTCGAAAAATCCGACGCCTTTGTGGCGCTGCCGGGCGGCATCGGCACGGTAGAGGAGATCGTCGAGGTCATGACCTGGGGTCAGCTCGGCCATCACCGCAAGCCGATCGTCTTTGCCAACGTCAAAGGGTTCTGGAATCCGATGCTGGCGCTGCTCGACCACATGTCGAGCGAAGGCTTCATCCACACCGCGCAACGGGTCAAGCCGCTGGTGGTCGAAGACCCCGAAGCCATCGTCGCCGCCATCATGGTGGCGGGCTCGTCGGTCGATGCGCCGACGGAAGGCGTGCAGTCGGTGATCGACAAGATGTAGGGGAGCAAGGGAATAGGGGGGTAGGGGAGTATGTTTAGAAGATCCCCTACTCCCCTACTGCCTCCCTCAAATCCACAATCACCGCCCGCTTGTCCTGACGTCGCCATGCCAGATGGATCGAGACGGTCCGCTCGAACCAGGGCAGGTCACGGAACGATATCCCCGAAGGTGCAGCGCTCTGGAGACTTGCCTGAACCGTCGCCAGGCCGAGCCCGGCGCTGACCAGGCCGAGCGAGGTCAGGGGATCAGCGGTCTCATAGGCAATGTCGGGCACGAAGCCGGCCTTGGCGCAGGCAGCCAGGAACTGAGCCCGGTTGGTGTCGTCGGGCTGGCGCACCACCGTGATCCAGACGCGGCCATCGAGATGGTCGGGCCGGATGTCGACGATAGCGGCGAGCGGATCATTTTGCGGCATCGCCAGCACCAGCGGTTCGCGCTTGACCAGCATGGCGGCAAGATCGGGATCGTCGGCAGCGGGCGGGCCGTAGACGAAGCCGAGGTCGAGCGAACGCTGGCGTAGCCCCTCGAGTTGGACCGCGGAACGCTGGTTCTTCAACTGCAGATGAAAATCCGGCCGGTCGCGGCGGAACTGCCGCAGCATCCGGCTGACAACGCCGGCATGCACGGCGCCCTCGACATAACCGATGGCGAGCCGCCCGAAAGCGCCGCTGGCAAGGTTGCGGCCAAGCTCCTCCAGACGCCGTGCATTGGCAAGCAGCGCCTGCGCCTCGGCAAGAAAGGCCGTGCCTTCGGCATTGAGGTGAACGCGCTGCTTGGCCCGCTCGAACAGGGTGATGCCAAGCTGCGCCTCGAGCTGCATGATCTGGCGGCTCAGCGGCGACTGCGAGATGTGCAGGAGTTCCGCGGCACGGCCGATAGTGCCGGCTTCGGCCACGGCGACAAAATAGCGGAGCTGGCGCAGGTCAAACATTTTTTCTCCGAAGCATGAAGTCCTTTAGGGTCTCAACTTTAGCCTAATCAGTCTTGGACTGTCTGACCAGCGGCAGCGATAGTTTGGGCATCGAAACCACAGGAGACAGAAATGCAGTTCTTTGCCCTTCTCACCCGCAACACCGAAAAGTTCAGCGACGCCGATTTCGCGCCGCTGCTGCCCGGCGAGGCCGAACAGCGCCGCACGCTCTATGCCGAGGGCGCTGTGCGGCAGGTGTGGAACCGCGGCGACACTCCGGGCAGCGGCATGATGTTCGAAGCCGGCAGCGACGCCGACGTGCGCGGCCACCTCGCCACCTTGCCACTGGTCAAGGCCGGGATGATGGACATCGCCGCAGTGGTGCCGCTTGCGCCCTACCCCGGGTTTGGGCCCAAGCGCTGAGAGATCCCAGACAAGTGCGGCCGGCGGCAATCGACGCCGCTGGCTGTCTGGCGACGGATCCACGCAGGCTTTGTGACGCCGGGAGCATGCCGCAAGCTGATCGACAGACTGTGATCGGCTGTCAAGAAACTGTCACACAGAACCCGGCTCGCCCGTGTTAGGAAAAGCGGGCGGGCATCCGCGCGCGGCGTGGTCGAAATCAATACTTGGCGAGGCGAGCCGTGAACATCGCTCTCAACGCGGAAGGCACTCCCCTGTCGCCTTACCTGCCCGACGAGCACGGGCTGTTCTTCATCTACCATTTCACTGCTGATGGCCTGCGCACCAAGGACGCGGCCGAGGCTATCTGGACGTGGCGCAGCTATCAGCTCACCGACATGCGCGCCCGCCGCGAGATTGCCGCCGAGGCGGCGCTGCCCGCGCCGGTGCGCGAAGCCTTCCTCGGTGCCAGCCAGGGCTGCCACATCGACGTCGAGGACGACTGGCTCTATGGCGACCTGCCGGATTTGCGCCACGACTATTCGGCGGAAGCGCGCGGGCTCGGCCATTTCCGTTTCGCCCTCAACGACAAGATGCTGATCGGCGCCCGCAAGCAGCCACTGGAATCGGTCGACATCGTCCGCAAGGCGGTGGAGAGCGGCTCGCGCAAATTCCGCTCGCCGTCCGATTTGATCGAGGCGGTCATGGGCCAGTCGCTCGATGGCATGGCAGCCGAGCTCCATGGCCTTGGCGATACGCTGGACGGCATCGAGGATCGTATCGTGCGCGATGCCTGGCACAGCGAGCGGCAGTCGCTGGTCGAGGCGCGCCGTCAGCTGGTGGTCATCCATCGGCAGATGGCGACGCTCACAAACCTGTTCCGCCATCTCGACCATTCGCATCGCAATGAGCTGCCCGACCCGATCAACGACATGGCGACAAGGCTCTCGCACCGGGCGCACACGCTCTATCACGACGGCGAGCAGCTGCAGGCGCGCACAAGGCTGCTGCAGGACGAACTGATGGCCAAGCTGACGATGCAATCGAACCAGCTGCTCTATGTGCTGTCGGTGATGACGGCGGTGCTGTTGCCGATGACCATCATTTCGGGCCTCTTCGGCATGAATGTCGGCGGCCTGCCGCTGGTCAACACGCCGATGGGGTTCTGGGTGGTGTCGGCGGTTTCGATCGTGATCGCGGCAGCGACCTATCTGTTCGTCAGGCGGCTCGGGCGGATGTAGCGCCGACTGGCTTTTGTTTGACGCAGTTCCCAAGGGAAAGCGCTGCGCGCTTTTCCCGGGAAAACCGCTACACACTTTTCCTGGAATTGCTCATCACGCCGTGGCGCGAAGATCCTCGGTGACGGTGCCGGCGGCAGCGACTTCCGCTTCATGATCCGGTTCCCGCCAGGTCTCTGCGAGGCCCGCCGCATACCATTCCTCCATCGCCGGCAGGCCTAGCAATTGCGCGGGATAGGCGGCGGCCGCACCCTCGAGAGAGAGCCCATAGGACTGGACGCGGAACGCCACCGGGGCAAAGAGGGCGTCGACGGCGGTGAAATGGCCGCCGGCAAGAAACGGTCCGCCAAAACGGGCGAGGCCATCGTTCCATAGATCGCCGAGGCGGAAGAGATCCTGCTTCAGCGCGTCAGACATAGCAAACGGCTTTACACGCAAGCCGCAGTTCATCGGACATGCGCCGCGCAAGGCGGTGAAGCCCGAATGCATTTCGGCGGCGGCCGAACGTGCCCAGGCGCGTGCTTTGGCCTCGACCGGCCACACACCGTGGTGACGCTCGGCGAGATATTCGGCGATGGCAAGCGAATCCCACACAGCCCAGCCATCATCGACCAGGCAAGGCACGCGGCCACTGGGTGAAAACGACCGGTAGAGATCAAAGCTGGGCCCGGTCGGGAACGGCGTCAGCCGCTCCTCGAACGGGATGTCGAGGGTCCGCATCAGCACCCATGGCCGCAGCGACCACGACGAGTAGTTCTTGTTGGCAATGTGCAGCACATACATCGTAGGAGATCCTATTTCGGGGCCAGCGCCACGGGGCGGATTTCACGGCCACGAAACATCGACCAGGAATACATCGCCAACGCCGCCCAGATCAGCGCAAAGGCAATCGCCTGCGTGGTGCCGAACGGCTCGTCGAAAATCAGCACGGCGATGAGGAACACCATGGTTGGCGCGATGTACTGCATGATGCCGATGGTGGAGAGGCGCAGAAGCTTGGCACCGAAGGCGAACAGAAGCAGCGGCACGGCTGTGACCGGTCCGCAGCCGATGAGCAATGCCGTGTCGGTGCCGTTGCTGGAGATGAAATGATCTTGGCCGTTGGCGATCAGGAAGACGATGTAGCCGAGCGCCGGCACCGACAGCAAAAGGATTTCGAGCAGAAAGCCCTGGCTCGGACCGATCGGCAGCGTCTTGCGGAAGAAGCCGTAGGCGGCGAAGGAAAACGCCAGCGCCAAGGACACCCAGGGCAATTTGCCGGCATCGACGGTCAGCACCGCGACCGCGATCGCCGCCAGCGCCACCGCCGCGATCTGCAGCCGGTCGAGCTTCTCGCCAAGCAGAGCCGCGCCGACGACGATGCTGACCAGCGGATTGATGTAGTAGCCGAGTGCGGTTTCGACGGTGCGGTCGACCGAGATCGCCCAGACATAGATGCCCCAGTTGACCGAAATCAGCGTCGCCGTCAGCGCCGCCATGGCGATGGTGCGCGGCGAGCGGATCGCCGCCTTGAAGTCGGCAGTACGGCCGGCCCAGACCAGCACCGCAGCGGCAATCGGAACCGACCAGACGATCCGGTGGGCGATCACCTCGATCAGCGGCAGATGTGCGACCGCCTTCATGTAGAAAGGCAACAGCCCCCACAAGAGATAGGCGCCCAGCGCCAGGAGGAAGCCGCGGCGGCCTTTGGCATCGGCATCGGGGGCAAGTACGTTGGTGGCCATGGCGCAACGCTATGGATCAACGGCTTGGCCAAAACCATCACAAATTGCTGATGGATCAATGGACTTTTGCTGATGGTTCAAGGGTTAAGACAGACAGCCACGGTGGTCGCGATCCTTCACACCCCCCTCTGTCCTGCCGGACATCTCCCCCGCAAGGGGGGAGATCAGATGTCCTTTCGGCCTTCGCCAATCCTCAATGTTGAAGAAGACGCAATGAAAGCGAAGGTGCCAATCTCCCTCCTTGCGGGGGAGATGGCCGGCAGGCCAGAGGGGGGTGCTGTCCCTCGGCCTGCGGCTATTTGCAAACCTACTCCGCAGCCACCAGCCCCGCCATCTCGCGGTTCTTCATCAGCTTGTAGACGATCGAATCCATCAGCGCCTGGAAGGAGGCGTCGATGATGTTTTCCGACACGCCGACCGTCCACCAGCGGGCGCCGGTGCCGTCATGCGATTCGATCAGCACCCTGGTGATCGCTTCGGTGCCGCCATTGAGGATACGCACCTTGAAGTCGGCAAGCTCCATGTCGGCGATCTCGCCCTGGAACTTGCCGAGATCCTTGCGCAGCGCAATGTCGAGCGCATTGACCGGGCCATGGCCTTCGGCGACCGACATCTTCTCCTCGCCGTCGACCTCGACCTTGACGATCGCTTCGGAGACTGTCTTCAGCTGGCCGTTGGCGTCGAAGCGGCGCTCGACCATGCAGCGGAACGAGGTGACGTTGAAGAACTCCGGCAGGCCGTGCAGCATCTTGCGCGCCAGGAGCTCGAAGGAGGCATCAGCACCCTCATAGGCATAACCCTCGGCCTCACGTTCCTTGACCACCGAGATCAGCGCATCGAGCCGATGATCGTCCTTCGGCACATCGATGCCGCGCCGCTTCAATTCGGCGAGGAAATTGGCCTTGCCGCCCTGGTCCGAAACCATGACGCGGCGGCGGTTGCCGACGGCTTGCGGCTCGACATGCTCATAGGTTGCCGGCTCCTTGGCCAGCGCGGAGGCGTGGATACCGGCCTTGGTGGCGAAGGCCGAGGCGCCGACATAGGGCGCCTGCGCTTCCGGGGCGCGGTTGAGCAATTCGTCGAAGGCGCGAGACAGCCGGGAAATGCCGGTCAGCGCGTCGGCCGAAATGCCCGTCTCGAAGCGGTCAGCGAATGCCGGCTTCAGTGCCAGCGTCGGCACGATCGAGACGAGATTGGCGTTGCCGCAGCGTTCGCCGATGCCGTTCAGCGTGCCCTGGATCTGGCGCGCGCCGGCCTCGACGGCGGCCAGCGAATTCGCCACCGCCTGGCCGGTGTCGTCATGGGCGTGGATGCCGAGATGATCGCCAGGAATGCCGGCGGCGATCACCTTGTCGACAATGGCGCGCACTTCCGAGGGCTGTGTGCCGCCATTGGTGTCGCACAGCACCACCCAGCCCGCACCGGCATCATAGGCGGTCCTGGCGCAGGCCAGCGCATAATCCGGATTGGCCTTGAAGCCGTCGAAGAAATGCTCGCAATCGACCATCGCTTCCTTGCCGGCAGCGATCGCTGCTTCCACGGAAGCTTTGATCGACTCGAGATTCTCCTCATTGGTGCAGCCGAGTGCGACGCGGACATGATAGTCCCAACTCTTGGCGACAAAGCAGATGGCGTCTGACTTCGACTGCACCAGCGCCGCAAGGCCCGGATCGTTGGACGCCGACACCCCTGCCCGCTTGGTCATGCCGAAGGCGACGAATTTTGCCTTCGCCGTCCGCTTCTGCTGGAAGAAGGCGGTGTCGGTCGGATTGGCGCCGGGATAGCCGCCCTCGACATAGTCGAGGCCGAACGCGTCGAGCAGTTTTGCAATCGCGATCTTGTCCTCGACGGAAAAGTCGATGCCCGGCGTCTGCTGGCCGTCGCGCAGTGTTGTGTCGAAGAGGTAGAGGCGCTCGCGAGCCATCGTCATTTCCCCGCAAACCTATCCGTCGCCCGGATCAGCTGGTCCAATATTCCCGGCTCGGAATAAGCGTGCCCTGCTCCTTCGATCAGGTGAAAATCCGCCTTCGGCCAGGCCTTGTGCAGCGCCCAGGCGTAATGCGCCGGGCATGGCATGTCATAGCGGCCGTGGACGATGGTTCCGGGAATGTCCTTCAGCTTCCAAGCATCGCGCAGCAGCTGTCCCTCCTCCAGCCAGCCGGCATGGACGAAATAATGGTTCTCGATGCGGGCAAAGGCGATGGCGAAATCGTCCTCGCCGAACTTGCCGCTGGTTTCGGGCTCCGGCAGCAGCGTGATGGTCTCGCCTTCCCACAGGCTCCAGGCAAGAGCTGCTTCGAGCTGAGCCTTGCGGTCGGTCCCCACCAGGCGCTTGCGGTAGGCGGCCATCATGTCGCCGCGCTCGGCTTCAGGGATCGGCTTCTGAAAGCGCTCCCATTTGTCGGGGAACATTTCGGAGACGCCGAACTGATAATACCATTCAAGCTCGGCGCGGGTCAGCGTGTAGATGCCGCGCACGACAAGTTCCGAGACGCGATCGGGATGCGTCTCGGCATAGGCGAGCGCCAGCGTCGAGCCCCAGGAGCCGCCGAACACCAGCCATTTGTCGAAGCCGCACATTTCGCGCAGGCGCTCAATGTCGGCGACGAGGTGCCAGGTGGTGTTGGCGTCGAGCGAGGCGTTGGGGGTCGATTTCCCGCAACCGCGCTGGTCGAACAGAATGACATCATAAAGCTTCGGGTCGAACAACTGCCGATGTTTTGGCGAGATGCCGCCGCCGGGACCGCCATGCAGGAACACCGCCGGCTTGGCGCCTTTGGTGCCGGAACGCTCCCAATAGATCTCGTGGCCGTCGCCGACATCGAGCATGCCGGACTCGAAAGCCTCGATCTCAGGATAAAGAGTACGAAATTCACTGCTCATTTCATTGCTCATATCTGCAGGCCGTGCGCCGGCCAGTCCGTGGTTTCGTGGTCGGGATGCTGAAAGGAGATGATCTGCTCCTGGCGGGTATAGAAATCCGGATCCTGATGCACGGGCTGGTCGAAGATCGTCTCCACCCAGGGCAGCCGGGCGGCGTAGTTGACCTGGATCTGCGGCGCGAGATCGGAGCGGTCGTCGAAAGCGCCGATGGCGATCTCCAGCGCGCCGGGCTGACGATAGGTCAGCGGCGTGCCGCAACGGGCGCAGAAGCCGCGATCGATGTTGACCGACGACTGGAAATAGGTCGGTTCCTCGCGCACCCATTCGACTCCATCCTTGGGCACGGTGACCAGCGCACCGAAGAACGACCCGAACTGTTTCTGGCACATGCGGCAATGGCAGATGGAGGGACGGCCGAGCTTGCCCTTTATGCGAAAGCGCACGGCGCCGCACTGGCAGCCGCCGGTTCTGATATCATCGGTCATGATTTTTCCTCCGGCGGCCATTGTTCGGTATCGTGGTCGGGATGCTGGTGGGAGACGAGTTCAGCCAGGTATGGTGCCGACGAGATGTCGGCCATCGTGTCCTCGCCGGGCAATTGCGGGATGGTATCGACATAAGGCAGTTTTGCCTCCGTGCCCCACTGGATCAGCGGCACGATGTCAGCCGGATTGTCGAACGCCCCAATGGCGAGGCCCACGCCGTCGGGCGCGGTGAAGGTCAGCGGCGTCCCGCAATTGGCGCAAAACCCACGATCGACATGGCTGGACGAGGCGAAATATTTTGGTTCGCCGCGCGTCCAGTCGAGTTTGGCGCCGCGCACCGAAACCAGCGGCGCGTAGAAGGACCCGAACGCCTTCTGGCACATGCGGCAATGGCAGATCGAGGCGTCACCCAATGTACCTTCGACGCGGAAGCGCACCGCGCCGCACTGGCAGCCGCCGGTATAGACTGGCCGGTTGTCGAGGCTCATCGCGTCTCACTCCAATTCATGGTCACTGGGATTCATGGTCACTCCGGCGCATGGCAAACGGCCTCGACATTGTTGCCGTCGGGATCGAAGACGAAGGCGCCGTAGTAGTTAGGGTGATAGTGCGGCCGCAGCCCCGGGCCGCCATTGTCCTTACCGCCGGCGGCAAGCGCAGCGGCATGAAAGGCATCGACCTCGGCCCGGCTGCGCGCGGTGAAGGCGACGTGCTGACGGGTCCTGGGCTTGTCGTCGCTGGCCTGCACCCAGAACACCGGCCGGTCGCGGCCATAACCGCCGACCTTGGCGCCGCCGGTATATTCCAGCGGCACCATGTAGATCAGCGAAGCGCCAAGCGGCGCCATCGCCTGGTCGTAAAAGGCCTTCGAAGCGTCGAAATCGGCGACGTTGATGCCGAGATGGTCGATCATAAAACAAACTCCTCCCTTGCTGGTGCCGGCATTTCAGCGCCGGCCAGGCCAGCCTCGATCACGATGTGCTTGCAGACATTGTCGATATCGCGGATGACGTCGTCATTCCAGAAGCGCAGGACGGTCCAGCGACTGGCCCTCAAATAGGCGCTGCGTGTCTCGTCGCGTTCCGCGTGCCCGGTGTCGGCATGCTGGCTGCCATCAACCTCGACGATCAGGTGGTGGGCTGAACAGGCAAAATCGACAATGTAAGGTCCGATTGGCACCTGCCGGCGAAAGCTCATCCCCATCAGCCGATGAGCGCGCGATTCATTCCAGAGTTTAAGTTCGGCATCGGTCATAACCCGACGCATGGACTTGGCATTCTTGCGCTGGCGGGAGGGAACGACGTCGTGACCCATGTTCAGGCCACTCCACGCTGGCGATTAGCGAAAATCGAGGCGAAGGCTGATCTCCCCCCTTGCGGGAGAGATGTCCGGCAGGACAGAGGGGGGTGCTGTCCCGCAAGCATAGCAACTGGGGAGTGCTGCCTTCTCAGGAGATGGCTGGCGTGCACGTAGCGGAACTCAAAAGTCGGCGTTCCTTCACACCCCCCTCTGTCCTGCCGGACATCTCCCCCGCAAGGGGGGAGATCGGCCGTCGCCATCGACATCGCCAAGCTTGCAACGGCGTTTGCCACCCTCACCGCTTTACCTCCCACGTCGTCACGCGCTCTCCGGTCGCCGGGTCCTTGCCGTCCTTCAACTGCACGCCTTGCGCCAGAAGCTCGTCGCGGATGCGGTCGGCTTCGGGCCAGTTTTTCGCGGCGATGAGAGCAAGGCGATTGGCGATGGCTTTGGCGACGTTGTCCTCATCGACCTTTGCCGACGCCACATCGAAGCCGAGGAACAGCAGCGAGGCCTTTAGCGATGCGGCCGCTTCGTTGCCATCCGCGACCTCGCCAGCAAGCTGCGTCAGCTGCTGGAAGGCGGCGTAGGTGGCGAGATCGTCGGACAATGCCGCCACGATTTCCACCGGCACCTGCCCGGCGGCCGGCGCCAAATCGGCGACGCGCTTCCATTTGCGCAGCGTGTTCTCAGCCTCTTCCAGCTTGCGCACCGAAAAGTCGATCGGCTCGCGGTAATGCGTCATCAGCATGGCCAGCCGCAGCACTTCGCCCGGCCATTTACGGCCGCCGAAGGTGTCGGTCTCCAGGAGCTCGGCGATGGCGTAGAAATTGCCGAGGCTCTTCGACATCTTCTGGCCTTCGACTTGCAGGAAGCCGTTGTGCATCCAAACATTGGCCATGACATCGGTGCCGTGAGCGCAGCGCGACTGGGCGATCTCGTTCTCATGGTGCGGGAAGATCAAATCGAGGCCGCCGCCATGGATGTCGAAGACATCGCCGAGATAGGCGGCGGACATGGCCGAGCATTCGATGTGCCAGCCGGGACGGCCCCTGCCCCATGGGCTGTCCCAGCCGGGCTCCTCCGGCGAGGACAATTTCCACAGCACGAAATCGCCGGGGTTCTTCTTGTGCGCATCGACGGCGACGCGGGCGCCGGCCTGCTGCTCGTCGAGATTACGCTTCGACAACTCGCCATAGTCCGGCATCGAGGCGGTGTCGAACAGCACCTCGCCGGCCGCGACATAGGCATGGCCGCGTTCGATCAACCGCTCGATGAGGGTGATCATGTCGGCCTTGCCGTCGGCGCGCCGCGCCACGAACTCGGTGGCGCGCGGCTCGACCGTCGGCTGGAGGCAGCCGAGGGCGGCGACATCCTTGTGATACTGATCGGCTGTCTTTTCGGTCACCCGCCGGATCGCCTCGTTGAGCGACAGTTTTCCGGACGCGATCTCCGCCCCGAAATCGCGCAGCGCGCGGGCGTTAATCTTGTCGTCGACATCTGTGATGTTGCGCACATACGTGACATGCGCCTGGCCATAGACATGACGCAGCAAACGGAACAGCACGTCGAAAACGATCGCCGGCCGCGCATTGCCGATATGGGCAAAGTCATAGACCGTCGGGCCGCAGACATACATGCGCACGTTCAGCGGATCGATCGGGACGAACACGTCCTTCTCCCGCGTTAGCGTGTTGTAGAGGCTGAGACCCTTCGATGCGTTGGACATGCGTGCCCTTCCGGTCCGTTAAGTTTCTGGTAGGAGCCTTGCTTGCGCCGAGGCGCAAATCGGGCTCCAGCCTGCTGGCCGGGGCGTTTGTCCAATCTGGGGAAAGATGAGGCGAAAACGTCCGGACCAGCGCGAGGCTAGCCAATAATGCAAATGCCACAAATGGCGAAAAACGTTTTCATGGGCGGCTTTATCGCCTTGGCCGGTGTTGCCGTCAAGTCGCAACTTCCGGCAAAAGCGTCGCTGGATCACAGGTCATGAGCCAGTGAAACATTTTATTAAACATGTCGGCACAGTCATGAAACATTCGCCGGCTAGTTCACCACAGGTCACGATTCGGTCAGATTCGGCCGGCAAACGCAGACACGGAAATGTTACCAGGGAAGAGACTGATGTCACGAACCAAACAGGAATCGAGCCGCGCCAAGCAACCGGCGCTTGCCAACCACTACCGCGCAATCGGGCCGGCCGCGATCGTCGCTGCCCTTCTGCACACAGCGAAGAAGAAGAAGCCGGCGCCGAAAATCACCTCGCCCCGCGCTGCCTGAACTCTTTCGTTTTTACGCAATTCCGGACGGAAAACCGCTCACACTTTTCCTGGAATTGCTTTAGGCCGCCGGCCACCGACAAGGCTCGTGCCGGCATGTGGGGAGGCTGAGGCGCTTGAGAGCGCCTGAAAACAGCAGATCTTCCTCATTGAGCATGTTCTTCCCGAAGACTGGATCCTTGGGATCGTGCTCTAAAACAGCGTCATTTGACTGTCGTCCGCGCCGGGCTTCTGGCGCCTGACCCTCTCGGGCTCCGGCCCGACGATGCCCCTGTCCTGTATCTCAGGCCCGGTGTTGGCGACCTTGTTGACGAGGTCGGAGACGGGAACTGCCTCGAAGAAATCGGGCTGAGCGGGTCTGAGCAGATCGGCCACGTCGCGCGGTTCAAGCGCCCGGCAGTCCAGCCAGCGGGCAAAATCCTCAGGCGCGATCACCACCGGCATGCGGTCATGGATATGAGCGATGCCGGCATTGGCATTGACGGTGAGAATGGCGCCGGTGTCCATCTCCGAACCGCCGGGCTCGGCATAGGTTTCGACCAGCCCGGCAAAGGCGAGGAGCCCGCCATGCCTCGGCCTTATCCAGTAGGGTTGGCCCTTCTTGCCGTTGCCCGATTGCTGCCACTCATAGAAGCCGGAGGCCGGGACCAATGCGCGGCGATGGCGCATGGCGGCTTTGAACGAGGCCTTCTCCGCCGCCCCTTCCGAGCGCGCATTGAACAGCAGCGGAAATTCCCTTGTGTCCTTGACCCAGGTGGGGATCAGACCCCAACGCACCAGCATCGCCTGGCGATCCGGAAAATTCGAGCCCGGCATGCGCGGCGGCCCGGACAGCGCCATCAGCACCGGCTGCGTCGGCGCGATGTTGTAGCGGGCCGGAAAATCCTCCAGTTCGGCCAGGCCGAGCAAGGCAGCGGTCTCGTCCGGCGTGGCGGTCAGGGCAAAGCGTCCGCACATAATACAAGCTCGATGAAATGATCCGATCGCGAAAGTGGCGATGGAACCGGCGTAGCGCAACCGGTAAAGCTCTCTGCCGCAGGCCGGTCCACAGCGGGCCAGCCTCGGGCAGGGCGAATCGAGATCGATGAACGAGCAGCGCAAGACACTTCCCGCAGTTTCCGTCGCCGTCGTGCGTGGCAAGACGGTGCTGCTCGTCAAGCGGGCGCGACCCCCGTCGCAAGGGGCCTATGCCTTTCCCGGCGGCAAGGTCGAGCCCGGCGAAACTCTTGAGCAAGCGGCGGCGCGCGAATTGCTGGAGGAGACCGGGTTGCGGGCGAAAGACTATCGTCCGCTTCGCGACATCCACATCGACGGCAGCAGCGAGAATCACCCGGTCGACTATCTCTTGACGGTCTTCGGCGCTGTCTATGCCGGCGGCCAAGCGACAGCCAGTGACGACGCCGAGACCGCCGCCTTCTATACGCTGAACGAAATGACCGACATGCCGCTCGCGGGCGATGTGTTTGAGGTCACTGAGGAGCTTCTGGGCTCGAGCGGCTCCGGTATCTGAACGCAGAGAATCTGCCTTGCAGGCGACAAATTGTTTCGCCAGATAGACTTATGACCCGCGCCGCGCTCTTCCTCGCCGCATGCCTCGCCGCCAGCACGGCTGTCGCCGTGCAGCCGGCGCTGGCCGCTGAGTCGCCGTTCGAGCCCGGGCTGATGCGGTTGGCCGAGGTGCTGGGGTCGCTGCATTTCCTGCGCAATCTGTGCGGCGAAAAGGGCGACCAGTGGCGCACCGAAATGCAAAAGCTGATCGATTCGGAAAATCCCGATCCGGAGCGGCGCGCCCGCTTCATCGCCAGCTTCAACCGCGGCTACCGCTCCTTCGGCGGAACCTATACGCAATGCACGGCATCGGCGACCGAAGCGATCAGCCGTTACATGAAGGAAGGCGAGACGCTGTCACGCGACATCGCCTCGCGTTACGGCAACTGACGGGCGCCTGACAGCGTCATAGCCAACAGCTTTTCGTGCATCCAGCCTTGTATCCGCGGCGCCTTGATGCAATCTTGGTGTTGCACTTTGGCAACAGTATTAACGAAACGTTAGCGCGCGGATGTGGAATTAACTCAAACTGAAGGTTTTCATCCCTCTCACCGGTCTAATCGGCTAAGTTTTGAATCGGACCGAACGCAGGCGATGAAGTTTGTAACAGACGATCAAAAAAATGTCGTATTTACAAATACTTACTTAGCCTGTGTGGAGATAGGGACAGCCCAAGCCGGATCCGACCCGCCGGATCGCCGCTTGAAAAGGGTGGACATCGCAATGGAACATGGCGTCAACGACATCGACGCGCTGGTCAGGGAAGAAAAGCGCCTGACCGCGGTGGAAAGCCATAGCGAGGCCTGGGCGGAAGGTCTGTCCGCCGGCATCGAGCCGGAAATCATCGCCGAGGCAGCACTTGAAACGGCGTTCGGCGAGATGCTGCGCGCCAATGGCGAAACCTCGGCCCTTGCCCTTCTCGACCGCATGCGTGAAAAGGTGATCGCTGGTGCCTTCGAGCCGGAGCGGCTGCGGCACTAGAGCGCCACGCGTTCCCGCCGGCGCCAAATGGCGCTCTGGCACCCCGACCGGTTCTTTGACTACGGCGCGCCGTTTGGGCATCATGCCCGGCACCTAAGAGCCTAGGCCCAAGGAGAGGCAAGCGGTGAATTTTTTGATGTCAGGCCGGCCTCACGGCATGGTCCTCAGCATCTGGCTTGCCGCTTCCTGCGCCGCGGTTCCGCTGGCACTTGTCCTGACAAGCAGCCCTGTCTATGCGCTGAGCGAGATCAAGCGCGAGGAGCTTCCGGCGCCGGCGGCGCCGCCAGCCAATGGTGAGACGGCGCCATCCGAAAACTCCGTGCCGATGCCCGATCTGCCCGGCACAACGCCGCCGGCCGCCAGCCAGCCGACATCGCCCGCAGAGCCCGAGCAAAGCGAACCGGAAGGGCCGACGGACGATGGCGGCGTGGCCAACCCTCGTGTCGATCCCGATGCGCCGGTGCCTGAAGTCGTCTACGACCTTTCCAAATTGCCGGAGCCGGTCAGGCGCATGCACGACCTGATGGTCGAAGCCTGCGTCAGCGGCGACATCGAGAAGCTGCGGCCACTGATCGGCAAGGGCGACACCATGACCCAATTGTCGCTGGGCGAGATCGAGGGCGATCCGATCGCCTTCCTGAAGGGGCTTTCAGGCGACAAGGAAGGCCAGGAAATCCTCGCCATCATGGAAGAGGTGCTCAATGCCGGCTATGTCCATGTCGACGTCGGCACGCCGCAGGAACTCTATGTCTGGCCGTATTTCTTCGCCCTGCCGCTGGATAAGCTCGACGCCAGGCAGCGGGTCGAACTGTTCAAGATCGTCACCGCCGGCGACTATGACGACATGAAGCAGTTCGGCGCCTACATCTTCTACCGCGTCGGCATCACCCCGGCCGGACAGTGGACGTTCTTCGTCGCCGGAGATTGAGCGGCCGGCGGCGCAACGTCCGCAGGCTTGTTGGAATAGCTGTCTTTGAGCGCCGACGGGTGTGCGCCTCTACGCTCGTATTATTTACAGGTGTATTCCCAAGTGAAATATTGAGGATGCTCAGCGTCCGGATCCTCATCTTGTTCAGGGTCTCTGCTTATTGTTATACCTCCCAGAGCGCTGACGCCATTTTGGCAGCTACCCTTGATCAATCTCGCTACCATTCCAAAAACTTGCAAATGGCGGTCACGAAATGACATCTCCGCCAGCGGCCCACCGTACTTTTCTCTGTTATGAATAACCTCTATGCGCCTATTGTTCGAACCTAAGTCGATTACAGAGTAGCTGAATTCTGATTCACTCAATTCAGATACACCTTGTTTAAGGGTATCTATGGCGCGCGCCGAAACTTCAGTCATGCCCAGAATAATCAAAATAGCGGAAATATATCTGAGCATAGTCCCCCCCTAGACGACAATTAGAATCTGTCTCACCGGATTCTTTTCAGGGTAATTCCAGGAAGGTGTGAACCGGCTTTCCGTCCGAATTGCGTCCAAACAAAGAGATGGCGCATGTTTCCGTAGAACGAAGCACCGCTCTATTCGATTCGTGAATAACGCTGCGGTATTGGGCTAACGCTTCGTCAGGCGGACCGGGCGTGCGGCGATCGATATCGCGCGCGCGAAAATGGGTTGCGGTTCGTTTCCCCTAAAGCGGGAGCGCTTCGGAGAACTCCACTGCCCTACCCTGTCCCGGCGTGACGATCTCGCCTTCCCACATGATGCGGCGGCCGCGCACGACAGTGCCGACCGGCCAGCCG
Organism: Mesorhizobium sp. PL10; assembly: GCF_053714315.1. NCBI lineage: Bacteria > Pseudomonadati > Pseudomonadota > Alphaproteobacteria > Hyphomicrobiales > Phyllobacteriaceae > Mesorhizobium > Mesorhizobium sp. PL10. Next base: position 39,092 of record NZ_JBSKBR010000015.1, on the reverse strand, counting down.
GTAACCTCTTTGCCGTCATAGGGCGTCCAGCCGGCCTTGGAGCCGGCCTGCGCGTTGGTGATGGTCTCGCGGCGCTTCAGGTCGACGATGGTGAAATCGGCGTCGTAACCGGCGGCGATGCGGCCTTTCCGGGCCATGCCGAAGATGCGCTGCGGGCCGTGGCTGGACAGGTCGACGAAGCGCTGCAGGGTCAGCCGACCGGCATTGACGTGATCGAGCATGATCGGCACCAGCGTCTGCACCCCGGTCATCCCCGACGGCGTGGCCGGATAGGGCTTTGCCTTCTCGGCCAGCGTGTGCGGGGCGTGGTCGGAGCCCAGCACATCGACAATGCCTTGGGCAATGCCGTGCCAGACACCGTCGCGATGATGCGCCGTTCGCACCGGCGGGTTCATCTGGATCAACGTGCCCAGCCGCGCATAGTCGTCGGCGGCGAGCGTCAGATGATGCGGCGTCGCCTCGCAGGTGGCGACGTCCTTGTGCTGTTCGAGGAACACAATCTCTTCGGCGGTGGAGATGTGCAGGACATGGATGCGGGCGCGGGTGTTTCGCGCGATGCGCACCAGGCGTTCGGTGCAACGCAAGGCGGCGATCTCGTCGCGCCACACCGGGTGCGAGGACGGGTCACCGTCGACGCGCAGGCCAAGGCGCTCGCGCAGCCGGAACTCGTCCTCGGAATGGAAGGCGGCCCGGCGTCGGGTGTTCCTGAGGATCGAAGCGACACCCTCGTCGTCCTCGACCAGGAGGTCGCCTGTGGAGGAACCCATGAACACCTTGATGCCGGCCGCACCGGGGAGCCGCTCAAGTTCGCCGACATCATTGGCGTTCTCGCGCGTGCCACCGACCCAGAAGGCGAAGTCGCAGTGCATGCGGCCGGTGCCGCGCCGCACCTTGTCGGCAAGCGCCGCTTCGCTGGTGGTCAGCGGGTTGGTGTTGGGCATTTCGAACACGGCGGTGACGCCGCCCAGCACAGCCGCGCGCGAACCCGTCTCCAGATCTTCCTTGTGTTCCAGTCCCGGTTCGCGGAAATGCACCTGGCTGTCGACGACGCCCGGCAGGATGTGCAAGCCGCGGCAGTCGATCGTTTCGCCGGCCGAGGCTTGGCGAAGATCGCCGATGGCCGCGATGCGACCATCCCTGACGCCGACGTCGCGCGCGCCCTCGCCGTCATGGTTGACCACCGTGCCGCCTGTCAGGATGAGATCGTAGGTGGTGGCCATTGGCGTTCGGTCTCTTGCGGGGGGAGTGTCGTCGGCTTACGTAAAGGCCGACCCTTTTGCAAGATCAGGCTTTATTTCAACCCATGCCCTTTGCCCTGCTCAAAGACCGCGCAGTCATTTCCGTGTCAGGCCCGGATGCCGAGCATTTTTTGCAGAACATCCTCACCACGGACCTCGATACGCTGGGCGCCGCAGAGGCAAAGCCCGGCGCACTGCTTTCGCCGCAAGGCAAGATCCTGTTCGACTTCCTGGTCTCGCGCAGTGGCGAGAATGGCTTCCGGCTGGAATGCCGCGCCGATGTATCCGACGATTTCCTGCGCCGGCTCACGCTTTACAAGTTGCGCGCCAAGGTCGAGATTAGCAAGCAGTATCAATCGCTTGTGACGGTTGCATGGGGACCCGATTCAACGGCCTCACAAACTGATTCAACTGACGTTTCTGATGCACGCTTCAGCCAGCTGTCCGTCAGACGCAGCTATGGCGGCACGCCGGCGGGCGGCGACCCCGCTGCGTGGCAGGCGCTTCGCATCGCCAACGGCATCGCCGAAAGCGGTTCCGATTACCAGCTCGGCGACGCCTTCCCGCACGACGTGCTGCTCGACGAGGCCGGCGGTGTCGGCTTCAAGAAGGGCTGCTATGTCGGCCAGGAAGTGGTCTCGCGCATGCAGCATCGCGGCACCGCCAGACGGCGCGTGCTGATCGTTTCGGCCGACCATGCCTTGCCCGCGGAGGGCACTGAACTGACGGTTGCGGGGCGGCCGGTCGGCATGCTCGGCTCGACCGCGGGCACGGCCGGCCTCGCCATAGCCCGCATCGACCGGGTCAAGGCGGCGATCGACGCCGGCCAGCCGGTCCTGGCCGGTGATGTTACCGTCTCGCTCGCCATCCCGGCCTGGGCAAAGTTCAGCTTTCCCAGGGAAGTCGTCGGCGTGGAGGACACCTGATGGCCGCCGACCGCGTCGGTGCGCCGCCGCGCGCGTGGCAGCGCATGCTGTCGGGGCGGCGGCTCGACCTGCTTGACCCCTCGCCGCTCGATATCGAGATTTCCGACATCGCTCATGGGCTTGCTCGCGTCGCCCGCTGGAATGGCCAGACGCGCGGCGATCACGCCTTTTCGGTCGCTCAGCATTCCCTACTGGTCGAGGCCCTGTTTGACGAATTACAGCCGGACGCCTCGGCCAATGCGCGGCTGGCAGCCCTGCTGCACGACGCACCGGAATATGTCATCGGCGACATGATCTCGCCGTTCAAATCGGTGATGGGCGGCTCCTATAAGGACTGCGAGCTGCGTCTCCAGCGCGCCATCCACCAGCGCTTTTCGCTGCCGGCCGAACTCGGCGTCGGCCTGCGCAAGGAAATCAAGCGCGCCGACCAGATCGCTGCTTACTATGAGGCGACGCTGCTCGCCGGCTTTTCGACCGCGGAAGCAACCGAGTTCTTCGGCCGGCCGCGCGGCTTTAATGCCGATCGCTTCGATTTCACCCCGCGCTCGGTAACCTCGGCGCAGGCAGCGTTTCTCAAGCGCTATGCAACGATCGAAAGGCAGCGCCAGGCAGCGGTTGCGGTGCGTTCGGCCGAGTGAACATACGCTAAATTAACCAGCGGGACCCACAGTACCGGGTTCGATCACGGTCAGCAGGTACGGCTCATGTCCGTTGGGCACGTCAAGGGTGGTTCGCCCGTCCGCAGGCGGGGAGCCGGAGGCGTCGCCGCGACACGGCAGATCGCAGACGAATTACGCAATCAGAATGAGCGCTTTTCGGCGGCCGTCGAGAACATGTCGCATGGCCTGTGCATGTTCGATGCCGACGAGCGGATGATCATCTGCAACCGCAACTATCTCAGCATCTTCTCCCTCGATGCGAAGATCGTGCGGCCCGGCATCGCGTTCCTGGACATTCTCCAACACAGCGTCGACATCGGCGTCGCCTCGCAGAGTGCCCAAGACCTTTATGCCATCCGCAAGCCCTATATCGAGCGCGCGCAAGCCTCGACCTACGAGGAAATCCTGTCGGACGGCCGCATCGTTTCCATCACGCACCGGCCGCTGGCCTCGGGCGGCTGGGTGTCGATCTATGAGGACATTACGGAGCAAAGGCGGGCCGAGCAGGACTTGAAGGAGCAGCACCGCCGCTTCGATGCGGCGCTCGCCAACATGTCGCAAGGCCTGTTGATGTATGGCGCGGACGGCACGCTGATCGTGCGCAACCAGCGCTTTCTGGATTTGTGCAAGGCAAAAGCAACTGATTTCGCGCTCGGCATGACACACGGCCAGATGCTGGAAAAGCTCGTTCGCCTCGGCATCTTTGTGTCCATCGACGTCGATGTCGAGGTGGCAAAGACAAGGGCGACCCTGGAGGCCGGCCAAACCCGTTCGAGCTATCGCGAACTGGTTGATGGCCGCACGCTGTTTGTTTCGCGCCGGCCGCTTGCCGGCGGCGGCTGGGTGGCAACCTTCGAAGACGTCACCGAGCGCCGGCGCGCCGACGAGCGCATGAGCCATCTTGCCCATTACGACACGCTGACCGACCTGCCCAACCGCTCGATGTTCCGCGAACGGCTCGACCAGGCGCTTGGCGAAACCCCTGCTACTCCGCTGGCGATCTTCTCGCTCGACCTCGATCGCTTCAAGGCCGTCAACGACACCTGGGGGCACCCGGCCGGCGACTGGCTGCTGAAGTGCGTGGCCGAGCGGCTGCGGCACAGCCTGCGCAGCGATACGGATGTGGTCGCCCGCCTCGGCGGCGACGAGTTCGCCATCCTGCAGTTCAATCCCAAAGGGACCGCCGATGCGGAGAACCTGGCAAAACGCATCGTCTCGGTCATCAGCCAGCCGTTTCGCAATAAGGGCCGCGACATGCATGTCGGCATCAGCCTTGGCATCGCGCTGTATCCCGGTGACGGCAAAGACGCCGACACGCTTTTGAAGAACGCCGACATGGCGCTTTACAGGGGCAAGAGCGAAGGCCGCAACGTCTACCGCTTTTTCGAGCCCGGCATGGATGCCCTGGTGCGGGCGCGCCTGGCGCTCGAAACCGATCTCGAGACGGCACTGAAGCGGCAGGAATTCGTCCTGGACTTCCAGCCGATCACCAACATCGCGTCAGGCGAGATCGTTGGCGCCGAGGCCTTGATGCGGTGGAATTCGCCGACGCGCGGCCTGGTGGCGCCCGACGATTTCATCGCGGCCGCCGAAGACAGCGGACTGATCGTTCCGCTGGGTGAATGGGCGCTGAAACAGGCCTGCAGCGTGGCCGCCGGCTGGCCGCCCGGAATGCGCATCGCCGTCAACGTCTCGGCCGTGCAGATCAGAAGCGCGGACTTTGCCCGCAGCGTGATTTCGGCGCTGGCCGTTTCAGGCGTGCCGGCCAGGCGGCTTGAGCTGGAGATCACCGAAACCGTGCTGATGGATGAAAGCGAGACGGTGCTGAAGACGCTGAGGCAGTTGCGCGAACTCGGCGTGCGCATCGCGCTCGACGATTTCGGCACGGGCTATTCGTCGCTTGGCTATCTCAGGCGTTTTCCCGTCGACAAGATCAAGATCGACCGCTCCTTCATCCATGATATCGACAACCGGGACACGGCGGCGATCGTGCGCACGATCATCGGGCTCGGCGCCGAGCTAGGCATCACCGTCACCGCAGAAGGCGTCGAGACCGAAGCCCAGCTCGACATATTGCGCAAGGCCGGCTGCGTCGAGGCGCAGGGCTTTCTGATCGGCGTGCCGTCAAAGGCGACCGAGATCAATCGCCTGCTGAAGACGAGAGCGGTACGCCGGCCCGCCTGAACATGCCCGGTGTCATTCCATGCGCCGCGCGGAAGGTGCGCGAGAGATGGCTCTGGTCGGAGAAGCCGGCCGCAAAGGCGGCATCGGCGAGATCTGAACCTTGCCGGATAAGGAGATCAGCGCGACGCAGCCTGCGGTCGCGGATGAAGGCGGCCGGGGTGAGACCCAGCGCCTTCTTGAAATCCCGGATGACCTGAAAGCGCGTCACGCCTGCAGCTTCGGCGAGCCGCTGCAAATCGAGGTCCAAGTTCAGATGGTCTTCGATGACCTGTTCATAGACCCGAAGCCTGCCTTTAGATCCGAAGCTCTCGACCGCCTCGCGCCGTCGGCCGCCCCAGTCGCCATGACGCAAGATGAGCTTGCGCAAGGCGATCAGCATGGATGTTTCGGCACCCGCCGCGTCGCCTGATGTCGAGCTCTGATGCGCTACGGCTACAGCCTGGACGAGATCGGCATCATCGACGATCGATTGCGAAAACAGTGGCGCACGATCCTGCCCGAGTTCTGCTGCGATCGCGCCCATAAGTGAGGTCGAGGGATAGAAGGTACGATAGGCCCAGCCCTTCTCGGCGCCAGCCTCACCATCGTGCCACACCTCCGGATTGACGAGGAGGACCGTGCCCGACGGCGCAACGACGCTCTCGTTGCCGATGCGGACACGCTCGCAGCCTTGCGTGATCAGGGCGACGACATAAGTCGGGTGCGTGTGCAGCTGGTAGCGATGCCGGGTGAAGCGCGCCTTGAGCATGCCAAGGTCGCGAAAGCGCGGATGACGCCAGAACTGCGTTGTCTCCTGCGGCTCGTGAATTCCCAACACGGTCAATCCTGTTCAAGACGCTGCCGGCGCAACCCATTAGGTGCTGGCATCGACAAGGCCGAAATTTACGACGGCCGGCAAGGAGAGCGCAATGCTGCACAACGACCCCGTCGCCGCCCTCACCCCGCAGGTGGTGCAATGGCGGCATCACATCCACGCCAATCCCGAGCTGGGTTTCAGCGAGTATGAGACCTTACGCTTTGTTGCCGACAGGCTGCGCGCCTTCGGGCTGGACGAAATCCATGAAGGGATAGGTGGCACCGGCGTGGTCGGCGTTCTCAAAGGCCGGGCGGGGGAGCGCGCGGTCGGGCTTCGGGCCGAGCTCGACGCCTTGCCTGTGCTGGAGAAGACCGGATTGTCCTACGCGTCGAAAAAGGACGGCGTGATGCATGCCTGCGGCCATGATGGCCACACCGCGATGCTGCTCGGCGCCGCCAAGCTGCTCGCCGATAGCAGAGCCTTCGACGGAACCGTCTATTTCATCTTCCAGCCGGCGGAGGAAAATGAAGGCGGCAGCATGCGGATGATCGAGGACGGGCTGTTCGAGCGCTTCCCGGTGGAGGCCGTCTACGCCGTCCACAACTGGCCGGGGCTGCCGCTTGGCACGATCGCTGCCCGCGCCGGCGCGATGATGGCGGCCGTCGACAATTTCGAGCTGAGTTTCGAGGGGACCGGCGCGCATGCCGCTATGCCACAGCTAGGCGACGACCCGGTGCTTGCAGCTAGCGCCTTCATCCAGGCCGTGCAGCGCATCGTCAGCCGCTCGGTCGACCCGCAGACGGCGCTGGTCGTCTCGATCACGCAGATTCATGGCGGCAATGTCGGCAACATCGTGCCGGGCACGGTCTGGCTGCAAGGAACCTGCCGCTTCTTCGAGCCTGCTCTTTCGGACCATTGTGAAAGGCTAATCGGAGAGATCGCGGATGGTATCGCCTCGGCGCACAGCCTGACCACCAAGCTCGCCTATCGGAAAGGCTATCCGCCGCTGGTCAACACATCAGCCGCGACGGACCAGGCCGTGCAAGCTGCGGCTGTCGTCGTCGGTCGCGAGCAAGTCGAGACCGCATTCAACCCGAGCCTCGGCTGCGAGGATTTCGCCTATATGGTTCGCGAAGCCGGCGGCTGCTATGCGTGGATCGGCGCTGGGGCAGTCGGACCCGGCGAAGGGTTGCACGGCGATCGCTACGTCTTCAACGACGCTATCGTTCCCACCGTGCTCCGCTATTTCGTCACGCTGGTCGAACAGCCGCTAGAGGCCAAGCCGATCAAGACCGCGGATTGAGCATCACTGTCGGCGCAGCGTCTCGATGTATTTTTCGTGGAAGCTGAGATAGCCGGGCTCGACCACTTTGAGATGGCGCTCGATCAGCTGGTGAAACGCCGGCAGCTGATGAAACGGCACGCCGGGATAGGCGTGGTGCTCGGCGTGATACGGCATGTTCCAGGCAACCTTGCGCACCAGCCAGTTGGTCAGCGTGGTGCGAGTATTTTCCAGCATGTTGGCAACGAGCGGGCAGCGACCGTGCTCGGCCAGCAGATAAAGCCTGAGGAAGGGCTGGCCGAGCAGTGCCGGCACGATCCAGACATAGAGCAGCACCGTCGCCTTGAACCAGAGGGCAAGCGCCGCGACCACGACATAGAAGGCGATCATGGCACGGGCCTCGGCCTTCACCTTGGGCAGGCCCTTTGGCGGCACGTAGCTGTCTCGGCAGCCGCCCGTCGCATTGGTGTAGAGCGTCTGCAAATGCGCCCACCACACCGGGAGGCCCGAGACGTGGACGATGTATTGCCGCATCGTCTCCGGTTTCGGAAAGGCGAGCTCGGGATCGTTCTCGGGATCCTGGGTGAAGCGATGATGAGCGAAATGGAAATAGCGGAACCAGTCAGCCGGCAGCGCGATCGCCAGGCTGCAGACCCTTGCCACGGCATCATTGAGCCACTGCGTGTCGAAAGCTGTCCTGTGCACCGTCTCATGCAGCAACGTGAACAGGAAGACGATGAGGATGCCTTGCGGCAGCATCAGCAGCGGCCAGTACGGCAACTTGGCCGCGATCAGCGCGCCGATAACGATGACCCCACCGAGATGAAATGCGAGCTGGATCAGGCCCGGCCCGTCCGATTTGCCGGTCAGGCGGCTACGCTGCTCATTGGTCAGCGACGCGATGACATCGCGATGGTCTCTGGGGTCGGTCTGGACTGATACGGTCATGGCGCGCCACGCTACCCCAACGAGAAACCTTTCTAAAAACGAGGATTTCTGCAAAATAGATAAGCACAACTTATCTTTTTGATCGCCAATGGCCGCACTTCCATCCCTGAGAGGACTTCAAGCCTTCGAGGCGGCGGCGCGCTCGGGCAGCTTTGCCGCGGCGGCGGAAGAACTGTCGATCTCGGCAGCCGCCGTCAGTCAGCTCATCCGCACCGTCGAGGAGCAGATGGGCCGCAAGCTGTTCCACCGCGTCAACCGCCGCGTCGTGCTCACCGAGGCCGGCGTCGAGATGCTGCCGAGGCTGACCCTGGCCTTCCAGGAGATCGGCAGCGTCGCGCGCGGCGGCGATGCCTTCCGCCCGCGGCTTGTCATATCGGTGCCGCCGTCAATGGCGATGGGCTGGCTCTCGGAGCGTCTCGCCGGCTTTGTCGCCAGCCACGGCGCCGTCGACATCTCTCTGCGCGGCGATGACGACCCGGTGCCGTTCGACCGTGAACTGGTCGACCTCAGACTGTCCTTCGGACCGCACTATCGTGAACATCCTACCGAGGACATCGTCAGGGACGCCGTGTATCCCGTGTGCGCGCCAGGGCTTGCCGCCAAGATCAGGCCAGAGAACCTTGCCGGCTTCCCGCTGATCCACACCGACTGGGGGCCGACCGGAGCGTCGTTTCCGTCATGGCGCAACTGGTTCGAGGCGGCCGGCATCGATCCCGGCAGGGCAGTCCAGCGCGGCCTGTCGGCGAACTCGTCGCGGGCAGCGCTCGACCTTGCGATTTCGGGGCTGGGCGTGGCGCTGGCGCAAGGCATCTATTGCGCCAAGGCGCTGGAAGACGGCCGGCTGGTCCGGTCGAGCGCCCTGTCGATCGCGCTGCGCCAGCCCTATTGCCTGACAATCCCCGAGCGCAGCGCAAGGCGCGACGCGGTGGCGGCGTTCCGTTCCTGGCTGATCGAGGAATGCCGGCGGTCGGTGGGCTCGCCGGCGCTTCGATGATGGCTTGCGGCTCAGAGATGGGCGGCTAATGCCACCACTCAAAGATGGCCCGCCAATGCCGCTACCATGTCCTTGTTCGTCGCCACGGGAATGATCTCGAACTCCACCAGGTCAGACCATTCGATGACCCAGCGCTGCAGCAGCGTGACGTCATCGGCCTCGACCAGAAGGAAGCAGCGGCTCATATCCGCCGCGATCCAGGAGTGGTGGACGACAAGCTCGTCCGGCTTCAGGCGGCCGCGCTCGCCGAAGCGGCGGTAGATTTCCTTGCGATCGCAGCCGGTAAAATCCTCGATGACGATGAACTGCATACGTCCCCCTCGCCTTGAATTACCGCCCGGGACGATCGAGCCGCTCCAGGAACCATTGCGTCAGCCGCACCCAGACCTCGTCCTTTTCGCCGGAATCCTCCCAGCCATGGTCGAGATTGGGATTGTCGTTGACCTCGATGACGAAGACACCGTCCTTGGTTTCCTTGAGGTCGACGCCGTAAAGCCCGTCACCGATGCAGCGCGCCGCCTTCACCGCGGTCTCGACGACATGCGGCGGCGTCTCTTTCAGCGTAAAGGTCTTGATGCCGCCCTGGTCGGGCTTGCCGCTGGCCTTGTGGTTGACGATCTGCCAATGTTTTTTGGCCATCAGATAGTGCACGGCAAACAGAGGCTGGCCGCCGAGCACGCCGACACGCCAGTCATATTCGGTCGGAATGAATTTCTGCGCAATCAGAAGATCGGAATCCTCAAGCCACTCCGTGGCGAGTGTCTTCAGTTCCTCGAAGTTGCCGCATTTCTTGACGCCGCGCGAGAACGATGAATCCGGGATCTTCAGCACCAGCGGAAAGCCCAGCGTCTGCGCCGCCAGTTCGAGGTCGGTGGTGCCGGCAATCATCACCGTCGGCGGCACCGGCACCTTGTTGTAGGCCATCAGCTCGTTGAGATAGACCTTGTTGGTGCAGCGGATCATCGACAGCGGATCGTCGATCACCGGCATGCCTTCCTGCTGGGCGCGGCGCGCAAAGCGGTAGGTGTGGTTGGAGATCGAGGTGGTCTCGCGGATGAACAGCGCGTCGTAGTTGGCGAGCTTGGCCAGGTCCTTCCTGGTGATCGGCTCGATTTCGACGCCCATCTTTTCGGCGATCTTGGCCCAGTAGCGCAGCGAGGAAATCTCCGACGGCGGCAGTTCCTCATGCGGATCGACCAGCGTGGCGAAGGTGTAGCGCGCCGGCGTGCGGCCCTTGGTGTCACGCCACTCGCGGTTGGTGTAGGTCTCCAGCGCCTGCACGAATAAGGCTTCTTCTTCCTCGGTCATCCTGGCCAGCGGCAGGAAGCCGATCTTGCGGATCGAGGCCCATTCGGCGCTGTCCTTGATGTGCACCTCAAGCGCGGGGGCGCGGAACCAGTCGAACAATAGCTTGGCGAAACGGTCCCAGATCTTCGACGGCCCGATGCCGAAGAAGATGCAGACTTTTTGCGGAAAGACGCCGCCGAGATCCTTGCGGCATTTGTTGAGCGCCAGTTCCAGTTCCGGCAGCGCGTGCTCGTAGAGCTTGCGCTCCGACAGGTCGATCATCGTCTCGACCGTCGGGATGACCTTGTGGCCGCGCGAACCGGCGAGCAGAGAGGCATAGTAGCCGCGGCTCTGGTAGGCGTAGTTGTTCGACAAGTTGATCACCTTCGGCTGCTGGCCGCGAAACAGCGCCGGATGTGCAAGATAGTCACGGTTGGTGATGATCTTGTGCGGCGTCGCCGCCTGGTCGAGATCGTTCTGACGGCCGGTGAGGATGACCCAGGTCATTGTTATCAGCGTTTCCCAAGAGTGATGGCAGCACGCAGTCCGTCGCGGCCGAATTGCGCCATGTTCATGAAGATGCCGTGGGGCACGGGAATGTTGGCGGCATCGAGGATGGTCTCCTGTCTTTCGTCCTCGACCCAGGGATCGTGGATCAGGATGTGGTCGCCGTCGTCGCCGATGGCCAACACCCAATGCGGCACCTTCTTGCCGAACATCAGGAAGCCGCTGATCAGCACCAGCACAAGTTTTCCCTCGGCCAGAGCGCCACGGATGTCGTCGATGGCGAATGGACGGTAATTCACCGGGATGCCGTATTGTTCCGCGCGGCGGCGAAAGTCGACCTGGGCAAGCTCCATCACCCGACGTTTGTCCTCGCTGCGCACCGATTGCAGAAACAGCGCGCCGTAGAAGGACACGAAGATTTCGGCCGCCAGCCCGTTTTCGTGGCCGGCCACCGCAAGGCCGAACGGCTCACAACCGCCCGGGCCGGACATCATGAAAACAGTCGTCGCCTCGCGCCACAGGCGGATTTCCATGACCGGGTCGGGCACATAGTCGCGATCGAAATTGGCCATCGCCATCATCAGGCAGCATGGGCCGCAGGTGAATTCGCACGTCTGCTGGTAGAACGGCACTTCGGTGGCGACCGGAATGTCGCCGCGCAAGGTCTTTTCGTAACGCAGAGCCGTCTCGCCATCCTCGTAATAGTGGGGTTCGCGACCGATCTTGCGGTAGCCGCTCTGCTCATAGATGCGGATGGCGCGCAGATTGTCCTCGCGCACTTCGAGGCGCAGCATCATGCGGTCGTGCTCGAAGGCTGCCTCTTCGGCTGATGCAAGCAGCATGCGGCCAATGCCGCGGCCGCCGAAAAACGGACTGGTGGCAAGCGAATAGAGCCGGGCCACGCCGCTGCCCTTGCGAAACAACACCACGGCGTAACCGGCGACGCGGCCATCGTCCTCGGCGACCAGCATCTCGGCGGTCTCGCGTTCGATCAACAGCCGAAAGGAGCGCCGGGAAATGCGGTCACTGGAAAAAACCGCCTTCTCGATGGCGGCGAGGTCATCGACGTCGGACGCGCGGGCCTTGCGAATCTCGGCAGGCATGCGGGTTCAGAAAACCTCGATTGAGTGGATGGAAAGCCCCGGACAAAAACGTCGCAAACATCAGCCGAAACGCCGATATCAGCCAAGCGCTATCGCACCTTGAATAGGGCCGAATTGTGACAGGTTCCGCCGCGAGTGGCGGGCGGTGGGGGCGGCACCGCGAAGTGCGGCGGCGCCCTGCTGAATGATCCGAAAACGGAATGCGCTCAACTGGCGAGACCCGCCAGAAGCTGACCGTAGGCGCGCTTGGCGACCGCAGCCAGTTGCTCACGCGGCAGCGAGCCGACGACGGCGCAGGCATAGCCCTTGTCGAGCCAGTAGACCGCCTCGGGACCGTCGGCGTCCGCCATGTAGGTGCCCTTGGACTTGGCAGCCGAGTCGGCGGTAACGAACAGGGAGATGCGCTGGCCCTTGGCGTCCTCGTAGAGCAGCATGGCCGCCTTGCCCTGGCCGGCGGGCAGCAGCCGGCCGCCAACCAGCTGGAAGCCTTCCGCCACCAGATCGGGCGCCACCAGCTTCAGGCCGACGCGGTTGGACAGCCAGGTCTGCAGATGATCCTTGTCGCTGGCGGGCACTTCGACCGCATGGCGCTGTTCGGCGGCATAGATGACATGGGCGGCGATGGCCTCCTCGGCCAATTGGTCGTCTGCCCCGTCATCCCTCCCAATGCCGTCGATGCCGGCAAAATAGCCGCCAAGACCGCCGACGACGAGCACCGCGGCCGCCGCGGCCGCAAGCCACCAGCGCGAGTGCCGCGCCGCTACCCTGGCCGGGCCTTCGCCGCGCACGATCTGCTTGAACAGCACCGGCACCGGCTCGTCGAGCACGCCGGCAAATGCGGCGCGCAGCGCGGCGCGGTCGGCGGTGTAGCGGGCGCTTTTCGCCTTCATTTCGGGATTGGCGTCGATCCACGCGTCATAGGCGGCGCGCTCGTCGCCCGGCAGCTCGCCGTCGAGGGCCATGTGGATGTCGCGTTCGGTAAAATCGCGGCGGGTCATTTCTCGACGATCCTTATCGAGCGGCGGCGTGCGGTGTCGTCGAGCAGACTGCGCAGTTCCTCGCGCCCGCGCGCTATGCGCGACATCAGCGTGCCGGCGGGCACGCCGAGAATGTTGGCGGCCTCGGCATAGGAAAATCCTTCGATGGCGACCATGACAAGGGCGGCGCGGCGGTCCGGGCTGATCGCCTGCATAGCCTCGATGATCTCGCGCGATGCAGCATTCTCCGCCTGCTCGGCGGGGACTGCCTGCGCCTCGTTTGCGTCGAGCGGCAGGATCGCCGCCTCACCGCGCCGGTTCACCTTGCGCATCTGATCGATGAACAAATGGTGCATGATCGTAAACAGCCACCTCCGGGGGCTTTCTCCCGTCTGCCAGCTCTCGAGCCGCAACAGCGCCCGTTCGAGGCAATCCTGGACGAGATCGTCGGCGGAATCGCGGTCGCGCAGAAGCGAGCGTGCGTAGCGGCGCAGGCGCGGTATTTCACCAAGGATTGCTGCCTTCTTTTCGTCCATGACCGCTGGTTCTGAGGTCGCCCTTGTTTAACCCGATTGAACGCGCCTTCCCGGCGTGGCGCAAGCGGCCAGCGCGAAGCGGTCTGCCGCCCCGGTCACCCAAGCACTGAGATAACGAGAGGGTGAGCCGAATTATTCCCGGCAATCAACAAGAAAGCCGAATTATCCCAAATCGGTCAGTGCGAAATCATTGCCCTTGTAGAGGAGCGGAAGATCGCGACTTTTCGCGCAGGCGTAGGCGAAACAGTCGCCAAGGTTCAGATCCGCCTGGTGCCCGACGGCTTTGCCGTAACGGGCGCTGGCGTCGATGGCCCGAGAGCCGATGTCGTCGTCGATCGTCACATTGTCTCCGTCAATCTCCAGAATGAACCGATCAACCAGATCGCGAGCATGGAGAAGTGCCTCGGCGGTGGGTTTGCGCGACCCCGCACCAGCACGCGCCAGTGCTTGTGTCGCTTCGAAGCGCACCAAGGGAGAAACGCAGAGCAAGCCGGAAAACCCGGAAACCCGCTTGATCAATTCCTCCCAACCCGGCTCCTGGTTGAGAATGGCGACCACCACCGACGCGTCGACAAACATCAGTCTTCCCACATCTCGTCGGTGAACTTCTTCATATCGAAATCGGGATTGGGCAGACCAATCTTCCTGGCCTCGACCTGTAGCCTGGCAATCCGGTCGCGCAGCGGCACCTTGGTGCGATTGCGTTCGAGTTCGTGCACGAGCGCGATCCGCACCGCCTCGGTTTTGCTCGGTGCGTTCGTCTCGCGCTGCAATCGGGTGGCCAGCGCATCCACTTCGTCGTCACGTATATAGAGCGGCATATGAATATCCTTTATTGGATATTCATATATTCCATCCTGCATATTCCTTCAAGAAGCAGCGCTGTTCTCCCTCGCCGCCCTTGTCAGCAGCCGTTGATAGAACAGGCCGATGCCGATCAGCACGGCGCCGAGGCCGATGAAGGACAGTGCCCTGAGCACGCCTTCCAGCTCCGACATGTCGAACAGGAAGACTTTCACCACGGCAATCGCGATCAGCGCCGCCGAGGCAATGCGCAGCACCTGCGATTTCAGCCAGACGCCGGCGGTGAGCAGAACGACACCGATGACCAGCCAGAGCGCCGAATAGGTGTAGGTCTCGAGCTGGCCGAGACCGCTCCATAGGCCGATGAACTCGCCCTTGAACGCTCGCCTGACCGACAGTGTGGCATAGGCGAAGACAAGCAATGCCGCCACAACGGCCAGCATCTGCGCATACCATGGCGGCCGCTTGTCCCTGGCATAGAGTGCCAGCCCGCCGGCGGCGATGGCCGGCAGGAGGTAGGCCAGGAACAAGAGGTTGAACACCGGAATCTGGCCGGTCGACTCGTCGGTGAACAACGGGTTCAGCACCAGGAAATGCTGGAAGACGATGAAGGCGACCGAGACCACGCCGGCGGCCATCGAGCCGTAGCGCAGCACCGAGCTTGGCGAGCGCATGTCGGTGGCGACCAATATGGCGCCGGCGCCGAGGGCGATCAGGGTGTAGATCGCCTGTTCGGCGAGCGTGACGGTGCCGGTGTCGATGACGCCGCCATGCATGGCGTGGCGCACCAGCATGGCGATGGTGAGGAGCGCGAAAAGGGCTGCACCCGCCTCCATGGCAAGGCGCGGCCGGCCATTGGTGGTGCGGGCGAGTTGCCAGGCGGCGAAGCCGAAGGCGAGCGCCGGCACACCGTAACCGGGCAGCAGCCAGTTGAACACCGGCGTCGTCGTCAGCAATTCGGCGCCGACGATGGTCGGATCGAAGGCAACGCGGCCAAGCACGGCGACAACCGCGCCGACCGAAATCCAGCCGAGGACCGGATAGGAGCGCCAGCGCGTCGCCAGCGCCGGCACGATTGCCGCAACGCCGGCGAGAATGGTCGTCCAGCCGGAACCGAAGGCCATATGCAGCATCAGGAGGCCGGCCAGGGCCGAACCGCAGAGCGCGAAGGAGACGGCGATGTCGCCCTTGAGCGGCGGCTGTTCGGCGCGCGCGATCCACTCGCCGCCGGCGGCGAAGACGACGACCAGAAGGGTCGCGACCGCGGCATAGGCCAGGTCGCGGTCGAGATTGCCGTAGGCGAGCCACAGCGTCAAAAGGACGACCAAGGGCGCGGCGACGCCCCATGCCGCCCAACATGCCGCGCGAACCTGCGCGGTAGCGGCGAAGCGGCGTGCGGCCCAGAAACCGGCGCCGATGAAGACCAGGCCAAGGCCGATGCCGATGTTAAGCGTCCAGGGGTTTCCGGCCGCCACCGGCATTCCGTCAAAGCCTATGTTTCCCTGGGATATGCCTGAGCCGATGGTGGCGGGCGGAATGATGCCGAGAAAGATCATCACGCTCACCACACCGGCGGCGTGCAGCAGCGGCAGCGCGCGCGGCCGGTAGAGCGCGGTGGCGACAAGGGCGACGAGGACGAACGCGCCAGGCAGGGCACCGCCGGCGGCGACCAGCGTCATGTCGACGGAGAGGCCCAGGGCCGAAAAAGCAACGAAGACACCTGGCACGATCGAGGGCCAGTCGAAGCCGTTCTTTGCCGTTTCCGCTTCGCCGCCGCGGCGACCCAGCCAGACAAAGGCAAGAACCGCCAGCGTCACCGCGTCGATGAACAGGATGACGGCAAGGTCGGTGCCGGGTGCAGCCATCATATAGGCGATGGTCCAGGCGCCGGTGCCGAAGAAGGCCGCCGCGATCAGGAATGTCCAGTCGCGCATGCGGGCGATCACCGCGGTGGCGGCAAGCACGATGGCGAGATAGACGAACAGCGCCCATGGATTTGGCGCCTGCGAGGACACAAGCGCCGGCGTCGCCATGGAGCCGACAAGGCCGATGCCGGCCAGCGCCTGGCCGTGGATGAGAGCGGCGACAATGGTCGCCACGCCGATGGCGCCGAGCACGGTGAAGGCGAAGGCTGGGCCGACGAAACCGTAAACGGCGTGGGCGGCATAGACCGTGCCGAACAGGATGAATGCGCCGGCGGCCGTCAGGATCGCCGGGATATAGGCGCCAGCCACTCCTTCCACCGGAACCTTGAAGCCCGTGCGGCGGATGAACTCGCCGCCGCCGATCAGCACCAGCCCGAGCAAGGCTGCCAGGGCCAGCCGCACTTCCGGACCGAAAATGCCGGCCTCGATGGTGTAGCGGATGAGGAACAGGCCGCCCAAGGCCAGCGCGATGCCGCCGACCCAGACCGCCCAGCGTGTGCCGAGCGCGGTTTCGACCTCGGACTGGCGGGCGGCTTTTGCTGCGGCCGGCGCTGTGGTCGCGGATCCGGTGAACGCCGCCTTGGCCGCTGCTGACAGTTCTGACGCGACCTCGCTGGTGACCGCTACGGCCTCCGCGGCCGGTGCCTGCGCCGCTTCGGCTGCTGTCGGCGAAGCTATGTCGGCAATCGCTGCGGTGGCCTGGGCGGCATCTGCGGGCACGCTGTCACTTGCGACCGCCTCAACCGCCTTGGCAGCGGGCGCGGCAACATTCACGCCGGACAGAACCAGGCTGCGCAGCGCGCCGAGTTCGCGCTCGATCAGGCCGATGCGGCCCTGCTGCCGCAGCACGATGACGAAAAGCACGATAACGACGACAGCGCCAATCAGGCTTTCAAACATGGCGGTTCCCCCAAACCAGGCCAGTTTTCACTGACAATTGCGGCGGCCACACGGCCACCCCAGACGGCTATTCAAGTCACGCCACCGCAATGGTGACCGGAGAGAAATCATCGAGCATGTTTCGTCGGCAAATTCCAGCGGTCTACAGTCGTTATCCTCACCCATCATCCCGGATGGTCAGGAATGGCGCCACCGCTACTTGCCAGGGAGACATGCTATCCTCAGATGAGCTGCGAGGAAATCCAATGCCGAAAAGAAGCGCGGGATTGCTGATCCACCGGACAAAGGCCGGCATTCTCGAATTTCTGCTGGTCCATCCCGGCGGCCCGTTCTGGGCAAGGAAGGATGAAGGCGCGTGGTCGATCCCCAAGGGTCTTGTCGAAGAGAACGAGGATGAGCTGGCGGCCGCCCGGCGCGAGGCCGAGGAGGAACTCGGTGTCGCCATCGAAGGCGATTTCGAGCCTGTCGGCAGCTTCCGGCAAGCCGGCGGCAAGATCGTCATCGCCTGGAGTGTCGAAGCCGACCTCGACGCCGATGCCGTCAAAAGCAGCATGTTCACCATGGAGTGGCCACCAAGGTCGGGCGCGATGAAGGAATTTCCGGAAGTCGACAGGGCCGGCTGGTTTTCATTGGCTGAAGCCAGCCTCAAGATTCTCAGCGGTCAGCGCGCCATCCTCGATGATTTCATGGAGCGTCGCAAAACGGGCTGAGCGCTACGTTGCCCTCCTGTCGGATGGCGAGCCTCAGCGCGCCGCGAGATTGGCGGCTGGAAAGATCGAGCATGTCTCGGTGCCGAAGGCGAGCAATTTGCCCTGCGCGTCCTTCAGCGTCGCTTCCGATACCGCCAGCGTGCGGCCCTTGTGGACGATCTTGCCCTCGCAGACCACCTCGCCGGTCCTTGGCGTGATCGGCCGCGTAAAATTCACTTTGAACTCGGCCGTCGTATAGGCCTCGCCCTTGTCGAGCAGCGTCTGAACCGCGCAGGCCAGTGCGGAGTCCAGCAACGTTGCCGCCCAGCCGCCATGCACGCCGCCCAACGGGTTGAGGTGGCGCTCGCTCGGCATGCCGCGAAACACCGCCCGGCCCTCAGACACCTCGGTCAGCGTAAAATTCAGCCGGAAGGAGATCGGCGGCGCCGGATATTTGCCGTCGATGATCCGCTGCAGCAAGTCGAGGCCGCTGTATTCGAGGAGGTCGGCAAGTGGAATGGTGCCAAGGCCAAGCGGCGAGACCCGGCCTGGATAAAGTTCGACTTCGCTCATGGGATTCTCACGGCGTGATTTCTGGGAGGGCGCCTGCTCTTGCGGCGGCTTTGCCGCCCGAATGATGCTTGCGCAATGCGGCGAGGAAGCCGGTACGCGCGTCTGGCTGTTCGATGCCGCGCGGCTCGTAGACATGGCGGGTAAAGAAGAAACCGGTCAGCCGGAAAGCATCCTCAAGTGCCGCCTGGTCGGCACGCAGGCCGGAGCCGCGCTGCAGGAAGGCCGGCAGCGCCAGCATCTTGTCGCGCCATGGCGCGCCGGCCTGGCGCGATACCGCGCGGCCGGATTTCGGCGAGACATAGGCCAGATCCTGCCGGGCGCCGGTCGCCGCGCACTGGCTGAGATCGAGCCCGAAGCCGAGTTCATCTAGGATGAGCAGTTCAAAGCGCGCCACCAGTTCGCCGGCGGCATCGGCATCGTCGAGATGGGCGATCATCACGGCCAGCGTCTCGTAGAGGCCGCCATGGGCGTCGCGCTCCGGCAGGAGCCTCAGATGCGCGGCCATGGTCTGCAGCCCGTAGACGGCTACCGCGCTGTCCATCAGCCGGGCGGCGTTCATCTCGATCGCCTCCGCCTGGAAGGTGCCGAGATGCTCGTCGAGGCGGGCCCGCCACAGCAGGTCGACGCGGTTGCCCGGCTGAAGCACCGGCTGCTGCTTGCGCGAGCGGCCGCCGCGCACCAGGCCGAGATGGCGGCCATGCGCGCGCGTCATCACCTCGAGGATGGCGCTGGTTTCGCCATGCTTGCGAGTGCCGAGAACGATTCCCTCGTCGCGCCATTCCATGGCGGGAGCTTGTCACCGGTTGCGTGGCGAAATCAAGGATCGTGCCGGGGACCCTGCATGAGCTCCTGACATTGGCTTGCGTCGAAATATCGGAAAACCATCGGAAAGCCGTCGGGATTTTCCGCCACGCAACCCCCAATAAGAACGGGTTGGCCGGCGCGGTCGACTCACAACCTACCGGAATGGTTCGGATGGGTCGTGTCCAGCATGTCGACCGATCGGGCAGCCCGGCGACCTCTCATGCCCCCTGCCCGCCGAGAGGACCCGACATGATTTCCTTCCTGAGCCTGGTGCGAAGGCACCAGCTGATATCCTTCTTTTCAATGGCACTCGGCCTGACCTGGCTGTTGTTCATCCCGTTCTGGCTGTCGAAGGGCGACAGCATTCCGTGGTTCACCTTCGGGCCGGTGGTTGCCGCCTTCACCGTCGCAGCACTTTCCGGGGGCTGGACCTCGGTCAAGGCCATCCTTGCCTCAATGGTGAAGTGGCGGGTGCATCCACTGTGGTATCTCGTGGCGTTCGGCCTGCCGTTCGCGGCACAGCTGGCCTCGATCCTGATCAATCCGCTGCTTGGTTCTCCGGCGCCTGCCTGGGGCAACATTCCGGCGATGAGCGAAATCCTGCCGATTGTCGCGCTTTACGCCGTCTTCAGCGGCCCGCTCGGTGAAGAGCCAGGTTGGCGCGGCTTCGCCACGCCGCGGCTGCTTGCCAGCCATTCGGCGCTCACCAGCAGCCTTATTCTCGGCGTGATCTGGGCGATCTGGCATTTCCCGCTCGGCCTGGTAGGCGACCTCAGCGTCTATGGAACGATCAATGTGGTGCTGGCCGGCGTGGTGTTCACCTGGCTCTACCAGAACACCGGCAGCGTTCTGCTCGCCTTCATCATGCACGTCACGCATCAGAACAGCGTGCGCTTCCTGGGCAAGGTGTTCACCGACGGCGACTATGTGCAGCAGCAGTGGATCGGTGTCGCGATCTGGGCGATCATCGCGGGGGCAATCGTTGCCTACTATGGCTCGGAAAGCTTTGTCCGCCGGCCATCGGCGCACGAGATCGGTATCGATCGTCAGTTTTGGGTCCATCGTCTCAAACTGCCGGGCAGTTCTAGATGACGAATCTCAATGGGGAAACTCCAGCCCCATCTCGCGGTAGCGTTCGGGGTCATCGCCCCAGTTCTCGCGAACCTTGACGAACAGGAACAGGTGCACCTTCTGCTCCAAAATGCCTGATATCTCCATGCGCGCGGACTGGCCGATGGCGCGGATCGTCTCGCCCTTGTGACCGAGCACGATCTTCTTCTGGCTGTCGCGCTCGACATAAATGGTCTGGTCGATGCGCACCGAGCCGTCCGGCTTCTCTTCCCATTTCTCGGTCTCGATATGGGAGGAGTAAGGCAGTTCCTGATGCAGCCTGAGATACAGTTTTTCGCGCGTAATCTCGGCCGCCAGCTGGCGCATCGGCAGGTCGGAAATCTGGTCTTCCGGATAGTACCAGGGGCCAGCCGGCAGCGCTTGCGCGAGGTAGTCGAGCAGGTCCTTGCAGCCCGAGCCGGTAAGCGCCGAGACCATGAAGGTGCGCTTGAACGGCACTTTTTCATTCGCTGCCGCGGACAAGGCCAACAGCGCTTCGTGCTTGACCCGGTCGACCTTGTTGAGGATCAGCACCATCGGCTGGCGGACATCCTTCAGCCGCTCGAGGATGGCGTCGGCGTCGCCCCTGATGCCGCGCTCCGCATCGATCAACAGCAGCACGATATCGGCGTCCTTGGCGCCGCCCCAGGCCGTGGTTACCATCGCGGTGTCGAGCCGGCGCTTCGGCTTGAAGATGCCCGGCGTGTCGACGAAGACGATCTGGGCATTGTCGTGCGTGGCGATGCCGCGCACGATGGCGCGGGTGGTCTGCACCTTGTGGGTGACGATCGACACTTTGGCGCCGACCAGCTGGTTGACCAAAGTCGACTTGCCGGCATTGGGCGCGCCGATCAGGGCGACGAAGCCGGAATGGGTGACGGGAGCCTCCGCTGCCGAGGGCAAGTCTTCACTGGCGGTCATGCCGCACTCCCTTGATTGGCCCAGATGCCTTCACGCACAAGAAATGCCGATGCCGCCGCTTCCTCGGCTGCGCGGCGAGAGCCGCCCATGCCGCTTGCCGGGGCAAAGCCACTGATCCTCACGGAAACCGTGAAAACCGGTTGATGCTCGGGCCCTTCACGTTTTTCGATCGCGTATTCGGGCCGGACATCGCTCGTCTTGGCAATCCATTCCTGCAGGTCGGATTTCGGATTGGGCGGCTTTGCCACCACCTTTAGCGAGCGCGGCACCCAGTACCGCAGGACGAATTGCCTGGCGGCATCGAGGCCGCCATCGATATAGACCGCCGCGATCAGCGCTTCGACCGCGTCGGCCAGATAGTTTCCGCCCGAGCCGCGCGAGCGCGCCTTCAAGGCTGCGTCCGCCCGGACCAGATCTTCCAGCTGCATTTCAATGCCGATCTCGGAACATGTCCGCGCATCGACCAGGGCATTGAAGCGCGGCGCGATTTCACCTTCCGGCGCTTCGGGAAATTTTTCGAAAAGCATGTCGGCAACGATCAGGCCGAGCACGCGGTCGCCGAGGAATTCGAGGCGCTGATTGTTGCTGTTGGCCCTGACCGCACTGGAATGGGTCAGCGCGGTCTCGAGCAAACGGACATCCCGGAAGGAATGGCCGGTTCTGGCTTTCACCAAATCGGCCAGAGTTTCACCAGTCGGGCGCTTCAAGGCCATCAATTTACGAAATGGAACATGCGCGACAGGCGCACCAGCGACGGCCATTTCCAGATCTCGAGCGGGCTCGCTTGGCCGGCGATCGAGAAGAAAACGATGTTGGCGCGGCCGACCAGGTTCTCGGCCGGCACGTAGCCGACGCTGAGGCGGCTGTCGGAAGAGTTGTCCCGGTTGTCGCCCATCATGAAATAGTTGCCGGCGGGCACGACAAACTCTTTGGTGTTGTCGGTGATCGAATTCGGTGTCAGGTCGAGCGTGTCGTAGCTGACGCCGTTGGGCAGCGTCTCGCGATAGACGTCGACCGGCTCAGGCACTTCGGTGATATCCGGATTTTGGATCTGGCCGGTCTTCACACGCGGAACACCCTCGCCGTTGATGAACAGCTGGCCGTTCTTCATCTGGATCTTGTCGCCGGGCAGGCCGACGACGCGCTTGATGTAGTCAAGCGACGGATCCGGCGGGAACTTGAACACCACCACGTCGCCGCGCTTCGGGTCGGAACCCCAGATGCGGCCGGAAAAGATGTCGGGGCCGAACGGCAACGAATAGCGCGAGAAGCCATAGGACCATTTGGTGACGAAGAGATAGTCGCCTTCGAGCAAGGTCGGCCGCATCGATCCCGACGGGATCGAGAAGGGCTGGAACAGCAGCGTGCGGATGACCATGGCCAGCAGCAAAGCCTGGATGATGACGCTGACGATTTCGCCAAGCCCGCCGGATTTCTTCTCGGATTTTTCAGCCACGCTCATGTCGTCCTCGATTATGCGTTGGATGGTATAGAGTCTCGGCGCGCGCTGGGCAACGTCATGCCGGTCCTCAGATGCAATCAATGTGGCGCTTGTTCGGCGGGCAACGCCTCGATGATCACAAAGGCTTGAGCAAGCGGGAAATCATCGGTGATTGTGAGGTGGATCGCCGCTTTGTGCCCTTGCGGCAGGATTTTGGCCAGCCGTGCCGCCGCTCCCCCGGTCAGCGCCATGGTCGGCGCGCCGCTGGGCAGGTTGGCGACGCCCATGTCGCGCCAGAACACGCCTTGCGCCAGGCCGGTGCCGAGCGCCTTGGCGCAGGCCTCCTTGGCGGCGAAGCGCTTGGCATAGGACGCGACACGCCCGGCACGGCCCTCCGAGCGGGCTTGTTCGATCGCGGTGTAGATGCGCTGGATGAAGCGCTGGCCATGCCGTTCCAGCGACTTTTCGATGCGTCTGATGTCGATCAGGTCGCTGCCGATGCCGATGATCATTCCGCCGGAACTTCCCGTCCGCGGTGGCCGGATTTGTGTGCCCGTTCGGCCATGCGCTTCCGGCGCTGCTCGCGAAAGGCGGTCATGCCCCAGCGGGTGATGCCGTAGAAGATGAGGCCGAAGACCAGCCCGAGCGGCACCGCGCCGATCAGCATCGGCTCCAGAATCGGGTGCCACAGCTTGGCAAACGACAGGGTATGCATCATTTCGCCGAGATGCGCGGGGGGGCCGTTCTTGGGCAGGCGCTCATGCAGGATCAGCTTGCCTGTCTCCCAGGACGCGCCCCAGAGCAGCGGGAACGTCAGCGGATTGCCGAAGAACACCGCACCCAGTGCCGCCGCCACCAGATTGCCGGCGATTACCCAGCAGAGCACGGCGGCAATGACGAAATGGAAGCCGAGCGGGAAGAAGGAGGCGAACACGCCGGCCGCGACGCCGGCCGCCACTGCGTGCGGGGTGGCCTTCAGCCTGAGGATGCGCTTGGAGAAATATTGCAACGAGCGAGAAAACGAGCGGCGCGGCCAGAGATAGGTACGCACCCGCTCCAACAGGCCATCAGGCTTGCGGCGTCGAAAAAGCACTCTGTTTCAGTTCCCGTTCAGCAACGCCCCAACCATCCCAGGCCGGACGCGATAGGTCTATCTTGCGCTTCGAGGGCGCAGAAAGGCAACAACGACTTTGATATAGCGACTGCCTTGCCGCGGAACAACGAAACGGCGCCGCGATGGTCTGCCGCAGGCCCGCAACAAGAGCGTTATTGGGGCGAAACTGAGGACAACGTCAGGTGAGAGTTTTCACGGCGACGATAAGGCCGCCCGCGAAGACGACGCCGAGGCGGATACACTATTCCCGATATTCGCTGACTTCGACCAGATTGCCATCCGGGTCGCGGAAATAGACCGACATCATGGCGCCACGAGCGCCGGTGCGCTCGACCGGGCCGACTTCTATTGCCACGCCATTGGCCTCCAGGCTGGCACAGATCTCGGCGAGCGGCCTTGCGGCGACCAGGCAGAAATCCCCGGAGCCGCGCGTCGGCGTCTTGGCTTTCGGTTCAAAAGTGCGGCCGACTTCATGCAGGTTGATCTTCTGCGATCCGAACAGCAGCGCCGTCGGCCGCTCGGGCTCGTCGAGACGCTTCAGGCCAAGCACCCGCTGGTAGAAGGCGCAGCTGTCCTCCACCGAGCGAACCGTCAGCACGAAATGATCGATGCCGGCGATCATGCGGCTTTCTCCACACACATATCGCTGCTCCAAAATCGCCATGCATTCTCGTGTGGCATGCAATCTTGTATCAGGCGGCCTTCCGTTGACATCGCGCGACAAAAGTGTGTATTAATACACATATGAAGAGCATCCATGTGATTGCAATCCTGGTTGCTGATGGTTGGTTCGAAGTCGCTCGAAAAGGCAGTCATGCTCAATTCAAGCACCGCGACAAACCGGGACGGGTCACCGTACCACACCCTAAACGAGACATCCCCATCGGCACCCTGCGCAGCATCGAGAAACAATCCGGGCTGAAATTAAGGTGAGAACCATGCAGCACTACATCGGACTTATCCATAAAGATGCAGAAAGCGACTTTGGCGTCTCTTTTCCTGATTTTCCCGGTTTGGTTACGGCGGGTCAGGATTTGGACGATGCCCGAGGCATGGCCGAAGAAGCCCTCGCCTTCCATATCGAAGGGCTCGTTGAGGACGGCGAGGCTATCCCAGAGCCCTCATCTCTGGCTGAGATTATGGCGTCGGCGATCAATCGCGATGGCGTAGCCATTCTGGTTGAGGTGAAAACCGAAACAAAAAAAGTGGTACGAGTAAACGTCACTCTGCCGGCTGATGTTCTTCAGCGGATCGACGCGTTTGCGGAAGCTCACGGCTATACGCGATCTGGTTTTCTCGCCAAGGCGGCAGAGAAGGTAATGCAGCAAGAGGCTGCCTAACTTTTGTTGCCGAACGTGTAGCGCATTGCCCTAGATGTTGCGGCTGCCGGGCTTGATGGCCGGAATGGCGGCAAGTTCGGGCGGCAGGCGGTCGGCCGGATAGGCCGGCACCTCATATTCGGCGAGCGCGATCAGCGGCACGCCGACATTGGTCTTGCCGGCCGAGCGGTCGATGATGCAGGCGGCGGCCACCACTTCGGCGTCAAGCGCGCGCAGGCAGTCGATGGTCTCGCGGATCGAAAGACCGGTGGTGACGATATCCTCGACGATGACGACGCGCGATCCCGGCGCGATCTCGAAGCGGCGCAGCCTGAACTCGCCGCCTTCGCGCTCGACCCAGATTGCCGGGACGCCGAGATGGCGCGAGGTTTCATAGGCCGGGATAAGGCCACCGATCGCCGGCCCGACGACATAGTCGATCTTGCCCGGTACCGCCTTGCGGATCTTCTCGGCCAGCGCCTTGCACAGGCGCTCGGTCTTGTCGGCATGCATGAACACCCGCGCCTTCTGCAGGAAGACCGGACTGCGCAGGCCAGACGTCAGGATGAAGTGGCCCTCCAGAACAGCGCCCGCCTCGCGGAAAATGCCCAGCACTTCGTCGGTGTTCATGCTCGCTCCATTCACCCATTCACACGCCGCGCATCGCTGACGCTCGAATTGTCCTTGAGCTGCGACAGCAGCCGGTTGAGGTGCTTCAGATCCCAGACTTCGAGATCGATCAGCATTTCGGTGAAGTCGGGCGCGGTGCGCACCATCGACAGCGTATGGATGTTGGCGTCGTTCGAGGCAACCACCTGGGCGATGTCGGCCAACGACCCCGGCGCATTGATGGCGGTCACCGAGACACGCGCCGGAAACCGTTCCTTGGTCTGCTCGTCAATGTCCCAGCGCACGTCGATCCAGCGCTCCGGCTGGTCGTCGAAGGCCTGCAGCGCCGGCGACTGGATGGGGTAGATGGTGATGCCGGTGCCCGGCTGGACGATGCCGACGATGCGGTCGCCGGGCACGGCCCCTTCCGGCGCGAAGCGCACCGGCAGGTCGCCGCGCACGCCGCGGATCGGCACAGCGCCGTCGCGCGGCTGGTCCTTGTCCTTGCGCGCGGCTCGCGTGCCGGGCATCTGGAACAGCATGCCGGCGGCGTTGCGGATCTTCGACCAGCCTTCCTCGCGCTGCTTGGGGGCGCTGACGGTGACGCGCTCGTCCTTGTAGTCGGGGAAGACCGCCTTCATCACGTCGGTCGAGGCGAGTTCGCCGCGTCCGACCGAGGCCAGCACATCCTCGATGTCCTTGCGCGCCAGCCGGTGCAGCACCGGCTTCAGATTTTCCTTGGCGAAAGTCTTGCCGGCACGTTCGAAAGCCCGTTCCAGAATGCGGGCGCCGAGACCGGAATATTGCTTGCGGATGGCGTTCTTGGTAGCCCGACGGATGGCCGAACGGGCCTTGCCGGTGACGACGACCGATTCCCAGGCCGCCGGCGGCACCTGCGCCTTCGAGCGGATGATCTCGACCTCGTCGCCGTTCTTGAGCTCCGTCATCAGCGGCATGATGCGGCCATTGACCTTGGCGCCGACGCAGGTGTCGCCGACATCGGTGTGCACGGCATAGGCAAAGTCGATGGGCGTGGCGCCGCGCGGCAGCGCGATCAGCATGCCTTTCGGCGTGAAGCAGAAAACCTGATCCTGGAACAGCTCCAGCTTGGTGTTCTCGAGGAAATCTTCCGGGTTGTCGCCTTCGGCCAGCTGCTCGATGGTGCGCCGCAGCCATGCATAGGCATTGGTTTCTTTCGAGATCGCGTGGCCTGCACCGTTCGTCTTGCCGCCGGTGTCCTTGTAGATCGAATGGGCCGCGACGCCATATTCGGCGATCTTGTTCATCTCGCGGGTGCGGATCTGCAATTCGACACGCTGGCGCGACGGACCGACGATGGTGGTGTGGATCGAGCGGTAGTCGTTCTGCTTGGGCGTCGAGATGTAATCCTTGAAGCGGCCGGGCACCATCGACCATGTCGTGTGGATGGCGCCGAGCGCGCGGTAACAATCCTCGACGCTGTCGACGACAACGCGGAAGCCGAAGATGTCGGAGAGCTGCTCGAAGGACAGCGCCTTTGCCTCCATCTTGCGGAACACGGACCAAGGCTTTTTCTGCCGGCTTTTCACGCCGGCGTTGATGGCGTGTTTTTCGAACAGCGCCGACAGCGCCTTCTCAATGTCGGTCAACACGCCCTTGTTGCGCTCGAATATCTCAGCAAGTCTTGCGGTGACGGCGCGATACGCTTCCGGATTGATGAAGCGAAAGGCGATCTCTTCCAGCTCCTCGCGCATGCCTTGCATGCCCATGCGCCCCGCGAGCGGCGCGTAGATATCCATCGTCTCCTCGGCGATGCGCAGGCGCTTGGCCTCGGGCATGTGGTCGAGGGTGCGCATATTGTGCAAACGGTCGGCGAGCTTGACCAGCAGGACGCGGACATCCTCCGAGATGGCCAGCAAGAGCTTGCGCAGGTTCTCCGCCTGCTCGGCCTTCTTGGAGACGAGATCGAGCTTCTTCAGCTTGGTCAGGCCTTCGACCAGCTTGCCCATTTCGGGACCGAACAGATCGTCGATCTCGGCCCGCGTCGCGGTGGTGTCCTCGATGGTGTCGTGCAGCAGAGCGACGGCGATCGTCGCCTCGTCCATGTGCATTTCCGTGAGGATGGCGGCGACTTCGAGCGGATGCGAGAAATAGGGATCGCCGGAAGCGCGCTTCTGATGGCCATGCTTCTGCATGGCGTAGACATAGGCCTTGTTGAGCAACGCCTCGTTGACGTCAGGCTTGTAGCGCGCGACGCGCTCGACAAGCTCATACTGACGCATCATGGGCTAGATCTCTCGGTGCTGAAATGATTGATGCGCCGCACTAGCGTACGGCGCATCTCATAGATAGCCACGAAACTGACGGGACGGAAGTGCCGGAACCATATTCCCGGCAGGTCCATAGCGCCTGCTTAGTAGTCGTCGCTCTTTTCCGGGGGTACCAGGCCTTCGATGCCGGCCAGCAGGTCTTCCTCGGTCATGCGATCGAAGGTGACGTTGTCCTCGGCGTCGTCGGCATCGGTTGCCGCGACAGCATTGCCGGTCTGGTCGGCGATCGCCTCGCCGTCGGCTTCCGGCTCATCAACCTCGACATGCTTTTGCAGCGAGTGGATCAGATCTTCCTTGAGGTCGTCGGGCGACAGCGTCTCATCGGCGATCTCGCGCAGCGCCACGACCGGGTTCTTGTCGTTGTCGCGCGGCACGGTGATCGGCGCGCCCTGGCTGATCTGGCGGGCGCGGTGGCCGGCGAGCAGCACGAGCTCGAAGCGGTTGTCGACCTTGTCGATGCAGTCTTCAACGGTTACGCGGGCCATTGATTGCCCCTTTCATGCCTGGATTTGATGGAAAACAGGCGCGGTCCATAACCCGAACGCCGCCAAAATACAAGCATTATGGCGCCAGGGCCTCCGGGCCGGGCCGATGCTGGTTTCGGGTGCCGACGAATGCCTTGCCGGCAAAGCCCGCCCGCCAGTGGCGATACGGCCCCGATCACAATTGCTTGCAGTCAGCCCTAGCACCCTTGGATTGCCGTAAAACTGGCGCTATCTCGGTTGACGAAAGGTCAGCCGGTTTATTTACGAGCCGACCGATATATCAGACCCATTTCGATTAGTCCGCCACCTATTTCGAAAAAGGAATATTGCCATGTTCGACCCCCGTGAAAAAATCGCTCTTTTCATCGACGGCGCCAATCTTTACGCCACCTCGCGCGCACTTGGCTTCGACATAGACTACCGCAAACTGCTGTCGAGCTTCCAGAAGCGCGGCTATCTGCTGCGCGCTTACTACTACACCGCATTGGTTGAGGATCAGGAATACTCCTCAATACGTCCCTTGATCGACTGGCTCGACTATAATGGCTTCAAGGTGGTGACCAAGCCGGCCAAGGAATTCACCGACTCGACCGGCCGCCGCAAGATCAAGGGCAACATGGACATCGAGCTGACCGTCGATGCGCTAGAACTTGCCGATGTCGTCGACCATTATGTCATCTTCTCCGGCGACGGCGATTTCCGCACGCTGGTCGAAGCGCTGCAGCGGCGCGGGCGCAAGGTTTCGATCGTCTCCACCATGGCCTCGCAGCCGCCGATGATCTCGGATGATCTGCGCCGCCAGGCCGACCATTTCATCGACCTGACCTCGCTGAAGAACGAGGTCGGCCGCGATCCTTCCGAGCGTCCGGTGCGCCGGCCTGAGCCGGCGGAAGTCGAAGAGGACGACTATTGAGAAGCGGCCGCCTTGAACGCCGCTTCAGAACCCGACCGCGACTGTCCGCTCTGTCCGCGCCTGCATGATTTCATCGCAGACTGGCGGAGCCGAGAGCCATCCTGGTTCAATGCGCCGGTGCCGACCTTCCTGCCGCCGGAGGGCGACGGCGCCGTCGAGCTTCTGATCGTCGGGCTGGCGCCCGGCCTGCGCGGCGCCAACCGCACCGGGCGACCGTTCACCGGCGACTATGCCGGCGACCTGCTCTACTCCACGCTGATTGCGCACGGCTTTGCCCGCGGCGAGTTCAAGGCGCGGCCCGATGACGGGCTGCAGCTTGTCGGCACCGCGATCACCAATGCGGTGCGCTGCGTGCCACCGGAGAACAAGCCGGTCGGTGCCGAGATCACTACCTGCCGCAGTTTTTTGGTGCCGACGATCGCACGCTTTCCCAGGCTGCGCGCCGTGCTGGCGCTGGGTTCGATCGCGCATCAGTCGACGGTCAGGGCGCTGGGTGGGCGCGTCGCCGCCTATCCGTTCAAGCATGGCGGGCAATTGCCAGCTGGTGCCATCACGCTGTTTTCAAGCTATCACTGCTCGCGCTACAACACCAACACCGGTGTCCTGACGGAAGCGATGTTCGTCAATGTGTTCCGCGACATCGCGGCGTTCCTGCGGGGCTGAGAGCTGCGAAGTGTCGTCTCACACCGGCAGCAGCGCGTCCGGCTTCACGTCCGATATCGACGCATAGGTGTGCGTTTCCCTGACACCCGGCAGCGGCAGGATCACGCGCTTGAGGAAATCCTGGTAGGCGGCCATTTCCGAAATGCGGGCCTTGACCAGATAGTCGAAGCCGCCGACGACCATATGGCATTCCAGCACTTCGGGGGCCTTGGCCACCGCTTCGGCGAAACGGTCGAACACATGCGGCGCCGCCTGGTCGAGCCTGACCTCGATGAAGACGAGCGTGCCACGGCCGATCTTCTGCGGATTGAGCACGGCCCGGACCGCGGTGATGAACCCGTCACGAAACAGGCGCTTCACGCGCTGGCTGGTGCCGGTCGGCGACAGGCCGACACGGGCAGCGAGATCGAGGGTGGTGCGACGCCCATCCTCCTGCAGCAGCCGCAGCAAGCTGCGGTCGATGGCGTCCAGCTGGTCCGATTCATGATTCACGTCTGCAGCGCCCATATTGTGTGAATTTCACTTCCGTATTGTGAAAAGAGCATATTTCGTCGCACCATTTTCAACAATAGGCTGCGCTTCCAACGAAAGCCGCCGGAGGTAGAAGCCTCCGCTGGCAGGATAGAGCGGGATAAAAAATGCGCCTGGCAGAGGGCCTAAACACGAAGCCAGCAATCCTTGCGGGCCCGGCCATGATCGCCATCTACGCCGTCCAGTTTGTCGCCGCCCGCTTCAGCCTGCGGGAGCATCTGACCGCGACCGATCTCGCGACCTTGCGCTTTGTCGGGGCCGGCATGGTCATGCTGCCAGTCGTCTGGCGCAGCGGCCTGGCGACAGGCAAGGCATTGGGCTGGAGGCGTGCCTTGACACTCGCGGTATTGGCCGGACTGCCCTACCCGATCATTATCAATTGGGGGCTCACTTACGCACCCGCCGCGCATGGGGCGGCACTTTGCCCAGCTTCGATCGTGTTCTTCTCGTTCGTGCTGTCGCACATCGCCACGACGGACAAGGCCTCGGGCCAGCGAACCATTGGCGTCGCTGCCATCATTGCCGGGCTGATCCTGTTCATTGCGCCGGTGCGCACCGATGGCGGCATGAAGGACGTCCTCTTCGGCGATCTCCTGTTCATCGCATCGGGCGCAATGTTTGCCACCTATGCCGTTCTCGTGCGGCGCTGGCGCGTCGATCCGGTTACGGCGACCGCAACGGTCGTGCTCCTGTCATGCGTGCCGCTGCCGCTGCTCTGTTTCTTTGCCCCAAGCGGCCTGCGCGCCGCATCAGTGGCCGAGATCGCCAGCCAGATCGTCATTCAAGGGTTTTTGGCAGGTGCGGCAGCCATGTTCCTCTATACCTATGTCGTCCGACAGTTGGGGTCGCAGACGGCATCGTTGTTCATGCCATGCGTGCCGATCGCGACGGTCCTCATCGCCATGACGGTGCTCGGTGAGATGCCGACAGGCACCCAATTCGCCGCCATCCTGATCATGGCTGCGGGGATGGCTTTTTCGGCTGTCGCCAGACCTGTGAGCAAGACTGCGTGAGACTGCGGTAGCCAAAGCGGATGCCTGCCTGATCCGATCAGGGCAATGGACGCGTTTGTGGAAAGACCGATCCCGGCCTGGCAAACAACTCGGCCAGCGTTTGCTGCCTGCCCTGCAGGACATTGAGATCGACATCACCCTCGATGCCGTCGACGCGGCCCATATTGTGATACTGCCAATAGATCCAGCCGTCCTCACTCGGCTTGAGGGCCAGCGAGCGCAGCCAGCGCTGACGCACAGTTATCTGTCCGAGATAGGCCGCCGCGGCCTCGTCGGTCAGGTAGATGATCGCCGGCTTGCCGAACGCAGCTTCCACCGGACCGAGGAAGGCCTGAAGCTCCACGCTCAGTTGTTCCGGCGAAGGTCGTTGCGGACAGTTGCCGCCGAATTCGATGTCGACCACCGGCGGCAGCAGCGGTTGATCGTGCGGCACGACCGCAATGAAATTCTTCGCCTGGTCGGCGCCTGGCCGGCAGAAGGTGAAGAAGTGGTAGGCGCCGACAGCAAGGCCGGCCGCGCGCGCCTCGCGCAGGTTCTTGGCGAAGGCGTCGTCGACATGGTCGCCGCCCTCGGTCGCCTTGATGACGGCGAAGGCGACATCGTCGCCGGCGACCCGCCGCCAGTCGATCTCACCCTGATGATGGGAAACGTCGATGCCTCTGACCGGATAGCTCTCGCGATCCGGCGAGAAGGTCTGGAAGTAGAAAAAGCCGCCTGCCGCCACGAGGCCGACAAAGACCAGACTGGCCGCGCCCCAGAGAACAATCCGATTTTTCAAGACGATCCCCTGTTGGAACAGCCGGTTCAGCCGTTCCACCCTTGAAAGCCAGACTGTTGGCTTTTTTCGGGCTATCGCCTGAAGGCCGGCCCTGCGCTATGGCTCCGGGCGTTCGTCGCTCGAAAAGCCAAATCGTTGGCTTTTCGTCCGCTACGCGGACCACTCCTCACCCACGTTCTTTCAGCAACCGGCCCTTCTCGCGCGACCAGTCGCGCTGCTTTTCGGTCTCGCGCTTGTCGTGCAGTTTCTTGCCGCGGCCGACGGCGAGCAGGAGTTTGGCGCGGCCCTGGTCGTTGAAATAGATCTTTAGCGGCACCAGCGTCATGCCTTCGCGCTCGATGCTCTGCGACAGTTTTGCCATCTCGCGCTTGTTGAGCAGCAGCTTGCGGCGCCGGCGCGGCTCATGGTTGAAGCGGTTGGCCTGCAGATATTCCGGCAGATAGGAATTGATCAGCCAGATCTCGCCGCCTTCGACGGAGGCATAACTGTCCTGGATGTTGGCCTGGCCCTGGCGCAGCGACTTGACCTCGGTGCCGGTCAGCACAAGGCCGGCCTCCACCGTGTCGAGCACCTCATACGAAAACCGCGCCTTGCGGTTCTCCGCAACGGTCTTGTTGTTGGGATCGGCTTTTCTGACTTGATTCATGATGTGGAGAGGTGGCACCTCATCCTCAATTTATCAAGCCGGCGTGCTTCATCGCCGCATCGATCCGCTCCGCGGTCGATGCCTCGATCGTCACCAGCGGCGAGCGCACCACGTTCTCGACCTTGCCAATCTTCGACAGCGCGTACTTGACGCCGCACAGGCCGGGCTCGAGGAAGATCGCCTTGTGCAGCGGCAGCAGACGGTCCTGCAACTCCAGCGCCTTGGCGCTGTCGCCGGACAGTGTGGCTTCCTGGAATTCGGCGCACAGTCGCGGCGCGACATTTGACGTCACCGAGATACAGCCGACACCGCCATGGGCGTTGAAGCCGAGCGCGGAGGCATCCTCGCCCGAAAGCTGGATGAAATCCTTGCCGCAGGTGGCGCGCTGTTCGGACACGCGCTCGACCTTGCCGGTGGCATCCTTGACGCCGACGATGTTCTTGAAGTCGTGTGCCAGCCGGCCCATCGTTTCGGGCATCATGTCGATGACCGAGCGCGGCGGGATGTTGTAGATGATGATCGGCAGGCTGGTCGCCCTGGCGACGGCAGCGAAATGCTCGTAGAGGCCGCGCTGCGTCGGCTTGTTGTAATAAGGCGTGACGACCAATGCCGCATCGGCGCCCGCCTGCTCGGCATACTGCACCAGACCAACCGCTTCCGCAGTGTTGTTGGAGCCGGCGCCGGCAACGACCGGAGCGCGGCCGTTGGCGACCTCGATGCAGACCTTGACGACATGGCGGTGCTCGTCATGCGATAGCGTCGGCGACTCGCCGGTGGTGCCGACCGGAACCAGACCCGTGGTGCCCTCGCCAAGTTGCCACTCGACGAAAGCGCGAAAGGCTTTCTCGTCGAAACGCCCGCTCTTTTCGAACGGTGTCACGAGCGCAGTAAGCGAGCCTCTCAGCATGTCGTCCAACTCCTTGGGACTTCTCGGGTTTCTTGATGTGTTTCAGCGTCGGCGCCTTCTAGCCGAAAGCGAAGCCGCGCACCATAGTCTCGACACTGTTCAGCGGCAAGCATGCCGATGGTGCCAGCAAGCGCAATTCGAACGGCCTCGATAACCCTTTGTTTACGGGCTCTTCACGACCTAAGTCTAGGCTCTCGGGCACCTGGGCTTGCCATTTAAGGTGCCGCAACAGGGAAAGATCAGGATCCATGCCGACCAGTCGGCCCTTCCGCTTCGTATTGCTTGGCGCCGTTGCCCTGCTGATAGTGGGGACGGCGGCAAACGAAAGCGTCGACGAGCAGACGACCTCATCGATCCCGATGCCAAGCCTGCAAAATGGGGGCCTGCAGGACGGGGCGCAGACCGATGCGCCCTCCGCCAGCATCGTCGTGTTGAAAGCCGGTCTCGACGCGTTGGCGACCGGCGATATTGCCGCGGCACGCGCCCTGCGCGAAACATTGCCGGCCAATTCGCTCGACCGCCATATCCTGGCCTGGGCGATCGCGCTCTATGGCGGCGACCGTGTGCCGAGCAGCGAGATTGCCGATACCCCAAAGATGCTGCCGAACTGGCCGGGCACAATCGCCCTGCGCAAGAACAGCGAGCGCGCGCTCTACCGCGAAAGCCCCCCGCCGCAGACAGTGGTGAAAGCCTTTGACGGAAGCCAGCCGCTGACCTTCGAAGGCGTGGTGATCCTTGCCCGATCCTATGTGGCGCTGGGCAATGCCAAGGCCGCGCTTTCAGTTTTGTCGCCGTTCTGGCGCACCGAAAAGCTGGAAGCGAAGGATGAGGCGTCCGTCATCAAGGAGTTTGGCGCTATTATCCCGGCTGCCGACCATCGTTTCCGCATGGAACGGATGTTTTATGCCGAGCGAGAAAATTCGGCGC
Source organism: Mesorhizobium sp. PL10 (assembly GCF_053714315.1). NCBI lineage: Bacteria > Pseudomonadati > Pseudomonadota > Alphaproteobacteria > Hyphomicrobiales > Phyllobacteriaceae > Mesorhizobium > Mesorhizobium sp. PL10. Next base: position 4,274 of record NZ_JBSKBR010000015.1, on the reverse strand, counting down.
TGCGGGTCGCCGCGCTTGCCGGCGCGCAACCGCTGGCCGATGCCTGGGCCGCTGCCTCGCGTGGCGACAAGAACGCGGCCAAGCTCTTGAAAGCAGTACCTGAAGCACAACGATCGGCCGGCTATTTCTTCGCGCAAGCCGAATATCTGCGCAAGCAGCGGAAGTTCGCGGACGCTGCGGCGGTGGTGATGAAAGCGCCAACCGATCGCGACGCGCTGGTCGATCCCGATGCCTGGTGGGTCGAGCGCCGCGTGCTGTCGCGCGCACTGGTCGACCAGGGCGACTGGAAGACCGCCTACAAGATCGTTGCCGCGCATGCCGCCGAAAGCCCCGCCAGTGCCGCCGAAGCCGAATTCCACGCCGGCTGGTATGCGCTGCGCGGCCTCAACGACCCTGCGACGGCTGCGACCCATTTTGCCCGCATCGCCGATCTTGCGCAGGGGCCGATGTCGCTCTCGCGCGCCTATTACTGGCTTGGCCGCGCGGCGGAAGTCGGCGGTCCCGGCGATGCGAAGGATTATTTCACCAAGGCAGCGGCCTATGGCACCACTTTCTACGGCCAGTTGGCGGCGGAACGGGTTGGCCTGCGCACGCTGAACATCGTCTACCCCGAGCCAAGCAACGCAGACCGCCAAAGCTTTGACGGACGCGAAGCGGTCAGCGCCATCAAGCGGCTGCAGGAAGCGGGCTATGACCGCTATGCCGAGACGCTCTACCGCGATCTCGCCGGTCAGTTGACCAGCCCCGGCGAACTGGCGCTGCTGGCGGTGCTGGCGGAAAACCAGGGCAACCATTTCATGGCGCTGAAGATCGGCAAGATCGCCGGGGCGCGCGGCATCGATGTCGGCGCGCTGTCGCATCCGCTGGGCGTCATTCCCGACACCGCCGACATTTCCGGCTCGGGCAAGGCGCTGGCCTACGCAATCGCGCGCCAGGAAAGCGAGTTCAATGTCGGCGCCGTCTCCAGCGCCGGCGCGCGCGGCCTGCTGCAACTGATGCCGGGCACCGCAAAGCAATTGGCGAAGAAGGCAGGACTGAGCTTTTCGCAGGACCGGCTGACCAGCGATGCCGGCTACAATGCGACGCTGGGCGCGGCCTTTCTCGGCGAGCAGCTCGACCGCTTCGGCGGCTCCTACGTGCTGACGTTCGCCGGCTACAATGCCGGCCCCAACCGTGCAGCCCAGTGGGTGGCCAAATATGGCGATCCGCGCGGCAAGGGAATAGATGCCGTCGTCGACTGGATCGAGCGGATTCCCTACACGGAAACCAGAAGTTACGTACAGCGCGTGATGGAGAATTACGAAGTCTACAAGATGCGCATTTCGGGGGAGTACGACATTGTCGGGGATCTCGTGAACGGGCGGAGCTGAGCTTTTTTGTCCTTCCCCCCTTGTGGGGGAAGGTGGCCTCGCGAAGCGAGGTCGGATGAGGGGTGTTCCAGGGAACGCTAACGTCTCACTCCGATGGAACACCCCTCATCCGTCTCGGCGCTGCGCGCCGATCCACCTTCTCCCAGGGGGAGAAGGGAAGACCCTCCAATTTGACCACTCCCGCCCGCGCCTGTAGCAGTCGGAGACGATCGCCGGGAGTCATTTCAGATGCCAAACCACGACGGCTTTTCCGATTTCTTCTACACAGCGCCGGATGGGCTCAGGCTTCACGCCCGCGTCTACGGCGAGACGAATTCGACAGCGTGGCCGGCGGTCTGCCTGCCCGGCCTGACCCGCAACGCGCGCGACTTTCATGAGCTGGCGCTTTACCTGTCGCAGCGGGCCGACAATGCACGCAAGGTGATCGCCTTCGACTATCGCGGCCGCGGCCAATCGGCCTACGATCCCGATATCGGACACTACAATGTCGGCATCGAAGCCGGCGACATCCTCGCCGGGCTTGCGGCACTCGACATCGCGGACGCAGCCTTTATCGGCACGTCGCGCGGCGGGCTGATCATCCATGTGCTCGGCACGTTGCGGCCAACCGTGCTGAAAGCCATCGTGCTCAACGACATCGGCCCGGTGATCGAAGCCGCCGGGCTCGCCCATATCCGGACCTATCTCGATCCGTCACCGAGGCCGAAGAGCCGGACCGAGGCTATGGAGGCCCAAAGCAGCGCTCATGGCGGTGACTTTTCCGCGCTGACCGCGGCGGATTGGGACCGCATGGTATCAGCCCTCTATCGCGAGACCGATCAGGGGCTGGTGCCGGATTTCGACCCCAAGCTGGTCGAGACGCTGGCCGGCCTCGACCTCAGCAAGCCGTTGACGGGCCTGTGGCCGCAGTTCGATTCGCTGATGGCCATACCGCTGCTTGCCATACGTGGCGCCAACTCGAAACTTTTGTCGGTGGAGACATTCGAAGAGATGGGCAAGCGCCATCCCGGCATGGAAGCGATCACCGTTGAGGGCCAGGGCCACGCCCCCTTCCTGGAGACAGGCAAACTGCCCAGCGCCATCGCAGCTTTCCTGGACAAGGCCGAAAACACAGCTCCAGCAAAGTAGCCCCCAAGAATAAATATGATCCTGGGGCTGCCGTTCAGTATATCACCGATCGGTGGAACTATTTGGCTTTCGAGCTTTTCCTGGGTGCCTTGACCGTTTTCGCCGCGGTCGCTTCGCCCTTTTGCTTCGGCGGCGCTGCCGTTGAAGGCGTGGTCAGCGGCGATGCGAAGGTCGAATTTTGCGTGTCACCGGACAGCCCTTCGCCGCGGGGTGTTTCCAGCACGACGACGCAACCGTCAAGATCGTTTGTGGCCAGATGCGCATAACGCATGGTCATCGAAAGCGTCTGGTGGCCGAGCCACATCTGCACGCGGCGGATGTCGATGCCGCCCTGGACAAGACGCGAGGCGCAGGTGTGACGCAAGATGTGCGGTACCACCTGGTCATCTGCGCCGAGGCCAACCTCGGCTTTCGCATCGTTCCAGATGGCGCGAAACTGCGCCTGGCTGAGTTTTGTGAACGGACCTTTGGGCCTGCGACCCTCTGAGGGCGGCAGTTTGATCACCTCTTTGACCCGTTCGGTCATCGGAATGGTGCGGCTGCGGCCGGATTTGGTGATCCAGAACGAGACGCGGTGTTCCTGGATGTCATTCCAGATCAGTCCGAGCGCTTCGCCGAGGCGGCAGCCGGTGTCGACGAGAAAGACCGAGAGACGATAGGCATCCTCGTTGCGGCTCTTGATGGCAGCGAACAGCCTTGCCTCTTCGTCCCTTTCAAGGAAACGAATCCGTCCCGCCCGCTCCTTCTGGCGGCGGAACTCGGGCAGGCTGTGGATATCGCCCATCTTGTAAGCCTTGCGCAGCAGTTTGCTGAGGGCAGCCATCTTTCGATTGATGGTTGCGTTGCTGTTGCCGCGCTGGCGCAAGGTGCCGATAAGGTTGTCCAGGGTGCTCTGGTCGAAGGCGCTGAACCGTTCTCCGAGGAGAATCTCGTCTATTTCGCCGATGAAGGAACTGACATTGTACTTATGCCGCCCATCATCCCAGAGTATGTCCCGGTATGCTGAAAAAAGCTCTCCGACCCTGTGCGACTTTACTTCTCGGATTTTGTTGTAGCTGTATCTTATCTTCGAGGTTTGAGAAGAAAACATCGAGAAATGATCGGCGGGATCACCCTCTTGCGTCGCTTCGTTGGTCATCAATTGCCACACCCCCGAGTGGATAGAGTCAGACCTACCCGCTTGGAAGCGTCCTTTCAAGAGATTTAAATCACGCAGTTGTGACTTCATCCGCCCATCAGCGGATCCCACGAACTCACCCTTGCGGACTGTTCAGCTGCCGATTCCCCCTGTTCCTTCTGCTTGTCTTGACCCAGTCACGAAACAAAAACAGCCCGGGCGTTGAAGCGCCCGGGCTGGTATTCACCTGTCTAAAGCCAGTCCTTAGAACGAGCGCTGGAAGCGGAGCATGCCGCCGATGGCGTCGTCGCCGCCATCAGAAATACCGGTCCAGTTGTGGTTCAGGCCATCGGCCTCATCGATACTGCCTGCATTGATGTAGTCAACTTCGGCCGTAACCGTCAGGCCCGGGACAACATCGTAAGCGATGTTGGCGGCGATGGCGAGGTTCTCACCTTCGTCATACGAGACCTGGGCGTTGAACGAGGTCTTCTCGTTGATGGTGTAGGTGCCACCACCCCAGACTGCCCAGTTGCCATCCCACTGCTTGTAGAAGCCGCGGCCACCGGCCGGGAACGCGTAGGTCGGATCCGAATAATTGTCGTCGGTGCCGTAGCCGCCCATGATGAAGAGCGACAGGTTCTGCATCGGGGTGATGT
>NZ_JBSKBR010000014.1:0-168799 GCF_053714315.1 Mesorhizobium sp. PL10 | reverse complement strand
CCGCGACACCAGATTCTCATCCAGATTGTCGCGCGCTTCTCATCAGAATTGTCGCGCCACACCTGCACAAAACCGCTTGAGAAGATCTTCACCGATCAGGCGCAGATGCTCCTCGAACTCGGCGCCTGACCAGATTGTCAGACTCTCTATGCCACTTGTTTTGGCAAAGATATGAATGGCGTCTCGACGCGTTGCGGATACAGCACCGCGTGTTACGAACTTGAGGGCGTCAACCTTCGTTGAAGAGGAAAGCATTCTCTGTATGTCATGCTCGGCCTTCTTCTGGGTAAGGCTGCCACGATTAACGCATTGAATAACCGTCCGCCGACGCGCGTCATCATCAAGCGGTTCACTGCCGACTATATCCCGCCCGTGATCACCCCCGCCTTGCCCGTACCAAGCGAGCTCGGTCCACCTAGCCCTGACATGGTACGCAAAGACGAGCCTCTCGAATTCGCTGCCGCTGAAATCTTCAAAATGAATTTTTTGAACTAAGCGTGAGATACTTCGCACCTGCCCCCCAAACATCAGCATTTAGCGCAGCCTATCACAGGCCGCGTTTTTTGTCGGGCATCGCACAGGAGCCGCATGATATCATTGAAAGAAGAATCGAAAGCTGAACAGCCGTGAGCCACCAAAAATATAAGCGTAACCACTGGGTGCCCAAAGCATACTTGCGAGCGTTTGCCACAGAGGGCGGCGGCGAAAAAATATGGACGTTTGGGAAGTCGGGCGGGGACCCGATGAAGCGGCCGATCTCGAAAGTGGCCGTCAAATTCTACCTGTATGCTCCCGGGCAAAATGGCCAGCGAGACTATCGAACCGAGCAGAAACTCAGCAACCTCGAACAGCTTTTTGGTACGCCGTTTTGGTCAGAGATCAGTTCAGGCTATGTCGATCTTGGCAATAAGGTCATACGCAAAGGCCTCGCGCTGCTGACTGCGGTCATGTATCTGCGCAACCCTACCGTGCTTGGTCAGACAGCAGAAATCCATAGTCAGTTCCGTTCGTTTTATATGGCCGTCGGCGAGCCCCCGGATAGAGTGGAGATTGCGGGGCGAGAGTACGGTGTTGATAAAGCATCCTGGCCTGCCTACCGAGATGCAGGCGAGGAGGACATCAAGCGGATGTGGCTCGACAGCTTGAACCAAGGGGCTTGGCTGGCCGAGCTGTTTTTAAAGATGAGGTGGGCAATCATCGCATCAGATCAGCCGGTCTTCATCACATCGGATAACCCGGTGACATTCATCCATCCCAGCCTGAAGTTCCGAGGACTGAAGAATGAGGAAACCAGCGTGATGTTTCCGCTGAGCCCTACGCGAATTCTGTATCTGGATAATCGTCAGTCTGAACCAGACGCGCAGTACTACGCAGTAGGCGGAAAAGGAGAGGCACAGAACCTGCTGATATGGCGCAACGCCATCGAGCATATGTTTTCGCATCGACATCCGGACGAGGTGTGCTCAGAAATGTTGGCGGACGCAGAAGCCGCATAAGTCGTACAGCTCTAGCACAAGCCGGGCCGGCCGTTTTGCCGGCGCGCTTCCTTTTCGATGGACAACGAAAGTACATCAGCTTGTCAGGCGACGCTCCCGATCTCGAAACGATGGCTGCTCTACTGAATTCAAGTGGACGCTACCGCGTGCTTCACCGTCTTGAACCCAGACAGGTCGTTGCGAAGCCAGATGGCTCGGAGACCCGATTGGGCTTGTTTGTCGATGTTGAAACGACCGGCCTCGACTCGTCAAAAGACGAGATCATCGAGCTGGCGATGGTGCCGTTCACATATAGCCTTGATGGCCGAATTTTCGAGATTCGAGATCCACTTCAGATGCTGCGAGAGCCGACCAACCCAATCCCTGCCGGCATTACGCTTCTGACTGGCATCACCGATGAGATGGTCAGTGGCCACACGATAGACCCTGCAGAGGTAGCAGCGTTCGCCGACGACGCGGCAGTTGTCATCGCGCACAATGCAGCATTCGATCGGCGCTTTTTAGAGCGCCTGAGCGATGTGTTCATTAGAAAGCCCTGGGCCTGCTCAATGACTCAAGTCGATTGGGTCGCTGAAGGCTTTGAGGGAACCAAACTCGCCTATTTGGCAATGGGCGCCGGTTTCTTCTACGAGCGGCATAGAGCGACGCACGATTGCATCGCGGCCATCGAGCTTCTCGCAACCCCGCTTCCAAAAACAGGCGTGCCGGCAATGGCCCGGCTTTTGGAGACAGCCCGGCGCGCAAGCTGGCGTATCTGGGCCGAGAATGCGCCGTTTGACAAGAAAGAGATATTGAAGTCTCGGGGCTATCGCTGGAACAGTGATGGAGCAATCAACCCTCGAGCTTGGTACATCGACCTCGAAGAGGGCCTGCGGGACGACGAGCTCGCCTTTCTGCGCGAGAGTATCTACCTACGCGACGTTAATCTGCCCATCCGGGAAATAACCGCCTACGAGAGATTCTCTGATCGTTTTTAGCCACTTTACGGATACCTGCGAAATAGTGCTTTCTGTAATGTCCTTGGGGATGGTCACGTGTATATTTCAAAACTTCAGTTGGTAAATTACCGGAATTTCGACCGGGCCAATATTTTGTTCAATAAGGGGATCAACACAATCATCGGAGAGAACGGCTCCGGTAAGACCAACCTTTTTCGAGCCGTCAGACTGCTACTCGACGATAATATGATGCGATCCGCCTATAAACTCGACGAGAAAGATTTCCATCGCGGCTTAGGCGATTGGCGGGGACATTGGATCATCATAAGCCTCGAATTTGAAGAGGTGTCTCAGGACGAAGCGATTCAGGCCCTCTTTCTCCACGGCACCGGGAATATCGAAGGTGTGGCGATTGGGAAGGCCACTTACAACCTGATCTTTCGGCCGAACATGTCCGTTCGCACGAGGCTTTCGCAGCTTAAAGACGGCGATCAAGCCGGACTTGCGACAATCCGAAAGACGCTTACCACGAACGACTACGAGACGATCTTCACGGGAAAGAGCACCGCCGATTTCACCGATCCTGCAGTCTACAAGACTCTCGTCGGCGATTTCGAGAACGTCACGTTCAGCGAAGAACTTGTGCATCCGGCAATCGGGGGGAAAGTGCCCGGCATGCTCTCCATCGCCAAGGAAATTTCGTTCACTTTCGTGCAGGCCTTGCGAGACGTTGTCGCCGATTTCCAGAACAATCGAACAAATCCGCTTTTGACATTGCTGAAGAGCAAAAGCGGCGAGATCAATCCCGAACTGTTCAAGCCGATCACCGGCTTGGTCAAAACCCTAAACGACACAATCGAGGGATTACCCGACGTCGTCGGGATCCGGGTCGACATTCGCGACACGATCAATGATGCGGCCGGTGAAACCTATTCGCCTTCGTCGCTATCGATTCGATCGGACCTATCCGACGAAGCGGACCAGTTGTTTCAGTCGCTCAAGCTCTTCGTTGGTGAGTCTGAAAAAGGATACGAGGGAGGTATCCACGAGCTCAGTCTCGGCGGCGCCAATCTGATCTACCTCACCCTCAAGCTGCTCGAATTCAAGTATCAAAAAACCAAGCAGTCATTTGCAAATTTTCTGCTGATCGAAGAGCCGGAAGCGCACATCCACACGCATATCCAAAAAACGCTATTCGACAAACTCAACTACGATGACACGCAGGTGATCTATTCGACGCACTCGACGCATATATCCGAGGTCAGCAATGTCGAGAATATCAACATATTGGGACGATCCGGCGTAAAGTGCGAGGCCTATCAACCGGCGGCTGGCCTGGTCCCGGATGAGATTGGTAACATCCAGCGATATTTGGATGCCGTACGCAGCAACCTGCTGTTTGCCAAGAGCGTCGTACTGGTCGAAGGCGACGCCGAAGAAATCCTCATCCCAATTCTCGTAAAGAAGGTCCTTGGGGTCAGCCTCGACGAGTTAGGGATTAGTCTGATCAATATCCGTAGCACGGGTTTTGAGAATGTGTCGGTTCTGTTTCACGACCTGCGTATTCGCAAGCGCTGCAGCATCATCACCGACCTGGACGCAACGTTCTTCGATACCACTCCCGACGCGGGAGACGACGACGCAACGAAGAGAGCAAAGGAAAAGGCCCTTAACGCTCAAAAAGTCGGGTTAAAACGAAAGGGAAAGCTGACAGAGTTTAGCAACGGCAATGGATGGGTGAACGTCTCGTTTGCGCCCCATACGTTTGAAGTTGACTTCATTGGCGCTGGAAACAGCGGCAAGGTCGTTAGCGTTCTGAATAGGGTCTACAAGGATGGCCCTACGATTGAGGAATCGAAGGTCGAGCTGGAATCGAAAGACATCGCGGTGTACGGCCAGCGGATATTGACGATCGCAAACCACGTCGGAAAAGGGTGGTTTGCAATCCTTCTCGGCAAGGCAATCGACCACCATACGATCATTCCTGATTATATTCTCGACGCGATACTTTTCGCTCACGGTCCCGTTAGTGACGCGATTTTTTTCAATGTCCTTAGCTATCGGTTGCGATGCATTGAGGAGAGTGGCCAAGCAGCCGCGGCCGAAGCCGCTGAGTTCAGAGAAAGGCTGGAGGCGTTCCGAGACGGCGACTTGGACTTTGACGCGATTCGCTCGGCGATGCTCGAAACCTTTACAGCCGACGAGATCAACGCGATCTTGGCTACGTTCTAGCGATGTTTGTCTGGAGTAAGAACGACCTCAATCCCGAGCAGGCAGCCGCGATCGCAGAGGAACGCAGCGTCTTTTTGGTTGCCTGCCCCGGCAGTGGCAAGACGCGCACCCTAACCTACAAAATCGCCGACCAGCTCTCCAAGCTAGAATCAGACAAGGAATGGGTCATCGCCATCACCTATACGCATAGGGCCGCCGACGAGATCCATGAGCGGGTTGCGGGACTTGGCGTCGACACCTCAAGGCTCTGGATCGGAACGATACATTCGTTCTGCCTCGACTGGATCCTTAATCCCTACGCCATCTATCATGATGCGCTGAAGAGCGGCTTTAAGGTCATCAACTCCCACGATTCGGAGCGTATGCTAACCGAACTTTGCCGACCATTTCGCTATCCAAACATCAGCTACTGGGATTGCGGACACTATTACACTTCGGCCGGCCGGGTTTTGGCATCGAGGCAGAAGAACAAGTTGCCTTCCGTGACCCAGGCGCTGGATAAGTATCACGCTAGCTTGGTCAAAAATCGGCAGGTCGATTTCGAGCTCATCCTCCGCTATGCACACGAGCTGGTGGCTAGCAATCCCTCGATCAGCATGCTGCTGGGCTCTATATTTTCCTACATTCTCGTCGATGAATTTCAGGACACAAAGGAGATCCAGTACGCGATCATCGCCGCAATTCTTAGGGCGGGCAAAGGCAAGGTCAGAACATTCATCGTCGGCGATCCCAACCAGGCGATTTATGACTCGCTCGGCGGTTACGCGATCACAGCAAACGAGATACGAAAATTGGCAGGGATCGAGCTCAAGGAGCTGGAGCTGTCTGAAAATTATCGCTCATCGTCCGGAATTGTCAGCTACTTCGACAACTATAAGGTCTTGCCGTCAAACATCGTCGCTGTCGGGAAAAATAGGGATTATCCGAGCCTCATATCGTTCAATTCTACCATTGAACGAGACGACCTTATTGAAGAGTTGGTCAGGCTGATAAAGTACAATGTTGAGACGATTGGCGTCCTTCCCAAGGAGGTCTGCATCGTCGCCCCATGGTGGATGCACCTGGCGAGTATGACCCGAAAGTTAGTGGCTGCGCTGCCAACCTATAGTTTCGATGGCCCTGGTTTGGTCCCGTTCGGCCGAGACCTCGACAACTTCTGGTACAAGCTATCGAGGATCGTTCTGACGGAAGCCTCGCCGCAAATGTATATGCGGCGCTTGCGGTGGGCTGGGGAAATTTTGTCCGCTTTGCAAGATGCCGGCATCGATACGAGCAACCTCTCGAAAAAATCGCTGCTCAGAGAGTGCAACTCCGTTTCGATTTTAGAAGAAGATGGGCTGAAATTTCTCGCTCGGTTTTTTGATGCCCTCTTTACGCGGCTCGGAATTGATTTCCGAGCTGTACCTGTATTGGTCGAACATCACGTCGCATTTTTCGAAAGCTCGAAGGAGCGTATCGACAAGCTTGCGAAGGAGGGAGCCGAATTCATCGGCGACATAGGCTCGTTCCGCAAGGTATTCGAGAACAGGTTTGGGATCACTGTTTCAACGATCCATGGCGTGAAGGGCGCTGAGTATGATTCAGTAATCGCCTATGCGCTGCTTGAGGGCATGGTGCCCCACTTCGCAGACCCGAACGGTGAGGATAGCGCCAAGAAGCTACTGTATGTAGTCAGTTCGCGCGCTCGCAAGAACCTCCATCTTATCTCCGAACGGGGACGCATAGATGGCAAAGGGGACGAGTACCAACCGACCGACGTGTTGCGAGACTACAACTTCACCTACGACACGATCCCTTAGGACACGGCGATCTGGACTTCGTGACCGTAGGGTTGCGGCTTCATAGCCTAGGTATGTACCGCTCTTGACTGCCTGATCGCGCCAGATAAATTCCATGCCGTGCCTTGAGAGAAGCGGCCCTGGGCATCTTGGCTAAGCCGCGTGATAACCGACGATGGGGGAGCCCTTACGTCGTAGACAACGAGCAGCACGGCTGCCCAAGACAACTCTTGAACGCATCAACTGGCCCGCTGACCCGCTCATGCACGTCTGCGGCCGAACGAACACGTTTGGAGATGGAGTCATGCGGATACAGAGTGGCTATTGGTGGGCGATTAGCATTCGGCAGGAGGATGATCGGCCCGAGATCATCGACGTAGGTTCTTATTCCTTTGGCCAAATGGCCAATCGCGTCGGAGATGCAGATCCATTCGACTTGATAGAATTCGAGCTACTGCAACGGCTTGATACGAGCCTCTGGCCAACGGAGGGCGCCATCGATCCATCGACAGTTCGTGAGGGCTATTGGTGGGCGCTCGACCCGGCAGAGAACGCATATCAGATCGTCTTGGTGGTCAAAGACAGAGCAATTCGAACCTTCAATGGCGATTTCGATAGTTGTCTGGACGAGTTCGAATTTCTGATGCCCCTGAATCTTATGCCCACGGCTCGCTCCGATCACTAGGGCCTGTCGCCGTCACGTTGGCGGCTTGAGCGTCGCTCCGAACCCTAGTCATGTCGCCTCCTGATCTGTTGCGCGACACGCTCCATGGCCAACCTTGATGAGTAGGCCTCGTTGCACATCCGAATGAGATAGCAACGAGCTGAACGGTGCGCGGACAGACGCAATTCTTCCGATGCGGCTATCTGAACCCCTTGATATCAGCGCCGCAACTCGGTTGAACGAACACGAGATCTAATCGTATAAACTCACCGCGAATGGTCCGTTAGCAGACGATTTCAACAACAGCGCTGTATTGGCGGTAGCCCTCTAGCGCTACCATCATAAACCCCACCAACTTCGTCACCTGGGCGCCTGCATCTCGGTGTGCCGACTGTCCTATTCGCACGTCGGGACAGCCCCACTACAATCCAAGCCAACGACGGGCCTTCCCCATATCACCGCGTCCCTTTATTTGGGACGAGATGCCTGTGGATGGCATTTCGCTTTGACTCACGCTGTGCATGCCGCCAGTCCTGATCGAGGATCAACGCAATGAAGAGCGATGCCCTCTCCTACCCTCCACGTGGCCTCTCGCGCGAAGAAGCGGCACGCTACGTTGGCGTTGGAATAACAAAATTCGACCAAATGGTCGCCGACCGACGTATGCCAAAGCCAAAGAAAATAGATAGTCGTGTAATCTGGGATCGCCTGAAACTCGAGGCGGCATTCGCCGATCTTCCTGGTGACGACGACGAAAATATTGTCGATTTTCTCTTGCAAGGGAATCATCGTGGACAATAGTCTGGGTCCTTGATGGAACAGCGTCTGAAAGACAAATATCCGGGCCTATCATGCTATAAGGATCGGCATGGAACGACACGTTGGCGCTACCGCGCCAGCGGGCGCCTGGTGTCGCTGCCAGCCCCCAACGAGCCAGGGTTCAAGGAAGCCTATCAGGCTGCGGTCGAGGGCCGAAAAATCCGCAAGGCTCCAGTCGTGATGATGCCAGGGGCCGCGTTGCCCGGAACCTTCGGAGCGGCCGCACAGAGGCTGAAGGCTTCCGTGAAGTGGCTGGCCCATGATGAGAGCACGAAAAGCAAGAACGGCCGCCTGATCGAGGAGTTCTTGGAACTGCGGGTCGTCCCCGACAACCCGCTCACGTGGCGGGATGTTCCTGTAAAGAATCTTCGTCGAATCCATGTCGAAGAGCTTCTGGGATGCTTCATTGCAACGCCGCACAAAGCCAAGCATCTGCTGGTCGCGATACGCAAGCTCGTTTATGTCGCGATGCGACAGGACTGGATCGAGATAGACCCCACCACAGCCGTGGAATGGCGTCCCGCCTATTCCGGGTGGAAGGCTTGGCCGCGCGAAGCCATGGAGAAGTTTGAGAAGAGGTGGCCGCTCGGGACTGCCGCGCGCACCTGCTATGGCCTCGCGCTTTGGCTGGGCAACCGTCGCGGCGATGTCGCTGGTCTGCGATGGGATCAGAGGGTCACACGCAGGGTTATGTTCGACGGCGAAGAACGTCAGTTCGACGGCTTTGACATCATTCAGGCAAAGAACAAGAGCAGGACCGGGGGCAAGCGGCTCTTCGTGCCGATTACACCCATGCTTGCCGAGATCCTCGATACCGCCGACAAGCGCGGTGAAACCGTTTTAGTGACCGCTTATGGCGAACCTTTCTCGGCCAAATCCCTAACCGGGACAATGGCGCATTGGTGCAAGCTTGCCGGACTTCCGAAAGGCCTGACGCTGCACGGCTTGAGAAAGTCGCTTGGCGTTTATCTCGCCGAGGCAGAGGCCTCGACCAGGCAGCTTATGGATGTGCTGGGTCACGACGACATTGACCACGCGGAACTCTATTCGCGCGAGGCATCTCAGGTTCGCTTGGCGGTGCAGGGCATGGATCGGGTCGTACGGCTGGTGACGCGCAAACCACTACTTGGCGAACCTTTTGGCGAACCTGTTGGCGAACCTGCCTGTAAGCCATTGATAAATAACGATAATGGTGGGCCCGGAGGGACTCGAACCCCCAACCAAGCGGTTATGAGCCGCCGGCTCTAACCATTGAGCTACAGGCCCCACGCGCGCTGGATTAGTGTTTTTCCTTACGCCGCACAAGGCTTTCCGGACGGGCTGGCCGAGATCGCCCAAATCAGCCCATATTCGCATCCTAGATGCCGGATGATTTCAGGTCTGTTCGACCTGAAATCTGAATCCGTCTCTAAATCAAAGAAGTAGAGCATGATGTCGTCCGAAATCCGCTTCACACTTTTCGGCATCATGCTCTAGTCGACAGGCGCGACTGGATCGCAGACCGAGGAGATTTTCATGACCAGACATCCTTTGCCGCTCGCACTTGCCGCCGCCATCGCTTTTCCGGCGATTGCCACCGCTGCCGATTCGCTGCCCCCGCCCCGCATCATCGTTTCGGGTGAAGGCCAGGCGACTGTGGCGCCCGACCTGGCGCTCTTGACGCTTAGCGTCATGCGCGAGGCCAAGACCGCACGCGCCGCACTCGACGCCAACAACGATGCCATGGCCGCCGTGATCGCGGCAATGAAATCGGCCGGGATCAAGGACCGCGACCTGCAGACCGCCGGCATCCAGATCAACCCGCGTTACAACTACACCAACAAGCCCGACGGCAGCCAGGAAGCCGAGCTTGTCGCCTATCAGGTGACCAACACGCTCTCCGTGCGCATCCGCGACATCGACAAGACCGGCGAGATACTCGACAAGGCGGTATCGCTCGGCGTGAACCAGGGCGGCGGCATCTCGTTCTCCAACGAGGATCCGAAAGCCGCCGTCACCGAGGCCCGCAAGAAGGCGGTCGCCGACGCCATGGCCAAGGCCAAGACGCTGGCCGGGGCTGCCGGCGTGAGCATCGGACAGGTGCTGGAAATCACCGAACAGAACATCGCGCCGGCGCCGATGCCGATCAATGCCAAGGCCTTCGATGCGGCGGGCGCCGCGGTTCCGGTGCAGGCTGGCGAGAACGCCTATGCCGTGCAGGTCACCGTTACCTTTGAGCTGAAATAGGCCTATCCAAGTCAGCAAAGGCCCGCGGCAACATGCTGCGGGCCGAACTGGCCGGTATCTTGATCAGCACCAGATACGAAAAACCCCGGAGGATCTGATCCTCCGGGGTTCTTTTCGAGCCGCACCCTTCCGATCTATGGGAAAGGGGCTCCTGGCTGACCTCGCAGAAGGTCAGCCGCTACCGATCTTTGCTTAGCGATAGATAACCGGGCAACCGCGCTCATTGGCGAACACGACCACCACCCGATCGCCATACTGGCGGCCGGCAACCTTCACCACGCGGCGATTGATGTCGACGATGCGAACGCGGTGCAGGCCCATGCGCTCGGCCTTGTCGAGGGCGCGCTCCGGCGAGCAGCGGCGCCAGCTGCGCTCGCGGCGGTAGCCGTCATCGTCGTCGCCGATATAAACACCGGTGCGGCGGTCATGATTGTTGCCGAAGCCGAGATAGATCGAGTCAGCATGGGCGGGCACGGCGGCAAGCGTGCCGAGGGCCACGAGACCCGAAAGGGCTGCCGTCTTGAACGTGTTGAACATTGTCTTCTCTCCTTGTTGAGGGCTTGCGCCCGTCTTCGTCGAACCGATGGGGGGAGAATGCTCCTTGCAGTCTGAACCCTTTGCGAACCGGCCGTTCATTTTCGGTTAATCTGCCGGACAGGTCGAAAGCAACCGCCCCTTCCACAGCTGCAAACGGCTTGGGACCCCAAAAACGTCCGGTCACCCCGCAACGGGCGGCGGCTACATCGGTTCCGTTTAGGGCTCGTCGTCGAGCATATAGTCGAAATAGTCGTCCGGCTCGGCAAGATCGGTCTCGCTGGCGCGGACGCGGCCGCGCATGGAGATGCCGGCTTCATGCACGGTCTCGGCACTTCCCGACACCAGCCTGTGCCACCAGTAGAGATCGTGCCCCTCGGCAACCAGCCGGTAGGCGCAGGTTTTTGGCAACCAGCTGATGGTGCGCACATTCTGCGGAGTCAGCCCGACGCAGTCCGGCACGCGCGCCAGCCGGTTGGCATAGTCCGAACAGCGGCAGCTTTGCCCGTCGAACAGCCGGCAGCCGACCGATGTCCAGTAGATCTCGCCGGTATCTTCGTCCTCGAGTTTCGACAGGCAGCATTTACCGCATCCGTCGCAGAGCGATTCCCACTCGGCCGACGTCATCGCCTCCAGCGTCTTGGTTTTCCAGAACGGGGTTTCCATTGTGGGGTGAGATGTGGCCCTCGCTGGCGGTGAGGTCAAGCTGTAGCGCCGCCGCAAATGCCGACCGCACCATACGAAAAACATGAAGTTGCCTTCAAAAGGCCGGTCAATCGTCCTTCTTGTCGGCAATGTCCACGAACCGGAACCAATCCGGCTGATGAAAGTTTGGGCAGGGATGGGACCCCACAAGGAGAATTTCTGATGAAACGCCAACCACGGGTACTGGCAGGTACGGCACTTGGCCTGCTGATGGCATCCGCGCCGTTGGGCGCATCCCCGCTGCAGGGCAACGCCGTTTTCGGCCCCTTGCAGCACACGGCCGCGCCATTGATCCTGGTCCAGGACGATCCTGCTGCAGATGGTCAGCAGACCGACCAGGAACTGCCGCGCAAAAAGAAGCGCAAGCAGGCCGAACAGGCGCCGGCAGAACAGGCTGCGCCAGCCGCCGAGCAGGCCGCACCAGCCGAGGAACAACAGCCGCGCAAGAAGAAGCGCGACCAACAGCAGCAGGCCGAGCAGGCTCCCGCTGAACAGGCCGCTCCGGCTGAAGAGCAGCAGCCGCGCAAGAAGAAACGCAATCAGCAACAGCAGATCGAGGCAGCACCGGCTGATCAACCCACCGAACAGGCCGCGCCCGCAACCGACGAGCAGCCGCTGAAACCGCGTAAGAAGAAGCGCGACCAGCAGCAGCAGATCGAAGCAGCGCCTGCTGAACAGCCGGCCGAACAGGCCGCGCCCGCAACCGAAGAACAGCCGCTGAAGCCACGCAAGAAGAAGCGCGACCAACAGCAGCAGATCGAAGCGGCGCCTGCCGAACAGCCAGCCCAGCAGCCTGCCGAGCAAGCAGCGCCCGCCGAACAGGCGGCGCCCGCGAACGACAACAATGCGCGCAAGAAAAAGCGCAAGCAGGACCAGCAGATCGAGGCGGCACCCGCCGAACAGGCGCCAGCCACCAAGGTTGCCCCTGCCGGAGAACCCGTGCCGCAGGCCGAGCCGGTTCAGCCCCCGGCCGATCAGCAAGCCGCTCCCGCCGAAGGCGAACAGCCTAAGGACCAGGCCAGGAAGCAGGGCAAAAAACCTGTCGGCGAACAGCCGGTGACAGGCGAGCAGCAGCCTGCGGCCGGCGAACAACAGCCTGCAACGGGTGAGCAACAACCCGCCAATGCCGAGCAGCCGGCGCAGGGCGAAGCCGTGGCCAATCCCGACGAAGCACCCATTCTGGACAGCCAGAAGGATGCCAAGCGCAAGCACCGCAAGGACCAGGGCGGCCAGAATAACGATGGCCAGAATGCTGGCGGTCAGACGGGCGAGCAACCCGCTCAGGACGGCACCCAGGCGCAGAACCCGAAGCCTGCCCCGGTCGACCAGGGACCACCACCTACCGACGACAAGTCGGCCCAGCAGGCAATCCAGCCTGAAAAGATCGCCCCGGTGACGGAGGAAAAGGGCAAGCGCGTCGAGCGTGCACCCGATGAGAACGTCCGCGACCGCCGGCGTCCGAAAGGCGTGGACGTCGTCAGGGAACTCGGCGACCGCGTCATCCTGCAGTTCAACAACCAGACGATCGTGGAAAGCAATGACGCTCCGCGAATGCACCGCGGCGCCCGGAATGTGTATTATGAGGATCTGTCGGGCGATCGCACCCGGGAAATCGTCGAACGTGACAATGGCGTCCAGATCGTCACCATCCGCAACCGCTACGGCGACGTCATCCAGCGTTCGCGCATCACGCAAGATGGGCGCGAATATGTGCTGAGCTATGTCGACGAGCGGCACTATGAGGATGACGGCGACTGGCGCGATCCGGGCGACGACCTGCCGCCGATGCGGCTCGACATATCCCGCCGGGACTACATCCTCGATTCCGAGGATGTCGAGAGCGACGACGACTACTACACCTTCCTCGAGCAGCCGCCGGTGGAGCGGGTTCAACGCCTCTACTCGATCGACGAGGTAAAGCGATCGGCCCGCGTGCGTGACATTGCCCGCCGCGTCGACCTCGACACGTTGAACTTCGAGTTCGGTTCGGCGTCGATCTCCGACACCGAGGTCCAGAAACTGGAAGGCGTCGCCAGTGCCATGGAGAAGCTGTTGAAGAAGAACCCCGCGGAAACCTTCCTGATCGAAGGCCACACCGACGCGGTCGGCACGCCGGAGGCAAACCTTGCTCTGTCCGATCGGCGCGCTGAAGCGGTCGCCGAAGCGTTGACCAATGCCTTCGGCATCCCGCCGGAGAACCTGACCACGCAGGGCTATGGCGAGGAGTATTTAAAGGTCAACACGACGGCGCCGAATCGCGAGAACCGCCGTGTCGGCATCCGTCGCATCACCCCGCTGGTGGCGCCGGTGGCAAGCAATAATTGATCCGTGTTTCCAATAGCTTGAGTAGCTTTCTGGAATCAGATCAGCAAGAAGGACCCATCCCGGTACATCGGGGTGGGTCGAACTGCGGACAGCAGCCTCGATTCAACAAGAATTGTAGCGACATTAGCGCCGGCTCATTGAATCGCGAGCCTGCTCACCCCAGATTCAGGGCTGGGCGTTCCCTGCCCCGTCCCGACTCCAGCGGGACGCATTGAGCCCCGCCGGCCCTCCCGGCGGGGTTTCTTTTGCGTCGCAATCAACGCGACGCGGTTTGGCCTTGCAAACCGCGGCAAGCTGACCGAAATACCCCATTCGATCGAGAAAACTGACCGGAACCGCTGCATGAAACGTCTCGAACTCGCCATCGAATCGATCATTCTCGCCTCCCGCTGGCTGCTGGTTGTTTTCTATATCGGATTGGCCCTGGCACTGGCCGTCTATGCGCTGTCCTTCGGCAAGAAGCTCTACGAATTCATCACGGTAGCCTTCACGCTCGGCGACACCGACACCATCCTGAAGATGCTCGGCCTCATCGATGCGGCGCTGGTCGCCTCGCTGGTGGTGATGGTCATCATCTCCGGCTACGAGAATTTCGTCAGCCGTTTCGACGAGAATGACGGCGAGGTCCATTGGCTGGGCACGATCGATGTCGGCTCGCTCAAGGTCAAGGTCGCCTCGACCATCGTTGCCATCTCATCGATCCACCTGTTGCAGGTGTTCCTGAATTCGGCTTCCTACACGACCGAGCAGCTGATGTGGCTGACCATCATCCACCTCGCCTTCGTCCTCTCGGCATTCATGCTGGCCTATATCGACCGGCTGATGGGCCTGGCCAAAGGCAAGAAGGCCGGGGAGTAGCGCCCTTCTCCCCGTTAACGGGGAGAAGGTGCCGGTTCATCCTCCGAAGCCGCTGCACAGCAGCGGCGAAGGACGGGCGGGCAGACGAGGGGCGGCGCCGACAGCGGGTGATCTCGCTAATAGATGCTTTTGACGTTCGTGGCCGAATTGGCAAACACCTCGTCGGGTACGAAAAAATCGCCGGCCAACGGTCCGGTCGCTCCGGGCGAATAGACAGAAAAATCCGTGACGCCTTCGGCGCGCAGCACCTCTTCGTCGATATAGAAATTGCCTGATGTCTCACGCGACGGCCGCAGGAAGATGGCGTGCGCGGCATCGGCCATGATATCGGGCAAACGGCTCATCGCCGCCACCGTCGCGCCGCCGAGCAGATTGCGCACCGCCGCCGTGTCGATGGTCGAGATCGGCCACAGCGAATTGACCGCAATCCCGTCCTTGGCGAACTCGGCGCTCATCCCCAGCGTGCACATCGACATGCCGAACTTGGCCATCGTGTAAGCGACGTGGTTCTTGAACCATTTGGCCTTCATGTCGAGCGGCGGCGCCAGATTCAGAATGTGAGGATTCTCAGCCAACTTCAGATGCGGGATGCACATTTTCGACACCAGGAAGGTGCCACGCGTGTTGATCTGGTGCATCAGATCGTAGCGCTTCATGTCGGTCTCCAGCGTGCCGGTAAGCTGGATCGCGCTGGCATTGTTGACGCAGATATCGATGCCGCCGAATTTTGCCACGGTCTTCGCGACTGCCTCGGCAACCTGCGCCTCCTCGCGGATGTCGCACAGCACAGGCAGCGCCTTGCCGCCCGCCTGCTCGATCTCTTCGGCAGCCGAATAGATCGTACCCGGCAGCTTTGGATGCGGCTCGGCGGTCTTGGCCGCGATCGTCACATTGGCGCCGTCGCGCGCCGCCCTGAGCGCAATCGCCAGCCCGATGCCGCGCGACCCGCCGGAGATGAACAGCGTCTTTCCCTTGAGCGACATTTCCTTGCGCCTCCCTGGCATCACAGCAGGCGCGAACCTTTGCGCGGCAGACCGCTACAGCGCAAGGCCCGACTGAACGGATATGGGGTTACGCAGCGTCGGGTCTAGACCAGCACGAGGCCCTGCCGCATGGCAATGGCGATCGCGTCGGTGCGGTTGGCCGCACCCAGCTTGATCAGGATCGCGGCGACGTGGAATTTTGCCGTGTGCACGGAGATATTGAGCCGCCGCGCGATCACCTTGTTGGGCGCCCCTTCGGCCAGCAGCGCCAGCACTTCGGCCTCGCGCGGCGACAGTGCCGGTCGGGCGGCATGCTCGTCGGAGAGGCCTTCCTCGAACGGCTCGCCATCGCCGGCATGAAAATCCCCGTGGCGCTCGCCACTGCCGTCGCCTGAGACCCGGTAGCCCGCCGCCGCCAGTCTCACTGCTGCCGCGATCAGCAGATCGTCCGCGCCCGCTTGCATGACTGCCATCACCTCGCCGGCAGGCTGTTCGCCGCCCGCGCGCCCTGACAGCAGCACCCGCGGCGTGGCGGCCGGCACGGCATCAGCACTGCTGCCGTCAATGATGGCGACGTCGGCCGCACCACTGCCGAGCGCGACCGGCAACAGATCGTCGGTCGCGGCAAGCGCGGTGGCCAGACGCTCGGCGCGGGCAGCATCACCAAGCGCGATCAGCACCACCAGCCGGCGCGAAGCGGCGCCGTCAGCCAGGATCCGATCGTTGGCGAGTGTGTCCATCAATGCCCTCAGCTCAACGGTTTCTCACCGACGGTGAGTTGAACGTCGCGCTCCTCGCCGCCACGCACCACACCAAGCGCCACCGAAGCGCCGGCGCTGTCCGGCCCAAGTTTGCGGATCAGTTCGCGCGGCCCGTGCACGGCCTCGCCGTTCCAGGAGACGATGATGTCACCGAGCGCAAGGCCGGCGGCTTTGGCCGGGCCGTTGTCGTCGAGGCTCATCACCATGGCGCCGCGCGCCGCGCCGTCACGGATCGGGTGCAGGCCGGCGCCGAGATAGCCGCGGGCGACGTGGCCTTTTTCACGCAGCGTCGCTGCGGCCCGCTCGATCGTCTCGTAAGGCATGACCAGGGCGCGGCCACGCGGCCCGAACAGCAGCATGCCGATCAATGCGCCCCTGGCGTCGAGCACCGGACCGCCCTCGAACCGGCCGCCGGCATTGACGGCAAGATTGATGCGCCGGTCGATGGTGCCGCCGCGCATCGAGCGCCAGGCCGGACCGACCTCGCCGACCGAACCCGACACGGCTAGCGCCGAGCCCTGGCTGCTGCCGATGGCAATGGCCAGATTGCCGGGCCGTACCGCGTCAGCCCTGGCAAGCGTTGCGGCACTGACAGCACCCGCCGGCTTCAGAAGGGCTACGCCGGTCGAGGGGTCGCGGCCGACCAGTTCGGCCTTCACAGACTCGCCCGAAGCCAACGTCAGTTCGATCTCTTCGCCGGCCTCGACGGCTTCCTCGGCGGTGACGAAATAACCATCCCGCCAGTGGAAAGCGCTGGCCGTGCGATGGTGATGGGTGGTGAAACTTGCCGTCGCCGGTGCTGCCGCAGCCGCGACATCGGCGATGGCCTCGGAAAAGGCACTGAGGTTGAAGTCGCTCATTTTGGTCTCCTGGGTTTCTTGCATGCCCCAGATATCGCTCGGCAACGCGCCCGCAGATACTCGCCTGACGGCTAGTTAAAGGTTTCACTGGCCATCTGGTCAGGTCGCGGCGGTTCGGGCCGCTCCGCACATATAGTCACGAACACGCCTGAAAACACGGAGCCCGCCAATGGCCCTCGCCGCCACCAAATTCCAACCGGACGACACCCTGCTCGACGCCTATTCGATGACGGTGGCGGACGCGGTCGACCGCATCGGCCCGGCCGTCTGCCGCATCGAGCGCATCGGCGGCCAGGGCGGCCACGGCTCCGGCTTCGTCATCGCGCAGGACGGCTTGGTCGTCACCAACTTCCATGTCGTCGGTGACGCCAGGACGGTGCGTGTCTCGATGCCCGACGGCGCCTCCCGCGAAGGCCGCGTTCTCGGCCGCGACCCCGATACCGACATCGCGCTGGTGCGCGCCGACGGCAGCTTTGCCGATGTGGCGCCGCTTGGCGATTCCAAGCGGCTGCGGCGCGGCCAGATCGCGATCGCCATCGGCAATCCGCTCGGCTTCGAATGGACCGTCACCTCCGGCGTCGTCTCCGCGCTCGGCCGTTCGATGCGCGCCTCGACCGGGCGGCTGATCGACGACGTCATCCAGACCGACGCCGCGCTCAACCCCGGCAATTCCGGTGGGCCGCTGGTGTCGTCGGCCGGCGAGGTCATCGGCGTCAACACCGCCATGATCCACGGCGCGCAAGGCATCGCCTTCGCCGTTGCTTCCAACACCGCCAATTTCGTCATTTCGGAGATCATCCGCTTCGGCCGCGTGCGCCGCGCCTTCATCGGCATCTCCGCCGACACCACCAACCTGCCGCGCCGCGCCGCTCTTCTGTCGCAGGTGTCAACGAACACCGCCGTGCGACTGCGCAGCGTCGAGAAGGATGGTCCCGCGGCCAAGGCCGGCCTGAAGGAGGGCGACATCATCGCGGCCATCGACGGCCGCCCGGTCACCGGCGTCGACGACCTCGTGCGCATGCTCGATGCCGAACGCATCGGCCGCGAGACGCTGTGCACCGTGGTGCGCCGCACCGGCGTCAGCCAGGTCACAGTGACGCCGGTGGCAAGGGCGAGCTAAGGCCTATCGCTGATTAAGCACCCGCCCGAGCAGCGACACCAGCAGCCGCGCCAGATCCCCCGTCGGGTCGAGGTCGGGATCGTAGATCGTCATGTCCATGCCGATGCAGCGCTGGTCCCCTGCCAGCGCTGACAGGATTACAACGAGATCGTCGGGGTCGATCCCGGGGCTGCCGGGTGAATCCACCGCCGGCATGATTTTCTGGTCGAGCACGTCGACATCGAGATGCAGCCAGTAGGGACAGCCGGCGCGCGCCAGCGTCGCCCTTGTCTTTTCCAGCACTCCAGCCGCACCGAGTTTCTGAACAGCAAAGACATCGATGCGCGTAATCCCGGTCGAATTGATGTCGGGCCAGGCAAAATCGGGATCGCGGCTCTCGCGCTCGCCGATCTGCACCGCCGCCTTATCGGCGACGAGCGGGCCGGCAATGCCGGGCCACTGCGTCAACAAGGGCTCGCCGCGTCCGGTGACAAGCGCCAGATCCATGCCGGCGGCCGAGCCGAGTGCAGCATCGACATCGTAATTGCCGGGATGGCGGAAATCGCTGTGGCCATCGACATGGACCAGCGCGACCGCGCCGGAGCGTCGCGCCGCCGCCAGCGCACCAAGCAGGATCGAACAATCGCCGCCGATGACCAGCGGAAACTCGCCTTGCCCGAGCGCACCGGCGACGATCTCGGCAAGGTCAAGGTTGAAGCGGCGGATCGCCGGACCGTTGCGTAGCCTTGTGCCCGGTTGCGGTTCGGTGCCGTAAGACGGCCTTTCGAGATCAATCACCCGCACTGGCGCCACCGCCTCAATCAGACCAGCTCGCTCAGAGCCTGCGGCGCCCGCCAGGTGCCGGGCACATGGCCGGGGTGCAGCGGCCGCAGGCCGAGATTGGAAGGCGCACGAACAAGGCAGATATCACGCATGCGGCAGGACCAGCTTCAACGTCGTCCACCCTAAACCGCGTCGCGTGATCCCGACCACAGCAACCGGCGCCGCTGCCGACATTTGCTGCCATAGTTCAGGCGCCGGGGGCACCCTCAGCGAATTGCGCCTGAAACTCCGGGCTGGGCGGGATTGGCTTGATCACGTCGATCAGCACGCCATTGGGATCCCTGGTAATGAAATGGCGCTGGCCGAAGGGTTCGTCGCACAGCGAGCGCAGGATCGGCAGCCCTGCCGCAAGGAGCCGTTCGTAGACCGCATCGGGGTCGCGGACCTCGAAATTGATCAGCAGCCCTGATGTACGTCCCCGCCCCTCTTCCGGGATCGTCTCATGGTCGCCCTGGACGATGCCGAGATTGACGCGCCGGTCCTCGGTCGACTGCAGATGCACATACCAGTCGCTCTCAAACAGCGGCCTGAAACGCAAGTGCTTGATATAGAAGGTTTTCGTCCCGGCCACGTCGCCGGTCATCAAGACCGGATAATAGCTCGTCGTCTTCATCTTTCTTTCTCCCGTCAACTAACATACAGTCTGCATGTAAATTGCAATAACATACAGGCTGCATGTATGCAACGAGAAATCGCTCGCCGCTCCAACCGCGATCGCACCGAAGCGACGCGCGCCGACCTGATCGCCGCCGCGCGCAAACTGTTCATTGAAAAATCCTACGCCGAGACCGGCACGCCGGAGATTGTCGCCGCCGCCGGCGTCACCCGCGGCGCGCTCTACCATCATTTTGCCGACAAGCAGGCGCTGTTTGCCGCCGTGGTCGAGCAGGAGGCAGAAGCTGTCGCGGCTGAGATCGATCGTGCCTCGCCGCCATCGCTGTTTGCCCGCGACGCACTGATTGCCGGATCGGACGCCTATCTCGCCGCCATGCGCCTCCCCGGCCGCACCCGGCTGTTGCTGCTCGACGGGCCGGCCGTTCTCGGCCGCGCCGCCATGGATGCCATCGACAACCGCCATGGTAACCGTTCGTTGCGCGAAGGCCTGGTCGCGGCGATGCGCGAGCAGTCGATGACCAAACTGCCGACCGACGCGCTGACCGCTTTGCTCGCCGCCGCTTTTGATCGGGCAGCGCTCGCCGTCGAAGCGGGCGCCTCGGCCGAGGATTACCGTGCCGTCCTCATGGCGCTGATTGCCGGATTGTCTCCCGATCCTCTTCTGGCACCTCGCCCGGCTCGAACTCGTTGAAGCGGCCGAGCTGGCGTTTGAACTGGTCGATCAACCAGGCCGCCGCAGGCTTCGGGCTGCGGTCGACGCGATGCATGGCATAGAGCGATGAGCGCACCTCGCTGTAGGGTTCGAGGTCGAGTTCCACCAGCCGGCCGCTGGCCAGATCGTCGGCGATAAGCCAGCGCGGCAGCCCGCCCCAACCCAGGCCCTCGCGCATCAGAATATGCTTGGTGCGCACATCCGTCAGCCGCCAGGTGCGGTAGGCGAAGACGCCGAAGTCGCGCCCTTTGGTGCGTTCGGACTGGTCGGTGACGACAAGCTGGGTGTGTTCGCGCGCATCTTCGAGCGCCACCGGTTTCGGCAGCCCGGCCAGCGGATGGCTGGGTGCGGCAGCCAGCACGATCGACATGAAGCCGATACGCACGAGATGCACGTCGACCTCTCCCAGCAGGCCGCCAATGCCAAGATCGGATTGTCCGCTGACGACATGATCGGGGATCAGGCCGAGCGAACCGATGTGCAGGCGCAGCATCACGGTTGGAAACTGCGCCTCGAATGCCTTCAGTACACGAACCAGCACCGGCGAAGGCAGCGTCGCGTCGACCGACAGGGCGACTTCCGCCTCCAATCCCTGATGGTGGCCGTCGGCACGCGAGCGGATGCGCTGCAGCACGCCGACCATGCGCCGCGCATCTTCCAGCATCGCCCTGCCGATCTCGGTCAGTTGCGGTTCGCGTGTGCCCTCGCGCTCGAACAGCTTCAGCCCAAGCTGCGCCTCGAGATTGGCGATGCCATAGCTGATGACGGATTGCGCGCGGTTGAGCTTGCGGCCGGCGGCCGAGAAACTGCCGGTGTCGGCCACCGCTACCAGGATCTGCAATTGGTCAAGGGTCGGATTGGGTTGCATGGCATATCTACTTTATGGATGGATCATATAGAAAATATACCAGTTTTTTGAATGGATCGATAGGCCCATATCAAGCGGGACAATTCAATTCCCACTGGAGAGAACCGCTATGTCCATCCTTCTTGTAACCTCGAGCCCGCGTGGCTCCGCTTCGCACTCGACCCGAATCGCCACCGAATTCGCGCAAAAGCTTGTCGCCGCCAACCCCTCGGCCGAGCTTGTCGTGCGCGACCTCGTCGCCAACCCGCTGCCGCACATCGACCCCGATTATGCGACCGGCATCTACACCCCGGCTGAAGCCCGCACCGCGCACCAGGCCGAAGTCGTGGGCGTTTCCGATGTCGTGCTCGACGAACTGTTTGCCGCCGACACCGTTATCCTGGCCACCGGCTTCATCAACTTCAACATCTCCTCGACACTGAAGTCGTGGGTCGACCACATCGCCCGCTCCGGCAGGAGCTTTTCCTATGGTGAGGGCGGCCCGAAGGGCCTCGTCACCGGCAAGAAGGTCTACATCGTGCTCGCCTCGGGCGGCATCTATTCGGAGGGCGCGGCCGTCCAGATGGACCACGCCGTCCCTTATCTGCGCTCGGTGCTCGGCTTCCTCGGCATGACCGATGTCGAAGTCATCCGCATCGAAGGCGTCGGCATGGGCGCCGATGCTGTGACGGCAGCACTTGCCAAGGCGACAGCCAAGGTCGACGCCGTGGTGGCTGCGACAGCCAATGGGCAGACCGCAGTGGCGGCGTAAAAACGTCGGCCCCGTACACCCGACATGAAAAAGGCAGGCGCCTTGGCGCCTGCCTTTTTATTTTCGTAGAAACAGAGAGTTAGTGCGGTCTGCAGATTCGGTCCCTGAACCGCTTCATCCGAAAATCTTCTCGCCCTGTTCGTCCACCAGTTGCATGCCCTTCTTGATCGAGATGTCGACGGCGTCATCGAGCCCGGCAAAACGGTCGGCGCGGATGAAGCGGTGCTCCTTCATCACACCGCCGACTTCCTTCGAAACCACGCCGCAGGTCTGATACTGGCCGTCCGCCTTGTAGGGCGTGGCGCTGATCAGAAATCCCTTGTGCTCGATCTGCTTTGCCGGGGCGGCGCTTTTAGGCTCGCCGCCGCCGCCGCCGAAAAGACGTTTCAGAAAAGACATGGGGAACCCTCCAACGGCAATCATCCCGCACCGATAGAACGTGCAGGATGATTTTCAGTACCGTTCCTCTGTCGAACGGGCAAGGGTCGTATACCGGTCGCGCCAGAGGTCAGCCGCGCGACAGCGCTTCGAGGGCTTCGGCGGCCCCTTCCAGTATGGCGATCGCTTCGGCCTGCTTTCCGGCCGGTGCGTCGACGATTTCGCCAAGGGCAGCGCGCAGCCGGTGGCGCACGGCGCGGAACTCGTCGCGGGCTTCCGAACGGCCGCCGCGGCCACGCCGTCCGCCCTCCTCGCTGTCGTTCCAGCCAAACCACTCGCGCGCCTTGGCCATCTTGCGACCGAAGCGCTCGAGATGCTCGAGCACACCGTCGATCATTTCGCGGTTTTCGTCGAGATGCGCATGGCCCGCCTCGGTGATCGAAAACACCTTCTTGTTGCCGTCGGCCGCAGAAGCGGCATAACCGGCCTCTTCCAGGAAGGTCAGCGTCGGATAGACCACGCCCGGGCTCGGGCTGTAGATGCCGCTGGTGCGCTCTTCCAGCGCCTTGATGATGTCGTAGCCGTGGCGCGGCGCCTCGGCCAGCAGCGACAGCGTGATCAGCTTGAGATCGCCGTCGGCCAGCATGCGTCCGGCGCGAAACATGTCGCCCTGCCCGCCGCGTCCACCGCCACGTCCACCATGTCCAAACGGCCCGAAGCCGCCGCCCCCTCTGCCACCAAATTTGCCGGCCATATGCAGGAATGCGCGCTCGGCGCGCTCGCCAAACGGATGATGTCTGTGCATTGTTTGCTCCTTGCGTTATATCTTACGATACATCTTATGTAGGCGAACATCGCCGAGGAGTCAAGATATATCTTACGATGTATCTGAAGGCGGCGCCAGCGACGGGTCACCGGCTCAGGTTCGGAGATGTCCGGGGTGTTTTCCGGCTACCAGCGGCCGTTGCGCCGGTTCCAGGCATAGAGAAGGTCGGCGAAGCGATCATAGGCGAAGCGCGTCAGCGGCAGCGCGACCGGATTGCCGAACAGCGTTGCCAGCCAACCCTCGCCCGGCGCCACCCTCCAGACGGCAACCGCGACATCGGCGCCGACCATGAGCTTACCGTCGGCATCGGTGGCATGCAGCCGGCGACGGATATCCTCCAGCGAAGCGCCGTAGCCGGCCAGAGCCGCCGGTTCGAGGTTGATGTCGCGGAATTCGATCCGCCCGGCCTTGATCGCTTCGATCAGCCGCCGTTTCTGCCTGGTGACGCCGCCATCGCAGACGGGACAGCGTGTGTTGTACCAGACGGTCAGCAGGGGCTTGGACATGGATTTCAAACCACGACCCGAGGGACGGAACCGACTATCCTCGCAATGCCGTCGACCCGCAACATGGCGAAGCGCCGCGCTTTGAGACCCCGCGCCTGAAATCAGAACTCGTAGCCGAAGCGCTCGAAATCTCTGACATAGAGCCGCCGGACGATGGCTTTCGCCTCCTCGTCGTAGACGGCACGATAGTCGACCGGGCCACTGACGTTCTTTCGGGGAAGCGTCACTTCGGCGGGAAGCCCGAGTCGTCCGGCCAGGATATTGAACTGATCGGCCAGCCTCTCGAACCGCAGCACCTCGTCGATGATAAGCTTTCCATCCTTGTC
Source organism: Mesorhizobium sp. PL10 (assembly GCF_053714315.1). Taxonomy (NCBI): domain Bacteria; kingdom Pseudomonadati; phylum Pseudomonadota; class Alphaproteobacteria; order Hyphomicrobiales; family Phyllobacteriaceae; genus Mesorhizobium; species Mesorhizobium sp. PL10. Next base: position 144,696 of record NZ_JBSKBR010000014.1, on the reverse strand, counting down.
CGAAATCCAGCTTGTCTGGTCCACCCGCGCCAGCCGGTTCTTGCGTTCGAGGTAGCGCAGGAACGCCTTGAAGTCCCAGCGCTGCGCCTGGCGATGCCGGCGCCGCGAGGTTTTCCGGCGCAAATGCTGGTAGTTGGAAACGACCAGCTCGAAAGGGTTGCGCACCACGGCGAATTTGTAGGCGCCGTCATAGAGCTGGGGCGGCAATTTGCGCCGCAGCCAGTCGGCTTTGTCATGCTGCTTGAAATTGGCCTTGTCCGGCGCTTCGGGAACCGGCAGACGCGACAGCAGGCGCCGCCATTGCGTCGGCTTCGGCTTCAGGCACCATGGCCGCAAGGCACGAGTGATCGAGGTCCCGGCCGTTTTCGGGATGTGGATGAAAATGAAGTTCTTCTCGAGCGAGAGGAGCATTTCTCCTCAATATCGGCAGGTCAGGCGCCGTCAAGCGGCACTGGTATTGACCGCAAGGAAATGCCGCCGCCGCGTTATCTCAGGCAGCCCACCTATCCAAGCGAGGTGACGATCTCGCGGTAGGCAAATTCGGGGAAAGCCTTGAGCGTTCGCGTCTTGACGCTGCCACCCGCCCCCAGCATCAGCGCAAAACGCGCAAGCACCGCATCGTCGGGAGCCTCGACCACGGCCACCATGTCGCATTCGCCCATGGTGAGATAGAACGCCTTGAACGATCCGCCCATGTCGGCCAGTTGCTTCTTGGCGGCATCGAGCCGCTTCGGCGAATCGCGCACATTCCTGGCGCCCTGTTCGGTCCAGTTCATCAGCAGGATGTAGGTTGTCATCGCACACCTCCCTCCGGCGCCACGGAGCACGGCTGAGGATCTCAGCCGGGGCGAACATCCGGTTTGTCACCCAGAACACGCATCCGACGGCGAAGTATCCGCCCGCAGCGAGCTTCGTGCAAGGACCGCCGCGCCAGCTCCTTTGATCCGTGAAGGCAATTCCTCCAGGCGCCAAGGCAGCGGCCTGGCGACGACCGCAAACTGTCGGCGCTGACCAGGGAAAGCCGGTTCAAAAATCCGCCTGACTACGGCAATCTCCGTTCGTGGCCATCGACCTGGCGGAAATCCCCGCCGATCCAGCGGCTGGAGAGTTTCATGCGCGAGAGCATCGGCCTGCCGCCGGGACGGATCGAAATTCCTGCCGCATGGACAGGCGAGGAAATGGCGAAGCATCCTGAAAATTGGCTGGTCGAATTGGACGAGCAGGATGTAGCGGAACTGGAATTGGCGGCAACCGGCTTTCTCGCCCGCTCGCAAGATATCGGCAACCTGAGCAAGGCCGATTTCCCCTTGCCCCGGCTTGCCGGCCATCTCGCTGCCCTGCGCGAAAAACTCATCGCAGGCATTGGGTTCGAGGTGCTTCGCGGCCTCCCGGCCGAGACATATTCCGCGCAAATGGCGGCAACGATCTTCTGCGGGATTGGAGCGCATCTTGGCAGCGCGCGGTCGCAGAATGCTCAGGGCCATATACTTGGCCACGTCCGCGACACAGGCGCCGACGCCAGGGACGCCACGACGCGCATCTACCAGACGGCGGAGCGCCAGACATTTCACACCGACTCCGCCGACGTCGTCGGTCTGCTCTGCCTAAGGGATGCCATGCAAGGCGGCGAGTCCCTGCTGGTCAGCACGGTGACGATCTACAACGAGATGCGCAAAAGACGGCCCGACCTGGTCCGCCTGCTGTTTGATCCGATTGCCACCGACCGACGCGGCGAGGTGCCGGAAGGCGAAAAGCCCTACTTCGAAATCCCGGTCCTCAACTGGCACGCGGGATTGCTGACCGGCATTTATCAACGGCAGTACATCGACAGCGCACAGCGTTTCCCGGATGCCATGCGGCTGAGCGCGGCACATATCGAAGCGCTGGATCTCTTCGACAGCCTTGCCAATGACCCGAAACTGAACCTGTCGATGCGGCTGCGGCCCGGCGACATGCAGTTTGTCTACAATCATTCGCTGCTTCACGACCGCATGGGTTTTCGGGACTGGCCGGATCCGGACAAGCGGCGCCATATGCTGCGCCTGTGGCTGTCTGTTCCCGGCGACCGTCCGCTACCCGAGTGCTTCAGGCAGCGTTATGGCTCGATAGAAATTGGTGACCGGGGCGGCATAATCGTCAAGGGAACGCGGCTGAACGTGCCGCTGTAGAGCAATTCGCTGAACCACTTGAGACGAAAAGGGCGCCTCGATGGGCGCCCTTAATTTCTTTGCAATCGGCGAGTGTCAGCTGTCGAGGAAGCTCCGCAGCTTGCGCGACCTGCTCGGGTGCTTGAGCTTGCGCAGCGCCTTGGCTTCGATCTGGCGGATACGCTCGCGGGTGACCGAGAACTGCTGGCCGACTTCTTCCAGCGTGTGGTCGGTGTTCATGCCGATGCCGAAGCGCATTCTGAGCACGCGCTCCTCGCGCGGCGTCAGCGAGGCGAGCACGCGCGTGGTCGTCTCGCGCAGATTGGCCTGGATCGCCGCGTCGATCGGCAGGATCGCCATCTTGTCCTCGATGAAATCGCCGAGATGCGAATCCTCCTCGTCACCGACCGGAGTTTCGAGCGAGATCGGCTCCTTGGCGATCTTCAAGACCTTGCGCACTTTTTCGAGCGGCATTGCGAGCTTTTCGGCCAGTTCCTCCGGCGTCGGCTCGCGGCCGATCTCGTGCAGCATCTGGCGCGACGTGCGCACGATCTTGTTGATCGTCTCGATCATGTGCACCGGGATGCGGATCGTGCGCGCCTGGTCGGCGATCGAACGTGTGATCGCCTGCCGGATCCACCATGTCGCGTAGGTCGAGAACTTGTAACCGCGGCGGTATTCGAATTTGTCGACCGCCTTCATCAGGCCGATATTGCCTTCCTGGATCAGGTCGAGGAACTGCAGGCCGCGATTGGTGTATTTCTTGGCAATGGAGATGACGAGGCGCAGATTGGCCTCGACCATTTCCTTCTTGGCGATTGCGGCTTCGCGCTCGCCCTTCTGCACCTGGTTGACGATCTTGCGGAATTCCAGGATCGAGATCGCCGTCTCGGTGGCGAGGTTCTGAATCTCCGAACGCAGATCCTTGATCGCGTCCTTCTCGTTCTTGGTGAATTCCTTCCAGCCGCGCGAGGTCAGGTTGCCGATCGAGCGCGTCCAGTTCGGATCGAGCTCGGAACCCTGATATTCCTTGAGGAACTCCTCGCGGCGCACGCCATAGCTTTCGGCCAGACGCAAGAGCTTGCCTTCGTTCTGCACCAGCCGCTTGTTGATGTCGTAGAGCTGCTCGACCAACGCCTCGATGCGCGCAGTGTTGAGCGACAGCGACTTCACCGCCTTGATCAGCTGGTCTTTCAGCTCCTTCAGGCGGCGGTCCTGGCTGGGCGACAGCGTGCCGGCGGCAGCCAGGCGGTTCTCGACCTGCTGGTCCTGCAGCTTCCGGAGCTTCTTGTAAGTGTCGGCGATGACGTCGAGCGTCTCCATCACCTGCGGACGGAGTTCCGCTTCCATCGCCGCAAGCGACAGGCTCGCCTCGTCCTCGTCTTCCTCGTCGTCATCCGTCAGCCCGCGCGTGTCGGCGCCGACATTGGTGATGTCGTCTTCCTCGTCCCGTCCACGCCGCGGCTTGTCCTCGGGCTTTGGGGTTTCCTCGATGCGCTCGACCACCGGCGCCTGCTTGGCTTCGGGGCCGGCATAGGTGGCTTCGAGGTCGATGATCTCGCGCAGCAGGATCTTGGATTCGTTGAGCTCGTCACGCCAGATGATGATGGCCTGGAAGGTCAGCGGGCTTTCGCACAGGCCCGCGATCATCGTCTCGCGGCCGGCCTCGATGCGCTTGGCGATCGCGATTTCACCCTCGCGCGACAAGAGCTCGACCGAGCCCATCTCACGCAGATACATGCGCACCGGATCATCGGTGCGGTCGGTCGGCTCTTTCTTGGTGGTCGTGGCGGCGACGGCGGTGCCGGTCTGCTCGGCCAGTTCGTTGGCGTCTTCCTCGGCATCGGCATTGCTGTCGGCGGCCTCGGGCTCCTCGCCCTGATCGTCATCCTCGACCACGTTGATGCCCATGTCGGACAGCATCGCATTGATGTCTTCGATGCGATCCGGATCGGTCTCTTCCGACGGCAGCACCGCATTCAACTCGTCAAGGGTCACATAGCCGCGCTTCTTGGCGGCCTTGATCATCTTCTTGACAGCATCATCGGAAAGGTCGAGCAGGGGGCCATCGGTGGCGCCTTCGCGTTCGGTCTCGACCTCTTCCTTTTCCTTTGTCGCCATAGTCTTTATCTTCTCCTAGCGGCCGAACATCGAAGCCGCGTAAGCTGCCGCACCGGTCAAATTATGCGCTCGTGACGAAACGCGCTTCACCGGCCGGTAACCGCATCAACTCTTTTGTTTGGTTCATATCGTGCCCCAAAACCGGGTTTTCACTTTTGGGCGACATGCATTAAGTCCAGATTAACCCTGATATCTGTGGCAGGCTAACAACCTGTCCAGTGATCAGCACCTCACATCGCTGCATTTCCCATCGACGCCGGCACGGGTTAAGGTTTCGAATCGTCCTGATTCCGTCATTCTGCCAGAAGGTCAAGCGCCTCTCGCATGATTCGCATCAAAAAAGCGAATCAATTACCCGACTTAGAGGCGTCGATTCGACGCGCAGCACGTTTCAACTTCACTCTTGCGCAGGTTTCAACCTAGACGCGCCCAGCCTTGCCCGAGGACACGCCGAACCCTTCGATCAGCGCTTCCGTTGCCTGCACATCACGAAATTGCGCCTGAATCTCGACGAGATGCCGGTAGTTTTCGTCTGTGGGATCGCTGGCGAGCGCTGCCTCCGCCTGCTTGAGCTCCTTATGTAAGGTGCGCGCGCTGCGCTGCAAGTGCAGCGCCTGGTTGAAGGCGTCACGGGCATCGTCAAGGGCGGCGGTTTCCAGCGCCGGCCATTGCCGGGCGCGTTTGATCAGCATCACCGCCCGTCCCCAGATATCGCTGCAGCCGGCACGCTCGATCGTGGCGATCACCGCGTCGCGGTCATTGGCCATGTCATGCGCCATGGCGTCGAGGATGGCGGCGTGCAGCCGCTTCAGGTCGGTGTTGGCGAGATCGAGGAACTCGACATGGGCGAAATTCTCGTCGATCAGCGCCGGATGGTTGACCAGCGCCACGATGATCGTCGCCTCGCGCACAGACATCCCTTCGCTGCCGCGCTTGACCAATGCCGAACGCCCCAGGCTCTCGGTGATCGCGGCGCGCGCGCCGATGCCTCCGCCTTTCGCGAACTGCCCGCCCGGCGGTGGCGTCTTGCCCTGCCCCGGTTTCCAGTCCTGACGACCTTGCCGAACAGTGCGCTGGGCGCCGAAGAAGCTCTGCACCCGCTCGCGCATCGCCTGCTGGTAGTGATAGCGCGTGCTTTCGTCCCGGACGCGATTGGAGAGTTCGTTGAGCGTTTTTGACAATTCCGCCCGCCGCTCCGGCGTATCGAAGACACCGCCCGCCGTCTCGCGCATCCACAACAGTTCGTCCAGCGGCCGTGCCTCGGCAAGCACGGCGCGGAACGCGTCCGGCCCTTCTGCCTTGACCAGATCGTCGGGGTCCTTGCCTTCCGGCAGCAGCGCAAAACGCGCCGTGCGCCCGCCCTGCACCGAGGGCAGTGCGAGATCCGCGGCGCGCCATGCTGCCTTCAGCCCGGCCTGGTCGCCGTCGAAGCACAGCACCGGCTCGGGCGCCATGCGCCACAGAAGCTCGAGCTGGTTTTCGGTGAGCGCGGTGCCAAGCGGCGCCACGGCATTTTCAAAGCCCGCCTGCGCCAGCGCGATAACGTCCATATAGCCTTCGACTGCAATCACCGTGCCTCCTTTGGCGAGCGCCTTGCGGGCGCGAGCAAAATTGTAGAGCACATTGCCCTTGTGGAAGAGCTCGGTGTCGGGCGAGTTCATGTATTTGGCCAAAGCATCGGGCGCCAGCGCACGGCCGCCGAAGGCAATGATCTTGCCGCGAGAATCCGGGATCGGGAACGTGATGCGGTCGCGGAACCAGTCGTAGGAGACCGGGATGTCGTCGCCATGCCGCACCAGCCCGCAGGCCTCGATGTCGGCTTTCGGCACGCCCTTGGCGGCAAGATGCTCCTTCAGCGCGTTGCGGCTGTCTGGCGCAAAACCCAGCCGGAACGATTGCTGCGTCGCCGGCGTCAGCCCGCGGTCCCTGAGATAGGCGCGGGCTTTCGCTCCTTCCGGCCCTTGCAGCCGCTCCTGGAAGAAGGCGGTTGCCATCTCCATGACGTCGGTCAGGCTGGCGCGCTCTTTTTCGCGCTGCTCCTCCCGTTCATCGCGCACCGGCATCGGCACGCCGGCCATGTCGGCGATCTTCTCGACCGCTTCCGGAAAGCTCAATCCGTCGAGCTCGGTCAGGAACTTGAAATGATCGCCAGACACCGAACAGCCGAAGCAGTGGTAGCGGCCCTTCTTGTCCTCGCAGTGGAAGGACGGGCTCTTCTCGCCATGGAACGGGCAGCATGCCCAGTAATCGCCACGCGACGCGTTGGTCTTCTTTCTGTCCCACGCGACGCGCAGGCCGATAACCGAAGAAATCGGCACACGGTCGCGTATCTCGTCGAGAAAGGCTGGCGGAAAGCGCATCGGGGAACTCGTTTGTCCCTCATATAATCATGTGCGCGAAATCCGACGACCCCTATTGCGGACCTTACCCGGTTTCCACAGGCCAAAAAGGAAGGCGGCCGTTGCTGGCCGCCTCCTTTCAAGCTTCAGCAGTGTGCTGGTCAGACTTACTGCGCGGCGATGGCGCCGAAGATGATGCCGGAAAGGACGCTGACCAGCACATAGTCGTTGCCGACGCGGATCCATTCCTGACCGCGGCCGGGACGATGCAGGCCGTAACGGCCATAGTCGCGGATCGGCTGGTGAAGCTTCCAGCTGGAGTACTTCTGACCATTACGCCAGTGGCTGCGCTTGACGATGACCGTCTTCTTCACGACGTGCTTGCGCACATCGACATGCTTGCCGGGCTTCTGCCAGTCGATCTGCGTATAGTTCGACTGCGGCGCGGCAGGCGCAGTCATCGGCGCTGCCTGCCCGGCGAGCGAGCTGGCTGCCAGCATGGAGACAGCGAGGGCGGAAAGAACAATGCGTTTCATGGGAAGGGCTCCTTGGTTGTCGATATCAGAGGGAATAGCGGCCAATGGATGAACTGAAACTGAACACCAGCATTACAATTATGTAATGAAATCTTCAGCTTAGCCCCGACATCTCAACATTATCTCAAAGGCAGACGTCGAAAAGTGCGGCAACTGCGGTGGATGCACCGCATCGCCATGAATCCGCCGTGCAGTCATCTGTGCATCCGTCCCTTTTCCGACACGACCCGTCGCGCTGCGGCGGCCCCTTGAAATCGACAAGATTTTATTATCCGGCTAAAATATTCCGGCTATTGTTCAAGACTGTCATGACGATGATTCGCGCCCTCCTTTCCTGCCATTACCGCCACGCCCTCTGCGTCGCGGTCCCTGCCCGCATGCAGGTTTCGAAATGAGCGGCTCGGTCGTCTTGCTGCATCTGGCCGGCGCGGTGGCGCTGATGCTGTTTGCCACCCGCATGGTCAAGACCGGCGTCGAGCGCGCCTATGGCGACGTGCTGCGCCACAGACTGCGCTCCACCATGCGCAATCCGATCATGGCGGTGCTGACCGGCTGCGGCCTGTCGATTGCGCTGCAGAGTTCGACCGCCGTCACGCTTCTCGTCGGCTCCTTCGCCGGCGCCGGCATCGTCTCGGGCATGTCGGGTCAATTGGCGGTGCGCGGCGCCGAGATCGGCTCGGCGCTGGTGGTCAAGCTGTTGACTTTCGATCTGACGCTGCTGGTGCCGATCTGCCTCGTCGCCGGCACAGTCATGTTCATGGCCACCGAGCGACGCGACTGGCGCCAGTTCGGCCGCATCCTGGTCGGCATCGGCCTTTTGGTGCTGTCGCTGGAGATGATCGGCCAGGCGTCGGAGCCGCTGCGCCAGAGCACGCTGATGCCGCTGATCATCCAATATTTCTCCGGCGATTTCGTCACCGCCTATCTGCTCGCCGCGCTCGTCACCTGGCTGTTCCACTCCTCGATCGCCGCCGTGCTGTTGATGGTGACACTCGCCGGCCGCGGCTTCATCCCGCCTGAACTCGGCATCGTGCTGGTGCTCGGCGTCAATCTCGGCTCCTCGATCATCGCACCGCTACTCACCCGCAGCGCCGAGCCTGGCGTGCGCGTCGTGCCGATCGGCAATCTTTTGATGCGCGGCATGGGTTCGCTGGTGATGCTGATCGCCTTCATGACGCTGAAGCCGCCGGTCGCCTTCCTCGGCGCCACCGTGCCCGACCAGATCGTCAACGCCCACATTCTTTTCAACGTCATCATCCTGCTGGCCGGGCTGCCGCTTGCCAGCCTCATCTACCGCGCTTCGGAGAAGATCGTGGCGATGGGCACCAAGCCGGCGCCGGCCGCCGCACTCGACGTGGTCGAGCTTTCGGCGCTCAACGACAGCGCGCTGGACGTGCCGAGCCAGGCGCTGGCCAATGCCACTCGCGAGGTGGTGCGGGTCTGCGAAACGGTCGAGATCATGCTCAAGCGCATCATCGAGCTCTATGAAAGCGCCGACGCGGAGAAGATCAAGGCGCTGGCCGCCCTCGACGACCGTGTCGACCGGAAGCACGCGGCAATAAAACTCTATCTGGCCAAGCTCACCAGAAATTCGCTCACAGAGGACGAGGCCCTGCGCTGCCAGGAATTGATCGGCGCCTGCGTCAAGCTGGAGCAGGTCGGCGACATCATCGTGCGCAACATGCTGGCGCATGTGAGGAAGAAGCTCGAGCGCGGGCTGGAGTTCACGCCCGAAGGATGGCGCGAGCTCTGCGCCTTCCATGCCTCGGTGCTGGCTAACGCCAGGCTCGCCTTCAACGTGCTGGTTTCGCGCGACCCCGAGGCGGCGCGCCAGCTGGTATTGGAAAAAGACCGGCTGCGCGACCGCGAGAAGGAAACCAGCGCCAGCCATTTCGTGCGCCTGCGCGACGGCACGGCCAAGAGCGTCGAGACCAGCTCCATCCATCTCGACACCATCCGCGACCTGAAGCAGATCAACTCGCTGCTGGCGTCGATGGCCTACCCGGTGCTGGAAGAGCGCGGCCTGCTGGGTGGGTCGAGGTTGAAGGCGGGTTGAGCGTTCTTCCCTTCACCTCTTGTGGGAGAAGGGAGAAGCGCCGCGCCAATCTCCACCAATTACGCCACGCCAGTCCTTTGGTGGCAAAATTAGTCTTTGCGCCTCCAGGCATCGGTCGGCTAAGCATCGGTCGAGCCACCGGGAGGGAAATCGATGGACACCCATTCGCGCAGTTTCGCCAAGGCGCTTTCATGGCGCGCCACCGGCACCATCGATACGATGATTATCTCGCTCGTCATCACCGGCAGCATCAAGCTTGCCGCGGCCATCGGTGCTACCGAGGTGGTCACCAAGTCACTGCTCTATTATCTTCATGAGCGGGCGTGGCTGAAAATCCCCTACGGCAGAAAGACCCCGACCTGATCTTGCCGTCGCCTTGGCCGGGATCGACCGCTCAAGAAAAGCTAAAGCGGCGTCGACAATTTCTGCATTGCCCGTTTGCTTCATCCATGATTTGAGGCGACCTCATCTCAGGATCGCTCCCGCGCCATGCTTCCGCTCATTGCCCTGTTCATTGCCGCCTTCGCTTTCGGCACCACCGAATTCGTCATTGCCGGCGTCTTGCCGCAAGTGGCCGACGGTCTCGGTGTTTCGATCCCGACCTCCGGCTATCTCGTCTCAGGCTATGCGGGCGGCATCGCCCTTGGCGGGCCGCTGCTGGCGCTCGCCACCAAGGGTATCTCCCGCAAAACCCTGCTGCTTGCCCTGACCGTCGCCTTTACGATTGGCCAGGCGGCTTGTGCGCTGGCGCCCGACTTTACCTCGATGCTGCTACTTCGCATTGCCGTTGCCGTCGCGCATGGCGCTTATTTTGGCGTCGCCATGGTGGTGGCTGTCAGCCTGGTGCCGCAGGACAAGCGCGGCATGGCCGTCGCCGTGATCCTCTCCGGCCTCACCGTCTCCAACGTCATCGGCGTGCCCGCCGGCACCGCCATCGGCAACATCTGGGGCTGGCGCGCCACCTTCTGGGTAATGTGCGCGCTTGGCGTGGTCGCATTCGCCGCCATGGCCACCCTGCTGCCCCGCACGACAGGCGCGTCGGCCCCGTCCGCCGGCCTCGGCCGCGAGGTGCGTGTGCTCGCGCGCCAGCAGGTCTGGACCTCGCTGATTTTGATGCTGATGCTGATGATCGGGCAGTTCGCCCTGTTCACCTACATCACCCCGACACTGCTGGAAGTGACGCACCTCGATGAAGGCCTGATCCCCTGGGTGCTTCTGCTCAACGGCGTCGGCGCCACCATCGGCGTATTCCTCGGCGGCAAGCTCTCCGACTGGAAACTGATGCCATCGCTGATCACCATGCTTGCCTTGCAGGCGGTGATGCTTTGGGTGATCTATGCGGTCAGCCCCTACCCGCTGCCGATGGTCGTCACCATCGTTATCTGGGGCGGCCTCAACTTCGCCATCGGCACGCCGATCCAGACCCGGATCCTGGCCTGGACGGCGGACGCTTCCAACCTCGCCTCCTCGCTCATTCCCTCGGGCTTCAATGTCGGCATTGCGCTCGCCGCATCGCTGGGCGCCGCCATGCTCAACGCCGGCTTAGGCTATCGTAGCCTGCCGCTGGCCGGCGCCGCGGCGATGCTGGTCGCCGTGGCGGTCGCGCTTGCCTCCTATGTCTGGGAAGGTCGGAGCCGGGCAGCACCGCCGCTGCCGGCTGCAGCGGAATAGGGTCTGGCTACAAGTCTATCCGGAACCGCAGGCTCTCCACCCCGCCATAGGCCGCGTCTTCAAAGAAGCGTTCAACCAGTCTACCGCCGTTGGCCAGGATCACCTTGTGTGAGGCCGGGTTGTGCGGCTTGGCGGTGATCTCGACAAACTTCAAGCCGACCGCCCTCGCCTCGTCCAGCATCAGCAGCAGCGCTTCCGTCGCATAGCCGCGCCGCCGCTTCCAGGGCACGACGGCATAGCCGATATGGCCGAGCACATGCGACGGCAGTGCCGAGGTGCCGTTCTGCCAGCGAAAGCCGATGGAGCCTGCCGCTTCGCCGTCCCAGATCCAGCGCCTGAAACCGGGCAGCCGCGGTACTGTCGTGCCGTCTGGCAAGGTGATTGGGCCGCCCTTCGCCTCGGGATCGTCGAGGCCATCGAGGAATGCCACCGGATCCGCGTCGATCGCCGCAAGCTGCTCACGTGTCGCCTCCAGCAGCCGCACATTATCCGGCGACCAGCCGCGCTCGAGCGCGGCCTTGTAGGATGGCAGGTGTTCGAGCGCGGGTTTGACGATTTCGATCATGGAGACAGACGGCTCAGAGTCCGGCCGCAAGCCGGAATGTGGCGAAAGACAATCCCTACTGCGGCAAGCCCTACTGCAGCAGTCCCTTGACGATGCCGCTTGCCTTGCCGAAATCCATCTGGCCGGCATATTTCTGCTTCAGCGCGGCGATCACCTTGCCCATGTCCTTTTGGCTCGCCGCACCGGTCGCCGCGATCGCCTCACGGGCCGCGGCCGTCACCGCGGCCTCGTCCAGTTGCGTCGGCAGGAAGCCACGGATGATCTCCATCTCGCCGCGCTCCTGCGCGGCCAGTTCCGGCCGCTTGCCATCCTCAAAGGCCTTGGCCGATTCCTCGCGCTGCTTCACCATCTTGGCCAGGATCTGCAGGATCTCCTCGTCGCTGGCGGGCTCCTTGCCCGAACCGCGATTGGCGATGTCGCGGTCGTGGATGGCGGCCTGGATGAGTCGCAGCGTCGGCAGCCGGTGCTTGTCCTGCGCCTTCATCGCGCTCTTCAGGGATTCGGCGATTTTCGCACGCATGATGCTTTCTCCTTCGAACGGCGCGGACAATAACCGTGGCGAACTCGTAAAGCAAACGCGCCAAACCACTGATATTGTTCGACGAAACAAATGCCCGTCGTTTTGGCACCGCATGATTGACCGCTCTGGCGCCTTCCCCTATGTACTCGGCCTTGCATAAGAGAATGAATTTAGGTGCGTAGGCTTGAGAAATCGGCCGCGCCGTTTGCTGCGCAGATGGCCCGCCATCGAAGCGTGCAGCCTCACAGGAGTGCCGCCATGGCCGAGATGACCCCCGTGTTGACCCCAGCTTGGGCAACCGAAAAGCCGACCGCCCTGCTGGTGCTGGCCGACGGCACCGTCATCGAAGGCCGCGGTCTCGGCGCCACCGGGTCCGCTGTTGCCGAAGTCTGCTTCAACACGGCACTCACCGGCTACCAGGAAATCCTCACCGACCCGTCCTATGCCGGTCAGATCGTCACCTTCACCTTCCCTCATATCGGCAACATCGGCACCAATGATGAGGACATCGAGGACTTGAACCCGCTCGCCCGCGCCGGTGCTGTCGGCGCGGTGTTCAAGGCCGATGTCACCAACCCCTCCAACTACCGCGCCGGCACCGGCCTCGACCAATGGCTGAAGAAGCGCGGCATCGTCGCGCTCTCGGGCATCGACACCCGCGCGCTGACCGCGCTGATCCGCGAAAAGGGCATGCCCAATGCCGTCATCGCCCATGCGCCCGACGGCGTCTTCGACCTCGGCGATTTGAAGCGGCGCGCCGCCGCCTGGTCAGGGCTGATCGGGCTCGATCTCGCCAAGGAGGTTACCTCCGGCCAGTCCTCGGTCTGGCGCGAAACACCCTGGGTCTGGAACGAAGGTTTTGGCGAACAGACCGAGCCGTCAATGCATGTCGTCGCCATCGACTATGGCGTCAAGCGCAACATATTGCGGCTGCTTTCCGGACTTGGCGCCAAGGTCACCGTGGTGCCGGCCAGCACCGGTTCGGAAGAGATCCTCGCCATGCAGCCGGATGGCATTTTCCTTTCCAACGGCCCCGGCGACCCGGAAGCCACCGGCGACTATGCCGTGCCGGTCATCCAGAATCTGCTCAAGAGCGACATTCCGGTGTTCGGCATCTGCCTCGGCCACCAGATGCTGGCGCTGGCGCTGGGCGGCAAGACCGCCAAGATGCACCAGGGCCATCATGGCGCCAACCACCCGGTCAAGGACCACACCACCGGCAAGGTCGAGATCGTCTCGATGAACCACGGGTTTGCCGTCGATGCCGACTCGCTGCCCGAAGGCGTCGAGGAAACCCATGTTTCGCTGTTCGACGGTTCGAACTGCGGCATCGCGCTCACCGGCCGTCCGGTGTTTTCGGTCCAGCACCATCCCGAGGCCTCGCCCGGCCCGCAGGATTCCCACTATCTGTTCCGCCGCTTCGTCAACCTGATCCGCGAAAAGCGCGGCGAGGAATTGCTGGCCGAGCGGGTTTGATTTTACAGGTCTTCGCCTAGCCGTTTCTCAGATCATCTGAGTAGCCGGCCTTCAGCCGGTTCCATTGGGCGATCGGTCGTTCGCGCTTGCGCATCCGCGCCTTGCCTTGGCCCCAGGGCTGGGGCCAACCCTCCGGCGAGTCTTCCCACTCCTCCTGCCGTCCATAAACGGTGAGGTCGAGCAGGTGGTAATTGTTGTCCATCGCCTCCACGCCGCGGGCGGTCGTCCAATACGTTTCAAAGACGGAGTTCCTCTTACGCACGTAACACACGATGTGCATACGGTTGTGCTGGCGGTCGACCAGCAGCGTATCGAGCGATTTCTCGGCGGAGTACCACGGCATGTCCCAGCCCATGAAATCGCGGTAGCGGATGCTGGGCTCATAGGGCCCTTGGCAGAAGGTGGCGTAGGTGACGTCGCGCGAATTGATGTAGACGCGCTCCCGCACCTGCGAGGTGAACAGAGTGCAGCCCTCGCATTGCTGCGGCGCCGGCTGATCCTTGTGCCACATGAAATAATAGGCGATGAGCAGAGTGCGGCCCTCGAAGGCGTCGAGCAGCGTCACTTGACCCTTGTCACTGATGAGTGGCGTTGCCCCGTCGATCTCGACCATGGGCAGCCGCCGGCGCGCAGCAGCGATCGCATCGCTTTCCCTGGTATGCGCTTTCTCGCGAGCCCGCAGTGTGTCGAGTTCCGCCTCGAACGCAGCCCGGTCGACGATCATGGGCAGTGCAGATCCGTTCTTCGTCAGATCGTTCATCTCCGTTCTCCCTTGGCTGTTTGATGGAGAGAGCGATCAGCGCGCGTTTTCGCCGGCATGCTTTTCGATCAACGCCGCCACGCCGTCCGGATTGTCGGCGACGACATAGTGGCTGGCGTCTTCAATCTGCGCCCCCTCGACATGGCTCATGCCCTTGGCGCGGTAGCCGTCCAGAAAGGTCGGCAACAATGCGCTGAAGAAGGATTTCTGGCCGACGGCGATGACCAGCGGCACGGCGTTCGGCGCCGTCTGGGCGGCGTTCCATTCACCGTCCTTGGGGAAGGCGCGATAGATCTCGAACGCGGAATGCAGTTGCGGCGCGCGATATATCCGAAAGTAGTAGCCACGCTCCTGCCGGGAGAATTTTCCGATGTCGAGAAACCAGCCGAGCATGGCGGCCTGCCGACCCGGCACCACTTTTTCGGCGAGGTGGCCGGGCGCCTGGATGAAGCCGATATGCCAAGTGCCGGTAATTGCTTTGTCCCAACCGTCTATGCCGGGCATCGGCACATCGAGGATCATGGCCCCGCGCAGCGCTTCCGGGAACCGCCTGATATAGGCATAGGTGACGATGCCGCCGAGATCGTGCCCGACGACATAGGGCTTTTCCAGGTGCAGGGCATCGGCAAGGCCATGGATTTGAGACGCCAGATTTGTGGCCTCATAGCCATCTCGCGGCGGCGCCGAGCGGCCGATGCCGGGAAGGTCGACGGCAACCACCGTGAAGCGCTGCGCCAGCCCCGGCATAATGGCCTGATATTCGGTCCAGTCCTCCGGGAACCCATGCACGAGAATGAGAGCCGGCCCGTTTCCACCCCTGATATAGTGAAGGCTGCTGCCGTTCACCGCTACCTTGGCCGAGGTGAAGCCGGGCGGCGGCTGACCCGGACGCGCCGAAGACGCCGCTTGCGCCATGGCCACAGCAATACAGACAGCGGCGAGCACGAGCACTGCCTGATGAAGCATCCGGTTCAACATGGCGATCTCCTCTCGTTTCAAGCCAGCCGTCTCAGGGAAACTAGGGCGCTGCGCTGCCCTGTCAGAGTTACAAATGCGGCGCGATTGCCCTTGGTCTGCGTCTGCAAATTGAAAACCGATCGACCGGTCTGTTCAACAACCGCGGCATGAAGAAGGTTCCGAGAGAACCAGCCTGACGGCATTTACCTGCGAGCGGCACTGTCGAGCAGGCGCCAGGCGCCGAACACCAGGCGAGACAGCGACACCCCATCCCTGGTCGGCTTTATGCGGCTGTCATGGCTCACACCTGCGCTCCATCTTCAGCGACGCCGGTGGCGGCACTTCTCGCCGTCGTCGGCCTCGCCACTTTCGTCACAAAGACGATGACCGCCAGCGTCAGGAAACACGCGCCGAGCAGATAGGGCGCACCGCCGAATGTCACCGGCGCTTTCGGCCCGGTGAACCAGGAAAAGATCGCCGTATAGAGCAGCGGCGTAATGATCGAGGTGATCGAGAAGATCGAGGTCATCGCGCCCTGCAGTTCGCCTTGCGCCGAAGGCGGCACCTTGGCGGCGGCAAGGCTTCTCAACGGCGGATCGGCCAATGCTTCGAGGCAGCCGACGACGATCACCGCATAGATCATCCAGCCTTGCGAGGCGAAGGCGTAGCCGAAGGCGCTGGCCGCGGTAAATGTCAGGCCGATCACCGCCGTCCTCCATTCGCCAAGCCTGGGGATCACGCGCGGCAGCACCGTCGCCATGACGATCGCCCCGCACAGACCGAAGGCGCCGAGCGAGAAGCCGATCTGCTGCTCGCTCCAGCCATAGCGGTAATTGGAGACGAACGACCACACCGCCGGATACATCATGTGGCCAAGCGTCATCAGGAAGAAGGCGAGCCCGATCCAGCCGATGCCCTGGTACTGGCGCATCTGCAGCAACGTGCCGACCGGGTGGGCGCGTTTCCACTCGAAACGGCGGCGATGCTTTTCGTCCAGCGTTTCCGGTAGGAAGAACAGCGCGATGAGGAAGTTCACGAAGGCAAGCCCAGCGGCGAAATAGAACGGCACGCGCGGCCCGAATGTGCCGAGCAGCCCGCCCAGGACCGGACCGATGACGAAGCCGACACCGAAGGCGATGCCGAGCAGGCCGAAATTCTTTGCCCTGTTCTCATCGTTCGAAATGTCGGCGATGAAGGCCGATGTCGTGGAGTAGCTGGCGCCCGAAATGCCGGCCAGCACACGGCCGATGAAAAGCATAGGATAGGACCAGGCGATGGCGCAGATCAGATTGTCGATGGAGAAGGTGAGCACGGAGGCGAGCAGGATCGGCCGCCGCCCGAAGCGGTCGCTCAAGCCGCCCATGATCGGCGCGAAGAAGAACTGCATCGCCGCATATACGAAGAACAGCCAGCCACCCTCGATCGCCGCTTCGCTGATGCCGACGCCGCTCAACTCCCTGAGAAAGGCCGGCAGCACCGGCATGATCATGCCGAAGCCGATAATGTCGAGCAGCAGCGTGGTGAAGACGAGCGCAAGCCCCCGCCTGGCGGTTTTGGGGTCGATCATGATGGCGTCTGCTCCCTATGCCGCCCTTGGGCGGGCGCTCGTTATAGGCGAGGCGTCATTCTGGAACAATAAGGGAACGGTCAGGAATCGTCGATCCTGACATCCCCTGACGGCAAGTTGGCGGTCGGTCGACGCCGGGAAGCGCGGGGCCCGAGCAGCCTCGTCAGATCGGGCCGGTCAGCGTGTTGCAATCTGAAAGCTTGCCACTCTTGTAGCCGCGCGCCAGCCACGTCTGCCGCTGCTGCGATGTGCCGTGGTTGAAGCTTTCCGGCACGACATAGCCCTGCATCTTCTTCTGCAGCGTGTCGTCGCCGATCTGCTTGGCGGCGTTCAGCGCCTCTTCGATGTCGCCCTGTTCCAGAATGCCTTTCTGCCCGGTGAAGTGCGCCCAGACACCGGCGAAGCAGTCGGCCTGCAGCTCGATGCGCACCGACATCTGGTTGGCTTCCGCCTCGCCCATGGACTGCCGCATCTGGTTGAACTTGGGCAGGATGCCGGTGAGGTTCTGCACATGGTGACCGACCTCATGCGCGATCACATAGGCCTGGGCGAAATCGCCAGACGCGCCGAACTGCTGGTCGAGCTGCTGGAAGAAGGTGGTGTCGAGATAGACCTTGTGGTCGCCGGGACAATAGAACGGACCTGCGGCCGTGGAGGCGGAGCCGCAAGCCGAGCGGATTTGCCCGCTGAACAGCACAAGCTTCGGATCCTCGTATTTCAGGCCCTGTGACTGGAAGATGCCGGTCCAGGTCTCTTCGGTCTCGGCGAGCACCGTCGCCACGAACTGCTTCATCTCGTCGGAAGCAGGCGTGCCCGCGCCCTCGTCCTGGCCGCCGCTGTTGTCGGTGATCTGGCCGCCGCCCCCCGGAAGCACGCCGCCGCTGTCGCCGCTGCCCAGGATCTGCGACGGGTCGAAGCCGAAATACCATCCGGCCAGCACCACGAGGATGACGAACAGGATGCTGCCGCCGCCACCGGTGCGGCCGCCGATCGGGACGCGGAATTGGCCGGGGCTGCCGCCACCGAAACCACCACCGCCGCTGTCGCTGCGCTCGTCCTCGACATTGTCACTCTGACGGCGGCCCTTCCAGAGCATGGCAACTCCCCGTAGTGCAAACTTCCTGGCAGACCTGGCCGATGTCATGGCCCGGTCCGACCCAACAAACAATTATCGTAATGGTTGCGCCAAGTCACAGTATTTTTCGTGCCGGCGGCATCGCCGCTTCGCTCTGGTCGAGGCGGCGCGCGCGCTGTAGCATCCGGTCGAACGGGGGTGTAAGGGCTTGCAGACGATCGGCCGATTTCTGTTGCTGGCGGTGCTGTGGTGCCTCGGCTCGTGGCCGGCATGTGCCGTCACGCTGGATTCCAGCGTCGCCGTCACCGACCCCGACACGCTACAGGCGCTTGAACGCGGCGGCCTGTCGATCAGCCGGCTGCTCGGCCCGGCGCTGGGTCTCACCCGCGAGGTCGACAATCGCGGCCTGTTCTCGGTGCGCGCACTGACTCCGGTGCGCAACGCCGTCAAGCAGGAGATCGCCGACGAGCCCGCCGGCAGCCCCGATCCCTATGTCGCCGCGCTGGCGAAGACGAAGGACCCCAGCCAGAAATTCAACCCGAAATACATCGACGACGACGGCTCGACGCTCGACCTGACCGGCGTCGTCAACCGCATGGACCGCGGCTATCTCGGCCACACCGAATGCGGTGAAATCAGGTTGATCTACCGCTTCCACTATTCGGTGGCGGAGAAGCCGGCGAAGGGGAAGACGGCACAGCGCATTTCGTCGCGCCTGCCATTGACCATGAGCCTGGTCTTCAACGCCAAGCCCGGCGGGGCGCGCGCCCGCGCTTCGAGAGACCGTCCAAGCGCCACCGCCGTCTCGTGTGCCGACGTCGCCAAGCGCTGGCTGGCGGCCGGGCAAAAAGACCTTGCGCCCGATCAGCTGGCGGCCTGGCTGCGCTCCGATGAAGGTCCGCTTTCGAACGCCATGCTGAACTCATCGCAGATCATGCGGCTCGAACTCAACATGCAGGTTCTCCGGCTGTCGGCCTCGAGCCGGCGCGATTTCGGCGGCCATGCCGAATATCTCCTCAAGATTTTCAAGTGGGACCCGCCGACATCCACCTTCCAGGAATCGAAGATGGAGAACCAGATCGACAGGAAGATCGTGCTCGCCGACCGGCCGGGCTTCGCCAAATGGCTGCTGACAGATCGCAACATCTACGACCTCGATCGTGGCCGGCTGGTGATATCAGACAAGTTCCTGGCGACCAGCGCCGTCTCGGTCGCACCCGGCGGCATGGCCAGATCGCAAAACAACATCGCCTATGGGCTGCTCGACGATGCCGACATCGACAAGGCGCTGAAGGATTATGTCGCCAGGGGCAACGAACTACGCAGCGTGAAATCGTTGGCCGGCTTCAATTTGCGTCTCAACGACATGACCTGCACCGGCTGCCATCAGACGCACGGCATTGCCGGCTTTCACTACACCGGCGCCGACCCGGCCAGCGAGCCGCGCCGCAACGCTGTCTTCGTGCCGGGCTCGGCTGTGTTCTTCGCCGACCTGCCGCGCCGGCGCGCCATCGTCGAGGAGTTCGCCGCCGGCAGCCATCCGGATTTCTCCCGCGGCTTCGCCGCCCGTCCCGATACCAAATACGCCGAGGCGCTGAAAGGCACCGACCTCTACAATGGCTGGGGCTCGATCTGTTACAGTGGCGAGGATGCAAGCTTCAAGGACTGGACCTGCGGCGCCGGCCTGCGCTGCGCCGGCGTCCATGAAAGCGCCATCCATCCGGGCTTTGGCACCTGCGTCAGCGAAGGCGGCACCCAGGTCGGCGATCCCGTCGAGTTCGGCGAGATCAAGATGTCGAAATGGGGCAGCGACCAGTATTGCCGCCTGTCGCCGGCCACCGCAAAGGCCTGTGCCATCGATCCGGCGCGCGACAAGAAACCGCCGATAAAACTCGCCGGTTATGGCGCGGCGCGCCAGCGCTACGACAATCCCGAGCAGAAGACCGGCGGCTTTCCCGGCGGCATGCTGCGCAAGGCGAGCTGCGAAAAGCCGCCCGACGAGGCGAGTTGCGGACGGCTGGCCAAGACCGGCTTCAACGACTGCATTGCGTCGGGCAAGGACCACAAATTCTGCACCAAGGAATTCACCAAGACCGCCGGCCTGCGCGCCTGCGACAAGGCGCATCCCTGCCGCGAGGACTATATCTGCACCGCCGGCTACGACGATCTGGCCGAGGCCAAGCCCGGCAAGGGCACCTGCATTCCGCCCTACTTCATCTTCCAGTTCCGTGTCGACGGCCATCCGCGCAGTTGGGTGCAGGATGTGAGCGAAGAATAAGCGTGGCGCTTGCGGCCGAGAACTCAGCTCTTCTGCTTGGCGCCGGCGCTCTTGCCGTCCGAGCTTTTGGAGCGTTCCTCGAAACGCGCGGCGCCCTTCTTCAGCGGCCGGCCGGTTTCGGCTTCGGTCTTGCGCTCATCCTTTGCAGCCGCCTGCTTTAATCCTCTGGCAGCTTGCTTGCCCTTCGCGGTCGGTGCCTGTTCAACGCCCATGGTTTCCTCCCTTGACGCGCACCAATCGCGCGACGTCAGGAGCAACGTGCGTAAGGTGCGGAGGTTCCGGTGGACTTCGAGGCGAGCGAGGCTTTAACGCGGCGCGATCATCGCCTTGCGAAACGCTTCCAGCGTCTCGGCGCTGACATGATGCTCGATGCCTTCGGCATCGATGCGCGCCGTCTCGGCGCTGACGCCGAGCGAGCGCAAAAAGGCTTCGACCGTCTGGTGGCGGATGCGGCTTTCCTCCGCCACCTTGCGGCCGGCATCGGTCAGGAACACGCCGCGATACGGCTTGCGGGAGACGAGCCCGTCGGCGCACAGCCTGGTCAGCATCTTGGCCACAGTCGGCTGGGCGACGCCAAGCCTTGCCGCGATATCGACCTGGCGCGCCTCGTTGCCGTCCTCGATCAGGTCGGCGATCAGTTCGACATAATCCTCGACCAGCGCGCTGCGGCGCGCTTCGCGCGTCTGCCGGAAGCCTTCGGAATGAACGTCGGCATTTGGAAGCGGCTCTTCGCGTCGAACCGGTTTATGCGTCAGCGCCAATACGCGCTCCTTCCTGGCGTTCGACAAATCAATCGCCCTTTGCCATTCATAGCACGGGCTTAACTGTTCCAGCCGTTTATTTGCATTCCATGGCAGGCGCAACCGGCGTTTGCGATCGCTCCCTGCGCGTCATCGACTGCCCTCATAAGAAGCACATACAATGAAATATAGCCTATTGCATAATATTGAGCCCTGGCATAGATAGGGTGGCAGACACCAATCCATCCAGTGGAAAGCCCTTCATGTCCGAAGCCGACGCAACCGTGGGATCAGCCTGGCGATTTGACAGGCCGGAGGACAATCCGCCGAGCCTGCGTGAGGTGAATTCCACGATCGCGGTGCCGCAATCCGGCATCTGGTTCCACCGCCTGTTCGCCTTCATGGGACCGGGCTACATGGTTTCGGTCGGCTATATGGACCCGGGCAACTGGGCAACCGATCTCGCCGGCGGCGCCCAGTTCGGCTACACGCTTTTGTTCATCATCATGCTGTCCAACCTGATGGCGATCCTGCTGCAGGCGCTTGCCGCCCGGCTCGGCATCGCCACCGGCCGCGACCTCGCCCAGGCCTGCCGCGCTTACTATCCGCGGCCCGTCAGTTTCGTGCTGTGGGTCGCCTGCGAACTCGCCATCATCGCCTGCGACCTCGCCGAGGTCATCGGCACGGCGATTGCGCTGCAGCTTCTGTTCGGCATTCCGCTGATCGGCGGCGCCATGCTGACGGCGCTCGACGCCTTCATCGTGCTTTTGTTGATGAACAAGGGATTCCGCTATCTCGAAGCCTTCGTCATCGCGCTTTTGATCATCATCTTCGGCTGTTTCGCCATCCAGATCTTTGCCGCGGCGCCGCCGGTCGGCTCGATCCTGCATTCGATGTTCGTGCCGTCGACGGAGATCGTCACCAACCCGGCGATGCTCTACATCGCCATCGGCATCATCGGCGCCACCGTCATGCCGCACAATCTCTATCTGCACTCCTCCATCGTGCAGACGCGCGCCTATGTACGGACCGAAAAAGGCAAGCGCGACGCCATCAAATGGGCAACGACGGACTCGACCATCGCGCTTGTCCTGGCCCTGTTCGTCAATGCCTCGATCCTGATCGTCTCGGCTGTCGCCTTCCATGGCACCGGCCACCAGGATGTCGCTGAGATCGGCCAGGCCTTCGAACTCCTGTCGCCGCTGCTTGGCCTCGGCATCGCCTCGATCCTGTTTGCAGTGGCGCTGCTGGCCTCGGGCCTCAACTCGACGGTGACGGCGACGCTTGCCGGCCAGATCGTCATGGAAGGCTTCCTGCGCCTGCGCATCCCGCAATGGGCACGCCGTCTGCTGACGCGCGGCATCGCCATCGTCCCGGTGGTGGTCGTCACCGCGCTCTATGGCGAAAAGGGCACCGGCCAGTTGCTGGTCTTCAGCCAGGTGATCCTGTCGATGCAGCTGCCCTTCGCGGTTGTGCCGCTGGTGCAGTTCGTCTCCGACAAGAAGAAGATGGGCAATCTTGCCATCCCGCGCAGCGTGGCGGCACTTGCCTGGGTGGTCGCGGCGATCATCCTGGTGCTCAACTTCAAACTGCTCTACGACACGGTCTTCGGCGTCGGCTGAATTTCCCCTTGCGACCGCGACAAACCGGCAGTTCGCGCTATCTTGTAGCGCATCATGACAAGTGTGGAAGACGCCAGGAAATTCTATGCACAGCTGATGGCCGCAAATGCCGGCTCGGCCGATACGCGCCTCGAAGAGGCGTTCGCCACAGTGCCGCGCGAGGCCTTTCTCGGTCCCGGACCTTGGACGATCGTGGCCGGCAGGGCGCTGATCACCGGCAACGGCAGGATCGTGACCCCGAGCGCCGATCCGGTTCACATCTATCAGGATGTGCTGGTGGCGCTCGATGCCGACAAGGGCATCAACAATGGCGAGCCTTCCCTGCACGCCATGTGGATCGGCAGGATCGCCCCCAGACCGGGTGAGGCCGTCACCCATGCCGGCGCCGGCACTGGCTACTACACCGCCTTGCTGGCACGGCTGGTTTCGCCGGGCCCCGTGACTGCTTTCGAACTGGAGGCCGATCTTGCGGCCAGAGCGACAAGGAACCTCGAACCCTACCGCAATGCCAGAGTCATCCACGGTGATGCCGTCACAGGCGATCTGCCGCCTTCCGACATCATCTACGTCAATGCCGGTGTCGTGGCGCCGCCGGTTGCCTGGCTGCGGGCGCTCAAGCCCGGCGGCCGCATGATCTTTCCCTGGCGCCCCTCCCAGAGCGTCGGCCTTGCCGTGATGGTGACCCGCACCGAAAGGGGCTTTGCCTGCGACCCGTTCATGCGCTCCTGGTTCATCCCTTGCGTTGGCGCCTCGGTTGCCAACTCCGTGGCGAAAATCCCCGACCTTCAGCAAGCGGCCCGCAGCCGCTCGATCTGGCTGGCGGCTGACAGGACGCCCGACCGGACCGCCACCGCTGTCATCGGCGATGTCTGGTTTTCGTCACAGGCTCCTGGCAGCGGGCGAAAGCGGCAATAGGTATCGTCCACCAGGCGGCGGCGGGATTTCTTTGCCGTCACCTGTCGGAAGGCGACCTGCCCATCCGTCCTTGGATCGAAATCCGGCCCTGACGGCGCGGATCACCAAAAGGAGAAGCCCAATGAGGAAGATCATCGCCGCCACCTTCGTCAGCCTCGACGGCATCATGCAGGCCCCAGGCGGTCCGGAAGAGGATCCAGTTGGCGGCTTCGAGTTCGGCGGCTGGACCTTCCATTACTTTGACGAAGTGGCGGGCGTGGCAATGGAGGAACTCTTCTCCAAACCCTTCGCCCTGCTGCTCGGCCGCAGGACCTACGACATCTTCGCCGCGTATTGGCCGTATCAGAAAGATCCGATCGGAGATGCCTTCAACCCTGCGACCAAATATGTGGCGACACATCGGCCGGACTCTCTCACTTGGGAAAACACACAATGGCTTGGGGAAGATATCGTCGCGGCGTTGCGCCGCCTCAGCCAGGAGGATGGACCTGACCTGCTCATCCAGGGTTCGGGTGAACTGATCCAGACCTTGCTGGCCAACGGGCTGATCGACGAAATCCGGCTGATGACGTTCCCGCTGCTGCTGGGCAAGGGCAAGCGGCTGTTCGGCGACAGTGCGATGCCGGCCGCCTTCAAGCTCGCAAAGTCGCAAGCCACCACCACTGGCGTCATCATGGCGACCTACGAACGATCAGGCGAGATCAAGGTTGGGTCGTTTGTCACGCAGGAGCCGTCCGACGCCGAGCTCGAGCGCCGCAAGAACTGGAGGTAACCTTGCAGAACTTGGATTCCTCGCCCCCGCTAGAGCGGGGGAGAGGTGGCTCGGCGAAGCCGAGACGGAGAGGGGGATGGCGCGACGGAGCCAAGTTTCGTCAAGGGCTTAGGCCTACGAAGGCTCCTCTCCGGGCGCTTCGCGGCCACCTCTCCCCATTTCAGGGGAGCGAGGAACCCGAGTTCTGAGTGGTTCAAGCCGCCATCGCCCGCCGCCCCAGTCCATCCCTGATAAACCGCGCGAATTCCTGCGCGGCAGGCGCCGCGCCAAACCTTGGCAGATGCAGATTGATCGAGAAATTCGGCAACGGCGGCAGGCCTGAATCGAAAGGCAGAATGTCGAGGTCGGCCGGCACGGTGGAGGCCAGCCACGTGGTGACGGCGAGGTCGGAGCGCACCGTCGCGGTCGTGGCATCGATGTTGCCGTTTTCGAACACGGTGCGCCATTCAAGACCATGCTCGTTCAGCGCCGACAGCACCACCGGGCGGAAGGCGCAGGTGTCGGCGACAATCGACACCGGCAGCGGCCGCTTGGCGTGGGCAAAGCCGCCCTTGGCGCCAACCCAGACCAGCCGGTCGATGGCAAGGCATTCACCGGCTGACGGGCCGACCGGCTGCTCGATAACGGCTAGATCGATGGTGCCGGCGGCAAGTGCGGCGGCAAGATCCGGCGAGGCGGCACAGAGCAATGAAATCTCGACCCGAGGATAGGCTTCGGCATAGGCTTTCAGCACCGGCGCCAGCAAGGTGCCGACGAGGTCGTATGGCACGCCGAGCCGCACCTGGCCGGCAACTTCCGTGCCCGCCATCTCGGCCCAGATCTCGTCATTGAGGCCTAGCAGCCGCTTTGCCTTGCCGAACAGCCGCTCGCCGGGTCGTGTCAGCCGCAAGCCGCGCCGGTCGCGCTCGAACAGACTGCAGCCGAGCGCCTCCTCCAGCCGCTTGACCTGCTGGCTGACGGCACCTTGCGTCAGGTGCAGCGCGTTCGCCGCCGCGGTCATGCTGGCCTTGTCGGCGACGGTGACGAAGGTGCGGATCAGAGCCATGTCGAGGTTTCGGGTCATGCTCAGCATTATATCCGCTAATGCCAGGCATCGCAAACATTGCATTTACTGAAGCAGGCGGAAGTCTAGCATGAGGCCTTCGACGAAGGACGCCCCATGCTCCAGACCATGCTGCCGCTCATCCTGTTTGCTTTCGTGGCCACCGCCACACCGGGCATCGCCACCACTCTGTCCACCGCTTCGGGTGCGCAGTTCGGCTTTCGCCGCTCCGTGCCGCTGATGGCCGGCAGTGCCGCCGGCCTTGCCACGGTAACGGGTGCCGCCGCCGCCGGGCTCGCTGGCCTGCTGCTGGCCATGCCGTCGCTGCAGCTGGCAATGAAGATCGTCGGTTCGGCTTATCTCGTCTGGCTGGCGATCAAGATCGGCCGCGCCGGGCCGCCCAATCTCGATGTCACGATGGCCAAGCCCAACAGTTTCTTCGGCGGCGCCGGCATTCAGTGGATGAACCCGAAAGGCTGGGCGATGGGACTGGGTGCCGCGGCCTCGTTCGCGGCCCTTGCCGACGGACCGGGGCAGCTCGCGCTGCTGCTCGGCTCTACCTTCGGCCTCACCGCGGCCATCTCGCTGTCCATCTGGTGCGTGGCCGGCATGGTGCTGGCACGGCTGCTCAAGACCGAGTGGCAATGGCGCGCGCTCAACATCGTGCTGGCGCTGGTGCTGGCGGCGTCGATCATTCCGATGTGGCGGGGGGCTTAGCTCTAGTTCCTCGCCCCCATGGAATGGGGGAGAGGTGGCTCGGCGAAGCCGAGACGGAGAGGGGACTGACGCGACGACGGTGACCAGACTCCATTAGGCATTCGCCCTAGGAAGGCCCCCTCTCCGTCCGCTTCGCGGCCACCTCTCCCCCGCTTTGCGGGGGCGAGGAACCCAGGTTCTGTCAGCTCAAGCCGCGTAGCGGGCGGCCGGCTTGTCGGCGTGCAGGCTGCCGTAGAAGGCCTGCCTTGCGCCGAGGAAGGTGTCGAGCTTGCCCGCATCGGCGAGCGCCGGCACGGTGACGGCTTCGCCCCTTGCGAGACCGACAAGCGCGGCATCGACCATATCGTCGGCGCTCATGATGATTTCCTTCGGCAGCTGGTCGATGTCACTGCCGGCAAGCTCCCAGAAATCGGTGCGGGTCGCGCCCGGCAGCACCGCCTGCACCTTCACATTGGTGCCGGCGACCTCGCGGTGCAGCCCCTCGGTGAAGTTGACGACATAGGCCTTGGTGCCGCTGTAGATGCCGCCGAAAGAGGTCTCATAGGCGAGCACGGAGGCGATGTTGACGATGGCGCCGCGGTTGCGCGCCAAAAGCCCCGGCAGCACGGCTCGGGTCAGGCGGGTCAAGGCGATGACGTTGACCTTGATCATGCGCTCGGCCTCGTCGGCGTCGGCGGTGGCCACCACGGCCTGGCCGCCGATGCCGGCATTGTTGACCAGCAACGTGACGCCATCGTCGGCTGCTATCGCCTGCTCTACGCGGCGCACATCATCGTCGTCGGCGAGATCGGCTGATATCACGCTGACTTTGCGCTTATAGGCATAACGCAGCTTTTCAGCCAGTTCCTCGAGCCGGTCGGCGCGCCGCGCAACCAGCACCAGATCATAGCCCTGCCCTGCCAGCCGGTCGGCATAGACTGCGCCGATGCCTGCCGATGCGCCGGTGATGACTGCGGTTCCCTTGTTGTCCTGTCCACTCATTGTCGTGTTCCTTTTTTAGCTTTCCGGCGAGACTGGATGTCCCTCGCCGCCTGATTTCCAATTGGTGGCATATGCCACTATCAGGAAGTAGGTATATGCCACTATCTTGTCAACGGTGGCGGCAGAAACTATTTCTGCGGCAGGCCGGCAGGCGCATTTGCCGGCGAGGAGTGGTGATGAACAAGACTGCGATGCCGGGATTCAGCCCTTGCAACAACGCCACGCTGCGGCGCGCCGCGCGCAAGCTCAGCCGCTTCTATGACGATGTGATCGCGCCTTCGGGCCTGAAGGGCACACAATTCGGCTTGCTGTACCAGATCCATATCGGCAGCGAGCCGGCGATGGGTACGATTGCAGAAGAGATGGTCATGGATCTGTCGGCGCTCGGCCACACGCTGAAGCCATTGATCCGTGACGGCTATGTCGAAACCTTCGCCGACAAGGACGATCGTCGCATCAAGCGGGTGCGGCTGACAAGCCAAGGCCTCGCCAAGCTCGAGGAGGCGACGAAATTGTGGAGCATTGCCCAGCAGCGCTTCGAGGACATGGTCGGCGAGCAACGGGCGGCCGACCTGCGCGCCGTGCTGGATGAAGTCGCCGCACTGGATTACGAAACGCCGCCGGCCACCCCTTCAAGCTGAAAGAGCGGCCGGCAATCAGATCTGGAAGAGCAATTCCAGGAAAAGTGTGCAGCGGTTTGCTCGGGAAAAGCGCGCAGCGCTTTCCCTTGGGAATTGCGTCAAACCAGTAAGTCTACTCCGCCGGCACGGCGACCTCCCGGCCGGCCCAGCGGCCGGCCAGCACCACGCCAAGCCCGATCAGCGGGAAGACTGCGGCGACCAGGCCGAGATCGGCCGGCACGCCGTAGCGCAGCACGGCACCGCCGACCACTGCACCCAGCGCCACGCCGAGGTAAAGCGCCGAGGCGTTGAGCGACAGCACGATCGGGGCGGCGTCGGGCGCCAGCTTGATGATGCGACTGGCCTGTGCCGGCGGGAATGCCCAGCCGACCATGCCCCACGGCACCATCATGGCCATCAGCACCGGCCCGGCGAGATGCTGCGGCAGGAAGGTCGGGACGACCGAGAGCATGACCAGCATGGCCGCGCTCAGCGCCAGCGACCAACCGACGGTGCGCGTCGCGCCGAACCGATCGGCCGCCTGGCCGCCGGCGATGTTGCCGATGACGGCGCCGACGCCGAAGGCGAGCAGCATGCCGGGCAGCGCCAGCGGGCTCAGCCCACCACTCTGGATGGCCAGCGGTGCGATATAGGAAAACACGGAGAAGGCGCCGATCAGGACCAGCGCCGTGGTCAAAAGTATCGGCATGACGCCGGGGCGCAGCGCTGCGGCCAGCCGCCGCCTGAGCGGCAGCCTGGTGCCGACAATGCCGCGCGGCAGCCGGTACCACAGGATGGCGCCGACCAGCGCGCCGAGCCCGGCGATGGCAAAGAACGTGCCGCGCCAGCCGGCAAAGGCAGCGACCAGCGCGCCGAGCGGCGCGCCGAGCGCAACCGCCACCGTGGTGCCGCCGACGACGACAGCAATGGCGCGGGCCCGGTGATGGTCATCGACCAGCGCCACCGCCGTGCCTTGCGCGGTTGCAGCAAACAGGCCGGACGACAGCGCCATGATGATGCGGGCAATCAGAAGCAGTTCGAAGGACGAGCTGACCGCGGCAGCAACATTACCAATGACGAAGAAGGCCAGCGTCCACAGGATGACCCGGCGCCGGTCCCATTCGCCGGTCAGCGTCGCCAGGATCGGCGTGCCGATCGCATAGGCGAGCGCGAAGGCGGTGATCAGCGTGCCGGCGAGTGGGATAGAAATGCCGGCGTCGCCGGCAATGTCAGGCAGCAGGCTGGAAATGACGAAGCCTTCGGTCGAGATCGTGAACGATCCGAGCGCAAGCCAGAAGAGGCGCTTGTCCATTAGGAGGTCCCTTAGTTCAAAAGTTATTGAACAATTGGACATAACAGGGCATGATGTCAATGAAGCCAGGTGAAAATAGCTGAAGCCTGCTGACAGCCCTGTGTCAGGACAGCCGGTGAGCCTGGTCGCGAAACGGAGAAACACTGTGCATGCCTCACAAAGGATGGACGCGTTGAAATCGCCACTGACTGTGCTTAGTTTCGGGCCATGACCTTGCCGCATCCCAATACAGACCAGATCAGCCTGCCGATCGTGCTCGCCGTGCTTGGCGACCCGACCAGGCTCGCCATCGTGCGCTATCTCGCCAGCAAGGAAGGCGTGGCGCTGAACTGCAGCCAGTTCCTCAACTTCGGCTCGAAGACCAATCTTAGCTATCACCTTGCCAAACTGCGCGAAGCCGGCGTCACCCGCGCC
Organism: Mesorhizobium sp. PL10; assembly: GCF_053714315.1. NCBI lineage: Bacteria > Pseudomonadati > Pseudomonadota > Alphaproteobacteria > Hyphomicrobiales > Phyllobacteriaceae > Mesorhizobium > Mesorhizobium sp. PL10. The sequence goes on along the minus strand of NZ_JBSKBR010000014.1, from coordinate 115,493 downwards.
GAAGTGGTCGGCACCAACCGGATGATTACACTGCGCCGCGCCGATCTCGACGCCCGCTTCCCCGGCCTGCTCGACAGCGTCATCGCCGCGGCCGGAGACGATCCTGCCCTTCCCGCGGTCGGTGGCCACGACATCGAAGTGCCGGCCTAGGGTCAGGACCTATTAATCTGGCATCAACTGCCAAGAGTCATCGCTTTCGGAATAGGCCACGAACGGCAACTTCCCGCCATTGTGAGCTTTGGACCAAGGTCTCAAAAGCGCCAACTTCAGAAATCGGAACCAAAACGTGAGCCCAAGGGACCACGGCAAAAATTTGCTGCATTGGCAGGCCGCGACGACCTTCGAAGCACGCTTCCGCTTCCTAGGGAGGTTTGGCCTCACCAAATACCCGGGAGAAGCCGCCATCGGACCCGCGCTGCGTAATCCGAATAGCCCGCAAGCTCCGCGCGAAGAATTCGGTCCTCCGTGATGGTGCGGTAGGCCAGAAACGGCAGGCTGAAGAGCACAACAAGCGCAGCCGCAAGCCACGATCCGAGCGCGGGTCCGCTCGCCGCTATGATCAGAAATCCAGCGGCGTAGCCAGGGTGGCGGACGAAGGCATAAGGCCCCGTGCTGACGACGTGCTGGCCGCGGTCGGCCTGGATGCGGATGACTGAGGAGAAAAAACGGTTCACACGCATAGCCCATAGTGCCAGGGCGTAGCCGGCCGCGACCGTGAACAGGCAAACGCCCTGAAGCCAATCGGGCACGTTGTCGCTCCAATGGAATCGGCCACGGTCAAGCCCGGCAACGATCCAGTGCATGAACAGAACGAGCGAGAAGACCCTCAGCGAGAGCGGCGGCTTCTTGCCACCCGGCCGCATGCGTTCGCGCAGGAGGTCCGGATCGAGCGCCGCGAACGAAACGATCATGACGACAGCGAAGATTGCGAGATAGGCCCAAAAGCCTGGGACAGCGATCGTGCCGGCCGCTGCGAACAATGCGGCAGCCGCGGCGACTACAAACAAACCTGCCTTGAAGTAAGCCGAGACGGGCATCCGCTACCTTAGCACCTCAAAGGAGAAGCGAAGTACGGCGTCCAGTTTACCCCGATGTCTGGCTTGGGCCAACAGGGAAGCTGGCATTTGCCACTTGCGGCGTCATCGACGGATTGATTCAATGGTTGCGCAAGGAGGCGCTGCCATGAGTAATTTGATGCTGTTGCCTGAGACGCAGATGCGCCGCATTAAGCCATACTTTCCATTGTCGAACGGTATTCCGCGAGTGGACGACCGCCGGATCATCAGTGGTATTGTCTTCGTTATTCCCTAGGGAATTGCGTTAAATCAAAGAGATAGAGCGCGTTTTGCCGTTTCCGTGAAACGGTGAAAAGCTCTAGCCGGCTCCAAAGTAAAACTCCGTCGATCTAGCGCTGCCAAAAACCGATATGCGGGGCGAGAAGCTCCTCGTCCATCTCGGGGAAGGGACCGTGGACCTCGACCGGCTTCTGCCCGGAGCCGAGCACCGTGCGCGACGACAGGCTCATCGTCGGATTCTCGGCATGGTCGCCAGTCAGCGCGAGAAGCTTGGTCTCCTCGTAGCCATAGACCAGCCGGCCGATATTGGCCCAGTAGAGCGTTCCTGTGCACATCGCACAGGGCTCGCCGGTTGTGACGAGCGTGCAGGACCACAGGAATTCCGGCGGATAGGCGTCCGCGGCACGCCGGGACAGTTCGGTCTCGGCGTGGCGCACGGTGTTGATGTTGCCTTGCCGCATCAGGATGCGATCGTCGGGACCGACGAGTACACAGCCGAAAGGATGATGCCCGTGCGCGGCAGTCTCGCGCGCGACATCATTGGCGGCGCGGAGGTGGGCAACCATCTGGTCGCGGGTCATCGCCTGGTCCCTCCGAGGCTGTCTTGAGCGGATATTCCCCCCAGACCAACTCTGGACGGCGTCGACGCTAGCAGACGGAGCGCTTCGGCGATAGCCAACGGCTCCCGGCTGTCGCGAACGATCTCAAGGGCTTGATAATGGAGGCAGGAGCTTGATAACGAAGAGGGGCAAGCCCCACCGGGCTGCACCAAGGAGCCCGCCGTATGCGCATTGCCGTTCTCGCCGACATCCATGGCAATGTGCTGGCGCTGGAAGCCGTGCTCGCCGATCTCAAGCGGCGCGGCGGTGCCGATCTCACCATCAATCTCGGCGATTGCGTCTCCGGCCCGCTGTGGCCGCGCGAGACGTTCGAGCGGCTGGAAGCACTCGACCTGCCGACCGTGCGCGGCAACCATGACCGCCGCGTCGCCGTAGATCCCGCCGACGACACGATGTGGGCCTCCGACCGCTACGCGCAGGAACGGCTGACATCGGTGCAGCGTGAGGCCCTGCTCGCCCTGCCCTTCACGCTGGAGATCATTCCCGGCGTGGTCGCCTTCCACGCCCGGCCCGATCATGACGAGAAATATCTGCTTGATGCGATCGTCGATGGCCAACTGGTGCGCGCGCCGCTTGCAGCCATTCAGCGGCGGCTGAAGGGGCTCGACTGCCGCGTCGTGCTGTGCGGACACAGCCATCGCGCGGAGCTGATCCGCATCCCCGGCGGCCCCGTTCTCTTCAACCCCGGCAGCGTCGGCTGCCCCGCCTATGACGATGACACGCCGCCGGCGCATGTTTCGGAGCAAGGCAGCCCGCATGCGCGGTACGGCATCGTCACCCTGGATGACGAAGGACCCGACCGTTTCGAGACCATCGCCGTCGACTACGACCACGAAGCGGCGGCCATTCAGGCAGAACAGGCGGGCCGGCCGGAATGGGCGCATGCGCTCAGAACCGGCTTCATGCGGAAACCCTCTTCGCAAGGCTCCGCTTGAACCGCCCAGCCGTGCCTGCCTCCGCCCTCCCGGCACCAAAGATCGGACGCATTTTCGGACTTACATGGCGGCGCATCGTCCCTTATAAAACCGCCTCCGCATGCGGCTGAACATGCCGCGGCAAAGGTACAGAGTATCAGTGCACGGCCAATGATGAGGCGCATCGTTACGCTCCGAACAAGTTTGCATGCGCTGATTGCCGCTCCGCTGCTGATGGCGGCATGGCTAGCCGTTGTCCCGGCCCACGCGGAAGATACGCCCTTCATCTCCATCGTTACGGGACTTGCCCCCGACGATCTGCTCAACATCCGCGCCGAGCCCTCGCCGATGGGCAAGACCGAGGCGCGGGTCGCTGCAGGTGCCAGCGTGCGCAACCTCGGCTGCAACGACATTGACGGACATCCCTGGTGCAAGGTTGTTTCAGACAATCCCAGCGTCACCGGCTGGGCGCCGGCGCGCTATCTGGTGCCGGTCAATCCGGCGACAGTGCCCGAATCCGACCAGCCTGCCGATGCGTCCACAGTCGCCACGGCCACCGATGCTGGCCCGGACGCCACGACGCCTCCCCCACCGCCTGCACCTGTACCTGCGCAGGACCTGACGCAGCGTCTCGGCGGCACGGATCCAGGCGCGCCGAAGTCTGCCGCCGAGATCGGCAGGACCGCCATGCAGGATGCCTACGGCCTCGCCTTCGCCGCCAATGAAAACTCGCCGACGGGCGAGGTTCCCGCAGCCCTGGCCCCAGCGGCAGGAGCGCCGGCGCAGGATTCCAACCCGGCGGCCGTCGCAACTGCGGAAGCCGCGCCTGCCCCTGGCACCACCGCCGATATCCCCTGCGCCCGCTATGTCGGCCAGCCGATGATGCAGTGCCAGATAAACGTCGCCCATACCGGCGGCGACAGCGCGGTGACCGTGACCTGGCCGGATGGCGGAACGCGCATCATCAGCTTTCACGGCGGCCTGCCTGTCGGCTCGGACTCTCCCGACGAATTCCGCTTCACCCGCGAGGGCAGCTTGAACATGATCCGCATCGGCGCCTCAGAACGCTTCGAGATTATCGACGCCGTGGCGACCGGAGGTTAGCTTGAGCCTCGAACGCCGGCGGGACAGCACCCCCTCTGTCCTGCCGGACATCTCCCCCGCAAGCGGGGAGATTGGCAGCGTCGACGCCGGCTCTTCTTTTTCAACGTTGGAAATTGGCGAAAGCCGAAGTCACATCTAATCTCCCTCCTTGCGGGAGAGATGTCCGGCAGGACAGAGGGGGGCGCGACGGAATGAGGCGCTTGTTGCTGAGAGCCCCACGATCCCGCATTTTCGGGGTTACATCTCCCAAAACTCTTCCCTATAAGGCCCTCCTAGCCTGATACCAGAATCGCAAGCACAACCGGCCGGGTCTTCCCGTCCCGGTTTTTCGTGCAAGCCGCTCGCCGAACGGAACTCACAACGATGCCAAGACGCACCGACATCAAGTCGATCCTGATCATCGGGGCCGGCCCCATCGTCATCGGCCAGGCCTGCGAGTTCGACTATTCCGGCACACAGGCCTGCAAGGCGCTGAAGGAAGAGGGTTTCCGCGTCATCCTGGTCAATTCCAATCCGGCCACCATCATGACCGACCCGGAACTGGCCGACGCCACCTATATCGAGCCCATCACCCCGGAGGTCGTCGCCAAGATCATCGCCAAGGAGCGGCCCGACGCGCTGTTGCCGACCATGGGTGGCCAGACCGCGCTCAACACCGCTTTGTCGCTGCGCCGCATGGGCGTGCTCGACCGCTACAATGTCGAGATGATCGGCGCCGACGCCACGGCAATCGACAAGGCCGAGGACCGCGCTTTGTTTCGCGAGGCGATGAAGAAGATCGGCCTTGAAACGCCGAAGTCGATGCTGGCCAACGCCACCGACGTCAAGAACACCGACCGCAAGATGCATGAGGCCGAGCGCGCCGCACTCAAGGCAGAGAAGCCTGCCGATCTCGACGCAGCGCTCGATGCGCTGGAAACCCGCTGGAACCTCGGCGAAGGCGACCGCAAGCAGCGCTACATCAGCCACGGCATGGCGATCGCCGCCCAGGCGCTCGACCATGTCGGCCTGCCCGCCATCATCCGCCCCTCCTTCACCATGGGCGGCACCGGCGGCGGCATCGCCTACAACCGCGCCGAATTCTACGACATCGTCCAGTCCGGCCTCGATGCCTCGCCGACCACCGAAGTGCTGATCGAGGAAAGCGTGCTCGGCTGGAAGGAATATGAGATGGAGGTCGTCCGCGACAGAGCGGACAACTGCATCATCGTCTGCTCGATCGAGAACATCGACCCGATGGGCGTGCACACGGGCGACTCGATCACCGTCGCCCCGGCGCTGACCTTGACCGACAAGGAATACCAGATGATGCGCAACGCCTCGATCGCGGTGCTGCGCGAGATCGGCGTCGAGACCGGCGGCTCGAATGTGCAGTTCGCCGTCAACCCGGCCGACGGCCGGCTGGTGGTGATCGAGATGAACCCGCGCGTCTCGCGCTCTTCCGCTCTCGCCTCCAAGGCGACCGGCTTCCCCATCGCCAAGATCGCCGCGAAACTGGCCGTCGGCTACACGCTGGACGAGCTGGAGAACGACATCACCGGCGGCGCCACGCCCGCCTCGTTCGAGCCGAGCATCGACTACGTCGTCACCAAGATCCCGCGCTTTGCCTTCGAAAAATTCCCCGGCGCCGAGCCGGTGCTGACCACCGCCATGAAGTCGGTCGGCGAGGTGATGGCCATCGGCCGCACTTTTCAGGAGTCTTTGCAGAAGGCTTTGCGCGGTCTCGAGACCGGCCTCACCGGTCTCGACGAGATCGAAATCCCCGGCCTTGGTCATGGCACTGCGCCCGCCAGCCACGTCGACGACCGCAACGCCATTCGCGCCGCTTTGGGCACGCCGACGCCCGACCGGCTGCGCATGGTGGCGCAGGCGATCCGCATGGGCACCTCGCTGGAAGACGTGCACGCCATGTGCAAGATCGACCCGTGGTTCCTCGAACAGATCGCCGGCATTCTCGCCATGGAAGCCCGCATCCGCGAGCACGGCCTGCCGCAGGACGCCGTCAATCTGCGCATGCTGAAGGCGATGGGCTTCTCCGACGCCCGCCTCGCGTCGCTGACGAAGACCGACGCCGAAGTGATTCAGAAGACTCGCGAAAAGCTCGACGTTCATCCGGTTTATAAGCGCATCGATACCTGCGCCGCCGAGTTCGCCTCGCCCACCGCCTACATGTACTCGACCTACGAAGTGCCCTTCGCCGGTGCGCTCGCCAACGAGGCGCAGGTCTCGTCGCGCAAGAAGGTCGTCATCCTCGGCGGCGGTCCGAACCGCATCGGCCAGGGCATCGAGTTCGACTATTGCTGCTGCCATGCCGCCTTTGCGCTGCGCGACGCTGGCTATGAAGCGATCATGATCAACTGCAACCCGGAGACGGTTTCGACCGACTACGACACCTCCGATCGGCTCTATTTCGAGCCGCTGACGGCGGAAGACGTGCTGGAGATCCTGCGCGCCGAGCAGGCGAGCGGAGAACTGGTCGGCGTCATCGTCCAGTTCGGCGGCCAGACGCCGCTGAAGCTCGCAGATGCGCTGGAGAAGGCCGGCATCCCGATCCTGGGGACGTCACCCGACATGATCGATCTCGCCGAAGACCGCGACCGCTTCCAGAAGCTCTTGCACAAGCTGAACCTGACCCAGCCGAAGAACGGCATCGCCTACTCCGTCGAGCAGGCACGCCTCGTCGCCGGTGAGCTCGGCTTCCCGCTGGTCGTGCGCCCGTCCTATGTGCTCGGCGGCCGCGCCATGCAGATCATCCATGACGAAGGCATGCTGCAGACCTATCTGCTCGACACCGTGCCCGGCCTGGTGCCGGAGGACATCAAGCAGAAATACCCCAACGACAAGACCGGCCAGATCAACACGCTGCTCGGCAAGAACCCGCTGCTGTTCGACACCTATCTCTCCGGCGCCATCGAGGTCGATGTCGACTGCCTCTGCGACGGCACGGCGACCTTCGTCTCAGGCATTCTCGAACACATCGAGGAAGCCGGCATCCATTCGGGCGACTCGGCCTGCTCGCTACCGGTGCACGCACTTCCGTCCGACCTCGTCGACGAGCTGGAGCGCCAGACGGCCGCACTTGCCCGCGCGCTCAATGTCGGCGGCCTGATGAACGTGCAGTATGCGATCAAGGACGGCACGGTCTATGTGCTGGAGGTCAACCCGCGTGCGTCGCGCACCGTGCCCTTCGTCGCCAAGACCATCGGGCGTCCGATCGCGAAAATCGCCGCCCGCATGATGGCCGGCGAAAAGCTGGAAGACGCCTTCGCCCATTATGGCGCCATGCCCGACCCGCGCAACCCCGGCCACATCGCGGTCAAGGAAGCCGTCTTCCCCTTCGCCCGCTTCCCCGGCGTCGACATTCTACTCGGCCCGGAAATGCGCTCGACCGGCGAGGTCATGGGCCTCGACCGCGATTTCGCGCTCGCCTTCGCCAAGAGCCAGCTGGGCGCCGGCGTCGACCTGCCCCGTTCCGGCACCCTGTTCGTCTCGGTGCGCGACGAAGACAAGAAAGGCATATTGCCGGCAGTCAAGCGCCTCGCCGGCCAGGGCTTCAAAGTGCTGGCGACCTCAGGCACGCAGCGCTTCCTCGCCGAAAACGGCGTGGTTGCCGAGAAGATCAACAAGGTGCTGGAAGGCCGCCCCCACATCGAAGACGCCATCCGCAACCGCCAGGTCCAGATCGTCTTCAACACCACGGACGGCCAGAAGGCGGTGTCGGATTCGAAATCGCTGCGCAGGGCAACGCTGATGCAGAAGGTGCCGTACTACACGACGCTGTCGGGTGCGGCTGCCGTGGCCGAGGCGATTGCCGCGCTGAAGGCGGGGAGCCTCGAGGTGAGGCCGCTGCAGGAGTATTTTGCGTGAGGAGTTAGTACCTAACGGCTTGTAGCCCGCCTGAACCATGGCTCCAGTGCAGGCGGCTCGCGCACCAAAGGCGTGCACTTAGGTTTTGGTAATTTCACCCTTGCGACGCCAATTCACAACATTTCCGCGACATGCCAGCCCTTCAAACGTGCTTTCTTAACCGAATCGGTCACATGTAAGGTTGACAGAATTATGAGAACAAAGTAAGAACACTTCAACGGAACGTGTCTAAATGTCCTATCAACGGGTTCGAGATCCTCTGCACGATTTAGTGCCGTTCTCGAATTCAGAATTGGAAAGAACGCTATGGAGTGTCATCCAAACTAGGCCATTCCAGCGCCTTCGCAGGGTTAAGCAACTTGGGTTCTCTGACTTGGTCTATCCGGGCGCCTGCCACTCCAGGTTTGCTCATAGTCTTGGAGTTTTCCATACCGCACGACAACTGATGGAGATCATCAAGTCTTCGAAGCTAGAGCAGGAATCTAAACAGCAAAGGGCACTGGCTGCCGCCTTGGTTCATGACCTTGGACATGGCCCTTTCAGTCATGCTTTCGAAAAAGTTGGGAAGCGACTGAATTTAAAGCTGTCAGATCACGAAAATATGAGCGACCTACTTGTTCGCGATAGTGAGGTTTCTGAAAAATTAAACGAACTTGGAAGCGGATTTGCTGATGATGTGGCAAACATCTTAAAGAAGGATGGCGTCAAGACGGTGCATCATGCTGTCGTTTCGAGCCAGTTTGACGCAGATCGTTTAGATTATATGCGCCGTGATCGCCTTATGACGGGCACACAGCATTCTGCGATTGATTTTCCATGGCTCCTGGCAAATTTGGAAATCGGCTCTGTCCCGTTTGGTGTTGATGACACAAAGCTTGGCGAAATAGAGACGTTCGTTTTGGGGCCTAAAGCCATCTACGCGGCAGAGCAATTTATACTTGGTCTATTTCAACTATATCCCACTGTTTATTTTCATAAAACGACACGCGGCGCGGAGAAGATTTTTACAGAGCTTCTTGTGAGAGTTGTAGACCTTGTACGAAGCGGAAACGTTAAGTTAACCGGCCTCCCCAAGAATCATCCAATTGTTGAATTTGCCCGACATCCTGAGAGCATTCCAGCTGCGCTCAACTTGGATGATTCTGTGGTTTGGGGCGCTCTGTCGCTGCTGTCGGAGGCAACTGATGAACTCGTATCTGAGTTCTCAAGGCGCCTCCGAGACCGACAGCTTTACAAATGCTGTGACGTGCGGAACGAGGTCACTCATTCCATTGACCCTAAAGGCGGTGGCGGAGACGAAGTCATTGAAAAGATCGATAAATGCTGCGCCGCGATAAATGAGAAATTGACCGAATGGTCGAAGGTAAATAGCCAGCTTCGGCCAAGGTTATTGTTCGATGATGAGAAGCGATCGCCATATAAGCCAGTAGGTCAATCGAAAGGCCCCTTGGATAGAATTAATATTCGAACTTCCGGCGGGGAGCTTGTGGACTTGGCAGAGCGCTCAAGTGCTGTCGCAGCATTAAAGACATTCAAGCTATATAGAGTTTACATGGATGAAGACGATGTCGATGCGAAAGATATCGTCATCAAAATCGTGAACGAGGAGATACAGAATGTCGCGCGCTGAAGCTCAACGAGCACAGGAGATCGTTCGAGACGCTGGAGGTCGAGTGGTCGGCCGCACGCGCCTGCAAAAGATTGCTTATGTCTTGACAGCATCCGGGTTAGACGACGCGTTTAGGTTTTCCTACAAGCACTATGGGCCTTTTAGTGATGATTTAGCTTCAGCGGCTAGAGAAGCAAAATTACTTGGGATGATCAACGAGACCGAGCAGACGGCTGGCTGGGGCGGTAGTTATTCAATTTTTCAAGTTAACCAAGATGTTCCAGTAGGCGTTCCGCAGGCACGTGTCAGCCTGGCTAGACTAGCAGCTCACGCGGATGCGATAGCACTGGAGTTGGCAGCTACAGCTCTCTTTCTATCAAAGGAAGGAATCGCTGACCCATGGGAAGAGACAGAGCGACGTAAGCCAGAAAAAGCAAATCCGAACCATCTGCTGGCTGCAAGAGAATTGTACCACCAGTTCAGGCAAATCGAAGCTCCGACTCCCTGGCCGAATATTGCGTAACTCAGATAGGCACTTACAGACCCGTTGGCGTGGATACTAAGTCCCAAGAACCATACGAATTTGGGATATCAAGTTGCGGCACCGCTGCACTGAAACCGATCGATCTGCAGTGATCATTGCTGCCATAGCGAAGGTTGCCCGCCTCCCGCGGCGTTTCGCAGCGTGCTTGAGCATCGGTCGAGAAAACCTCACCCCACCGCCACACACTCAATCTCGATATCAAACTCCATCGGCCATGACGCCACCGGCACGAAGGTTCGCGACGGCGGGTTTTCAGGGAAATACCGGGCATAGACCCGGTTGATGGCGCTGTAGAAGCCGGCATTGGCAGCGTAGATGCGCACCATCACCACGTTTTCCAGCGAGGTGCCGGCTGCTTCCAGGCAATGTTTCAGCGCTTTCAGCGACGCCTCGGTCTGGACCTCGATGTCGCCTTTGACCCGTCGGCCGGTCGTGAGATCGAGCGGCGGCGTGCCGGAGACGAAGACCAGCCCGGCGCCCTTGGTCACCAGAGACAGCGGCACGCCCAGCGCACGCACCGCCGCCGACAACACCGGCACTTCGACGATTTCCTTGGTCATGGCGATCCTCCGTGGGTTTGCGGCGAGCTTATCTCGCTCCAGGCTGAACGCCAGCGCCCGGCATTGTCGTCCGGATCTCTCAGTGAGCGCCGGAAAGCCGCCCACCCTCTGCACTATGGGCAATGCATGTGGCGGCGCCAGCCCCCTCTCCGTCCGCTTCGCGGCCACCTCTCCCCCATTTCATGGGGGCGAGGAAATGCCCAACTTGCCTACGCCGCGGACCTTGAGAAGCTTGGGTTCCTCGCCCCCGTGAAGCGGGGGAGAGGTGGCCCGGCGAAGCCGGGACGGAGCGGGGGCTGGCGCCGGCGTGCGCGATTGCCCTACCCCTGCCCCGGATAAGGCGTGCCGTCCTTGTGCAAGAACCGCCCGTCCGAACTCGGGCTCATCATGTCGATGTCGGAGCAGGTGATGACATCGTCGGGATTGCGCGAGCCGACTTCGAGATAGCGCGCCGTCACCGACGAGCGGTTGACCATGTGGTGGCCGTTGCCGCTGTTCTTGGCGAAGGTCGCGCAGTCGCCAGCTTTGAGCAGCGTCTCGCCGCCATCCTCGACCAGCAACAGTTCGCCTTCCAGCACATAGACAAGCTCGTCTTCATGGCTGTGCCAATGGCGCTGGCTCGACCAGCCGCCGGGAGGCAAGGTCATCAGGTTGACGCCGAAATCGGTAAGCCCGCCGGCATCCCCGAGGCGGCGGCGCATTCGGTCAGCGCAAGGGGCGTCGAAGGGCGCGGGGTAGCCGGAGCCTTTGCGGACGGGCACGGATGCTATGTCGATCTTGGGCATGGGGTGCTCCCGAGGGTGATGCCGGCATTGTAGTTCATGGCCGGTGGAGGCACAGGGCCAGGTTTGGGTGTGGGGTTTGCCAGGGGCGAGCGATATCGGACTTGGCACCCTACGGCGCCCCCCTCTGTCCTGACTGTCGAATCCCTAATGCACCGCAGCCACATCCCTGAGATGCATCTCGTGCATGTTCAGCACCTCCAGCGTCTTCTTGGCGAACTCCTTCAGAGCCGGGTCGTCGCCGGACCGGGCGTAGGTGGAAAACATCGCCACGGCCTGCTTGTGCGCCTCGGTCTGCAAGGTGATGTACTTGGCCTGGAAGGCCTCGCCATCCAGCGCCTTGAGCTGGTCGAGCATTGCCTGGTCTTTCGGCAGCAGCGGCGGGCCTTCGGGCTTGATGGATGCCGTGGTCTGGCTCCTTTCCAGCGCCGCCTCGAAATCCTGGCCGGCCTTTGTGTGGTCCTTCACCATCAGCGCGGCGAAATCGGCCACATCGGCCGCGACGCCCTTCTTCTCGGCCATCTTGCTGCTTTCGATCTCGAAGCGGTTGGCGCTTACAAGTGTTTTGGTGAAGGTGGCGGTGTCGACCTTGTTCTCCGACAGCGCCGGCAAGGTGCCGACCGCCTGCTGGGCAAAGGCTGAAGGCGTTCCGGCCAGAAGGGCCAGCATGGCAATGGCGAGATGCGGTTTCATCGAAACGCTCCATGAAAGTGTCCTCGCAGACCCAACGCAGCAGATGCGGTGAGGTTGCCAGCCGCGTCCCTTCTCCTCGCGCGGGAAGAAAGGGAAGCAGGCTTACGACTGCAGCGTGATCTCTCCCTACGGGCGACGAGGCCCCAGCAGAAAGACTGTCATCGTTGCGCTCACGCACGCCACCGCCAACAACGCAACGGCGCCCGAAGAGCTGGGCTTTCGACGCATTGAAACAAGGTTTTCTGAAGCGGGAGCATCTTGAACCAACTCGTCTAGGTCGGACCTGCTTCCATGTCGAACGGAATAGGCGCGGGTCAACTCTGCACCGAGCAGAAAGATTTCTGATGAATAATAGACCCAGAGCAGTATGACGAGCAGCCCTCCGGCCGCACCATACGATGATGCGATCGCACTTGTGCCGATATACCAACCGATAAGCGACTTCCCCAATGTGAACAGAGCGGCGGTCACGACAGCACCGATCCCGACATCCCGCCATTCCAGGGCACGGTCCGGCAGGACCTTGTAGATCGCGGCAAACATCACGGAGATCAGGGAAAAGGAAATCAGGGTGTTGATCGCGCTCAGAACAAATTCGCCGAACGGCAAATGAGCGCTGATCATGTTGCCCAGAGCAGAGATCGCCGCGCTCGCCACCAAAGATACCAGCAACATAAAGCCGAGGGCGGCGACTAGGCCGAGACTTGCCGCACGCGCGCGCAAGAGACGCGACAGCGAACTCCCCTTCGCTTCAACCTTCCATATTGCGTTCAGAGCCTGCTGCATCTCGCCAAACACCGCGGAGGCGGTGACGAGCAAAGTCGCCACGCCGATAATGGCCGCCAGGGTCCCCGATGATTTGCTGGATGCCCCTTCGAGCGCTGTCTGAAGGAGCGCCGCGCTTTCTGCGCCCATCAGCCCCGATATCTGAGCAGACAAAGCCACCTGTGCTGCGTCATGACCAAATGCGATGCCAACTATCGCGACGACAATGATCAGAACCGGGGCCAGCGACGTGGCGGCGTAAAAGGCCATCGCCGCGCCATGACTAAGGGCATTGTCGTTGACAAAGCCAACCACGCTTTCTCGCACCAAGTCCCATACATTGTTAAGTGTGGGTCGCACTTCGAATCCGTGAATGGGGTCGCAAACCGTCTCCTATCAATGCAGCGGATGTTCCGATGTTCCGGCCGACTTGAGCGAGAGCTTCACCAGCGACGCGAAGCGCAGATCAAGGACACTGAAGTCGTGCGAAGGGCCAGCAAGAGCGCGCCACCCTCAATGACAGCACGCCTCGCCATACTGCAGCTGCTCGTGCCAGTTCGGCCGGCCTTCCGGGGTGAAATCCATCAGGTTCCACAGGATCTCGCAGGTGCCGATGGAGCGCGGGTCCTGTCCCGGGTCGGTCGGCGCGAAGTCCAGCTCCGACGACCAGAAATGCCTGATGCCGTCACCATCCTTGTGAAACACCGAAAGCAGCGGAATCTGCGCGCCGTCGGCCGTCTCGGCATTATAGTCACGCTTGAAGCTGTTGCTGGCCGCCGACACCAGCAGCATGTTGCGCCAGCCGCGATCCCGGCCGAGCGTGACCAGATTTTCGAGTGCCGTCTTGGCCACGACGGCGAAGTTGAAGCCGGCCGCTTCCAGGTGGCCGACCGCGCCGTCGAACTGGTCGAGCAGCGCGGTGCAGGACGGGCACGGCTGGTCGGGCCGCGCGAGCTTTGCCGTGCCGCCGCTGGTTGCCACGTCGCGCGTCTCCTGCGGGTGGCGCGGAAACATCATCTGGTAGAGGATCAGCGAATCCTTGCCCGGCGCAAACAGTTCCGACAGTTTTATCCGCGCCGGCCTGCCCTCCGCGTCCAGCCCGTCGAAGACATAATCCTGCGGCACCAGCCCACCTGGCGGCAAAGCGCGGCGGGCAACCGCCACGGCCTCCATGGCGCGGCGCAACTCGATTTCCTTCTGCAGGAGTTTTTCGCGGGCAGTGCGATACTTCGCGGATTCGTTGGGGAAGCTGATCATGATCGTCTCCTTGGCCGTTGCGCCGGCGTCCCGGCTCGGATTGCTTTACGACCCAAGGACGAGCCAGCCCGACCAGCTCCGACATTTTTGATCCGGGAAATGAGCCCGCCTTTGCCGTATTCTTCCCGTCAGCTAAATCTCTGGGGATCAGGGGAGCACACATGGGCGAGCAAAGCACAGAAGAGATCGACCTGCGTTGCCCGCAAGTGGTGGCCGACAACGCCGCCAAGGGGCTGCGGCTGCGTAGAGAATTCGGCCGCGGCGGCACCGAGATCGGCGTTGCCCGCGCCACGGAACTCAAGAACCGCGAAAAGCTGGCGCCCTCCACCATCCGCCGCATGGTCAGCTATTTCGCCCGCCACGAAGTCGACAAGCGCGGCAGGAATTACGGCAATGAAGACAATCCGTCGGCCGGCTATATCGCCTGGCTATTGTGGGGCGGCGACGAGGGCCGCGCCTGGGCGCTCGATCTCAAAAGGACGATCGGCAACGCTCCCGATATCTGAAGGCCAGTCGGAAACGACTGGCGGGCCCCAAACCCCCGCCTGGGACCCGCCAAGGAGTGGCTGAACACATGCCGGTGCAGCCTCTCCACATCAGCCAGTCGTCGATCCGCCATCGGTCGAAAGGCATGGATGGTAGGTAGCATCCGGTTGCAGCGGCCAATGTGAAGCAGTTCACAAATCGAAGGATTTCAACAGCCGCTTCAGCCTTCCCAAGGGACCTGGATCATGCCCAGCCGCTCATAGAGCCTGAGCGCGGCGGCGTTCTCGACCGTGTTGGTCTTGAGGTCGACATGAGGCGCGCCTCGATCGCGAAAGGCATTGAAAGCCTGCCACATCAGCGCCTCGCCAATGCCTTTGCCGCGCGCCTCGGGGTGAACGGCGAGGTCCTTGACGAAGGCCCTCGTCCAGCACAGCGCCGCCGCCGCCAGCCGTCCCTTGGCGTCGATGACCAGGAAACACAGCGCCGGGTCGAATTCGGCATCGCCTGAGATACGCGGCCACCATTCGTCGAACGGTCCGTCGGTGCCGTCGTCGAACACCTCGGCCAAAAGCGCATGCAGGGGCTGCGCGTCGCCATGTTCGAAGCAGCGCATGGCAAAGCCGTCCGGCCAATGCGGTGCAACGATTGTCTCGTCGAGGATCTTGCGCAGCCGGATGTCGTTTGGAGCCGGCGGGCGCGGTTCAGGCATTGCGCTCAGGCGTCGGGCTGCAGCCGGCGCCGCTTGCGGTCGACACCGAGGCCGGTCGCCTCGAGCAGGCCTTTGCGCTTGGCATCGAAATAGTAGCCGGACTGGTAGAGCCAATCGGCCTTCCTGGCGTTGCCGTCGGCACACAGCCAGGCGCCGCGCAGATATTTGACCGCGTATTTCAGATTGGTCTCGGCATCGAACAGGCCCTTGGCCGGGCCGTCATAGCCCATGCCGCGCGCCGTCGCGTGCTTGATCTGCATCAGCCCCCAATGGCCGTTATTGTAGGCCTTGGGGTTGTAGGTGCTTTCGCGGTTGACGACATGGCGCACCAGATCGACCGGCACCTCGTAGAGGGCGGCGTATTTCTGGATCAGCTGGTCGATGTCACCGCGCATGCCGGTTGCACGCTCTTCTGCTGGCGCGGGGCTGAGCGGGGCGGCAGGGAACTGCACCAGGGCAGCCGGATTCTGCGGCCCGACATAGGCCACCTGCTGCACGCCGGGCAAGGTTTTCTCGCCGCCCTTGGCGGTTGCCGGCATGACAAGACCGGCGGTCGTATATGTCTCAGCCGTGACGGACTGTCCCGCCTTGGCGGGCGCAGGCGCCTGCCAGGCGCTGGCGGCCATCACCGCAGGCATGGCCGACGCCGCGGGCGTCGCGCCGGCAAAGGCCGCGGTCGCGGCAGCAGGCTGCGCGGCGGCATCGAGCGCTGGTGTAGCAGGTGTCACTTCGGCTGCCTGGACGGGCGCTATGCCCGAGGATTGCGGCAGCACCGAAACCGCGTCGGGCAGCGGCACGGTGAAGCCGGCATCGCTGCCCACGGCGGTCGCGGTTTCCGTCAGCGCAGGCGTAGCCTTCATCTGCGAAGTCGATTGGCAGCCGCTGAGTGCAGCGGCACCGACGATCACGCAGATCGCAATAAGGTTTAATTTTGCTGGCAAGCCGCGCGGGTCCGGTGTGTCGGGTTGTTAAGAAGTCCTTACACCAGCGATTCCTGGTGAGCAATCGGGGCCATCTGGTGGTTTTCGGGTGGCGAGAGGGAGGTCCAGATGCCATATTGTTCTGCATATGTACCGGTCGGTATGCCGGTTTTCGCCACTTTGCGGAAAGGAGTGCATCATGGAAACGACATCTTCGATCACAGCCGGTCACGCAGTGTTAGAAACAGTGATCGGCTTCATGGGCATCGCCTGGAGCGAAAGGGGCCTGATCCGGCTCTGCCTGCCCGAAAAGAGCCGTGAGGCGGTAGAGCGCCGGCTGATGCGGCATGCCGGAGTTTCAGGCAATACCGACCAGCCGCAATGGGTCGTCGAGCTGATCGCCTCGATCAAGGCCTATGCCTCAGGCGAGGACGTCGATTTCTCCGGTGTGCCGGTCGATTTGGACGGCGTCGACGACTTCCGCCTCGCCATCTACGACGCGGCGCGAAAGCTCGGCTATGGCGAAACAACCACCTATGGCGAACTGGCAAAGCGCGCCGGCCAGCCCGGCCTGCCGCGCGAAACAGGCGCCGCGCTTGGCGCCAACCCGGTACCACTGGTCATCCCGTGCCACCGCATCCTGGCCGCGGGCGGCAAGATCGGCGGCTTCTCCGCGCCCGGCGGCTCGGCCACCAAGGAAAAGATGCTGGCCATGGAAGGCGTGCGCGTCGGCCCGCCGCCGCCGGCGCAGGTCTCGTTCGGGTTCTGAGATTCAGAACCCGACGCGATCTGATGCATGTCGTCCAAAAGTGTGCGGCGGTTTTGGGAGAACGACATGCATCAAAACAGACGTGCATCAAAACAAAGGTCTAAAGCGCGACGCGCTTTAATGCCGGCGCAGGAAGCGCCGGTGGAAATGATCGTTCTCGATCCGCTTGCACAAATAGACCGGGCAGGAATCCGCGTCGGCGCTCGGCACGTAGGCGCGTTTCCTGACCTCGCCGATGTTGCAGAACTGCTGGCTCTGCACATAGCGGTCGAAGAGTGGCAGCCCCGGCACACGTTTCGACTGGTAGCGCAGGATCACAGCGCCCTGGCGGGCGATCGTGCCCTGCACCCTGTCGCAGCTCATACGGGTGGGATCGTAGCGCGAAATCGCCTGCGCTTCGGCGGCCACCAGCGTCATGCAGACAGCCAGCAGAATGGTTTTCACGACGGTTTTCATGCTTGCCTCCCAAAACCGGACTAACGCCGTGGGGCGCTCCGATCTTCCCGATTGCTCAACGCTTTCATGCGATTGGGGCGGCCTTTGGGCGGCGCCATGGTCGCGCCTTTTTTCGAGCCGTCTTGTTTTTGGTGCAAAACCTGCCTATATCAGGTCCATTGATATTTCGGCCGATCGATCCGGGCCTCGCGATCTTCGCGTTTGCTGACGTCTATCTCCAAAATCTCGATACACACCGGCTGAACCTTGGTTCGGTCAAACCAAAGCAAATGCGAGGACTATTCATATGGCAACTGGTACGGTCAAGTGGTTCAACGCCACCAAGGGCTTCGGCTTCATTCAGCCTGATTCGGGCGGCGCGGACGTTTTCGTCCACATCTCCGCTGTCGAGCGCGCTGGACTGTCGACCCTGGTCGAAGGCCAGAAGATCAACTTCGAGATCGAGCAGGACCGCCGCACAGGCAAGTCGTCCGCTGGTTCTCTGAGCAAGGCAGCCTGATTTTGCGATAGCGCGCGCCGGACGAGAGTTCGGGGCGCGCGGCAAGTCACGGATGTACTGACAGTCGCGCGAGAAGCGCGTTGGAGTGGAAAGACCCGACAAGCTGGATCAGCAGATAGCTGCCAGCCCGGACTTAAAAACTCCGATCAGGCTACCGAAAATGGGAAGGCGGGATTTATCCCGCCTTTTTGTTTGTCTGGGTTCAGCCTCCTTCTCCCCGTTGAACGGGGAGAAGGACGAACATCAGCGCCGCAGATGCAACGGCACAACCTTGTTGTCAGCGCCCAGCAGCGCTTCGATCGACAGCGGCTGCTGGTTGAAGAGCGTACCGGCGAGCGCTGGTCGGCCGAGATGAAACCCCTGCAGCAGGTCGGCACCGCCATCCAGCGCGACGCGCAGGTGCACGGGTTGCTCGATGCCTTCGACCAGCACCTTGGCGCCGCGATCGTGCAGCGACGAGACGAGCGGCCGGAAGAAGCGCTCGGCGGCAGTGTGGCGGCAGAATTCAGCGAACCAGCCGCCGTCGATCTTGACGATATCCGGTTGGAGCAGGTTCATCCGCTCCGCGGTCGAATGGCCAGTACCGAAATCGTCGATGGCGATGCGAACGCCGTCGCGCCGCATCTCGCGCACCAGCGGAGCCAGCACATGATCGTCGGCGGCCTGCTCGGTGATTTCGCAGACCAGCATGCCGGCTTGCAAGTCGAGATCGCCGAGATGCCGGGTCATCAGCCGGATCTCGGCCAGCGCCCGCCCGAGATGGTCGTTGATCATCGGGTTGTAGTTGAAGAACAGGTCGAGCCCGTCGACGCCGATGTTGCGGAAGTTCCTCAGATGCAGCATCCGGCACATCGTCTCGACAAACAGGCGGTCGCCCGCCGCGACGCTGTCGAAGAACACGGCCGGCGCAACCGGCATGGCCGCGCGGTGCGGTTCGATCAGCGCCTCTACCGCGACCGCGGCGAGTGCGCCGCCGCGTGGCGCAAAGATCGGCTGGTAGGCGGTCTTCAGCCGAAACGCGCCATAGACGCCGTATTCGATGCCGACCTCGTCGGCGAAGATCGCATCGCCGACATCGCGCCGCCGCTCGCGCTGCCCGGTCATGGCCCGGTCCTGCGCCCGAACACCCTGCCCGGCCGCGCTGAAGCGGTTTTGCCGGCAGGTGCCTTGACTGGCTCGGTCGCCGCAACAGGTAGCTGCGCATCCTTGCCGAAAACGCGAAAACTGGTCGGCGCCAGTTCCGGCTTTGCCAGCACGAAACCCTGCACCATCGAGGCGCCCGATTTCTCGGCCAGTTCAAGCTGCCAACCCTCCTCGATACCCTCGAAAACGGTGCGGATGCCTTGCTGTTCGAAGTTCGTCACCATGGTGGTCAACAAGGCAAAGCCGGCGCCGGACTCCATCAGCTGCGTGATCCAGTGCGCATCGAATTTGACGATATCCGGCTTGAGTTCCTTGATGCGGTGGATGTCGGATTCATCGGCGCCATAGTCGTCGACGGCAATGCGGAAGCCATTGGCCCGCAGCGCCTCGACGAAGCTGTAAAGCGTTTCCTGCGACGCCGACTTCTGCTCGGTCACCTCGCACACGATGCGGCGCGGATCGATCCCGGCCTCGTACAGCACCAGCCGCATGTCGCGCAGCGCGTTGTCGACGATGGAGCGCTCGGTGAACACCGACGGGTCGAAATTGATGAAGATCGAGGCCTCTTGCGGCAGGCAGGCGCCGGCGTTGAGCAAATGCAGCGTGCGCGTCAGCGCCTCGATATGCAGGCGCTCGCCAGCCGGACAGGTCGAGAAGAAATTCATCGGCGATTGCGGCTCGCCGTCGCGGAACGGCCGGATCAGCCCCTCGAACGCCACCATCGACAATTTCCCCTCTTTGAAGGCGAAGATCGGCTGGAAGGCGCTTTGCAGCGTATAGATACCCCAGACACCTGACGAGGTGCCGTCATCGTTATGGATGATGTGGGCAAGCCCGATGCTGCGCGACAAGGGTCCCTCGCTCCGCGAGACAGGCGAAATTGCTGGCGATCCTGCCGTCAAAGGTTTTAGCGGCCGTTGATGAATTTATTCTTGCCGCGGATACGCCGCATGGATTGCAAGGTCCCAAGCGCGGACGAAGCCCGGAATACGCAGTGTTCCAAAAGCCGATCTTCACAGGTCCTTGACCCCTGGCTCATCCGACAATGCTTGCACTTGGCGGGTTGATGCGACATGAGAAGCGCCGCAGCTGTTCCCGCTGCGTCGACCCCTCTGGAGACATCTGGTCATGGCCTTTCTTGCCGACGCTCTTTCCCGCGTGAAGCCTTCCGCTACCATCGCGGTGACGCAGAAAGCCCGCGAGCTGAAAAATGCCGGCCGTGACATTATCGGCCTCGGCGCCGGCGAACCGGATTTCGATACGCCCGACAACATCAAGAATGCGGCGATCGAGGCGATCCGCCGTGGCGAGACCAAATACCCGCCGGTTTCGGGCATCGTGCCGCTGCGCGAGGCGATCGCCAAAAAATTCAAGCGCGAGAACAATCTCGACTACAAGCCCGAGCAGACCATTGTCGGCACTGGCGGCAAGCAGATCCTGTTCAACGCTTTCATGGCGACGTTGAACCCCGGCGACGAGGTCATCATCCCTCGCCCCTACTGGGTCAGCTATCCCGAAATGGTGGCGATCTGCGGCGGCACCTCGGTGTTTGCCGACACCTCGATCGAGAATGGTTTCAAATTGACTCCCGCAGTGCTGGAGAAGGCGATCACGCCGAAGACCAAATGGCTGCTGATGAACTCGCCGTCGAACCCGTCGGGCGCCGCCTATACGGAAGCGGAACTGCGCGCGCTGGCCGATGTGCTCTTGAAGCACCCGCATGTCTGGACGCTGACCGACGACATGTACGAGCACCTGACCTATGGCGACTTCGTCTTCAAGACCATCGTCGAGGTCGAGCCGACGCTTTACGAGCGCACGCTGACCATGAACGGCGTGTCGAAAGCCTATGCCATGACCGGCTGGCGCATCGGCTATGCGGCGGGTCCCGTGCAGTTGATCAAGGCGATGGACATGATCCAGGGCCAGCAGACGTCCGGCGCCTGCACCATCGCGCAATGGGCTTCCGTCGAGGCGCTCAATGGCCCGCAGGATTTCGTCGCCAGGAACAAGGCGATCTTTCAAGGGAGGCGCGACCTCGTCGTGTCGATGCTCAACCAGGCGCGCGGCATCACCTGCCCCTCGCCGGAAGGCGCTTTCTATGTCTATCCGTCCTGCGCCCAGCTGATCGGCAAGAAGACCAAGGCCGGCAAGGTCATCGACACCGACGAGGCTTTTTGCTCGGAACTGCTTGAGGCCGAGGGTGTCGCGGTGGTGTTCGGCTCGGCCTTCGGCCTCGGCCCCAACTTCCGCATCTCCTACGCGACGTCGGAGACGCTGCTGGAGGAAGCCTGCACGCGCATCCAGCGCTTCACCGCATCGCTGACCTGATCCTGTCCGTGCTCACAGAAAACCCGGCGTCGCCGCCGGGTTTTCTGTTGGCGCCTCATGCCTCCTGCTCGGGCATGGGCGTCGGCGAAGAGTTCGTGCATGCCGGTTTCGCCGGCCATGCGTTCAGCCGCCATATTGTTCAGGGGTTACCGCTTCCATCCAGTCGGCATGGACGCCGTCCAGCGCCTCCTGCATGGCGACATGGGTCATCGTCGTTTTCGGACCTGCACCGTGCCAGTGCTTCTCACCGGGCTCGAACGAGATGGTGTCGCCGGCCCTGATCTCCTGGATCGGCCCGCCCCATGTCTGCGCAAGTCCGGCGCCGGCAGTGACATAGAGTGTCTGGCCGAGCGGATGCGTGTGCCAGTGGGTGCGCGCGCCGGGCTCGAAGCTGACCAGCGTGGCGCGCAGCCGCGCCGGCGCTTCCTTCTCGATGATCGGCGTCTGCAACACGCGGCCGGTGAAATATTTGTCGGGGGCGATGATGGTCGGCACGCTGCCGCAGGCAATGATCTTCATCTGGCGATCCTCAATCCGGCAAACCTTGCCCCTGCTGCCTACCACCCCAGCCGCGGCCAGAACAGACCTGCGCGACCGCGATAGGCCTGATAGTCGCCGGCCAGCGGCGTGCGCGAAAACTTCTTCTCTTCGCCGAGCGCCGCAAACACATAGATGATGACAATTCCGGCGACCGGCACCACCGCCCAGATCGACCAGGTCGCGATCCCCCATCCGATCCAGAAGATGATGTAGGACGTATAGAACGGGTGGCGGACATAGCCGTAGGGGCCGTCGGTCAGCAGGCTGTGCGGATCGTTGGGCGCGAAGGCGAAGCGCAGCCGCGCCTTGCGCGACGTGGCAATCGCCCACCAGAACAGGGCAGAGCTTGCCAGTTCGACGGCGAGCCCGGTGAGCTTTGCCGAAACCGGCTGCGATTGGATCCACAGTATGGCCAGAAAGAACAGCGCCGTGGCGATCACAGCCGCCGATATCACCATCGCCCCTGTGGACATGGCCGGCAAATGGAAATGCGCCCGCATCGACCAGACGTACTGGCCAAGCGTCGCGATGCTGCAGATCGAGACAAGAAGATCGAGGACTGGTTCCATTGTCGAGATTCCGCGGTGGTTGCCCTGGACCCGGCAGTCAAGCCGGCGGTCGATTTCTAGCAATCCTTTCTTAACCACATGTTTAAAGAACATATAGATCCCCCCATGCGATGTTGGCCTTCAGGCAAATCTGAAGGTCTAATCCAGCATGAGCGTCACTGACCGCACCATCCGCACGCCGCAGGCCGATTTGCGCCTCAGCCAGTCGTCGGGATCCGGCATGCCCATCGTCATGATCCATGGCTCAGGCAGTTCGCGCGCCGTGTTTGCCCGTCAGTTCGACAGTCCGCTCGCCGATGCCCACCGGCTTATCGCCTTCGACCTTCCCGGCCATGGCGAGTCCTCCGATGCCCGCGACCCGGCAACCGCTTATACGGTTACCGGTCTCGCGCAGACGACGGCCCGCCTTCTCGATTTGCTGGGCATTGACCGTGCCATCATCTTCGGCTGGTCGCTCGGCGGCCATGTGGCGATCGAGCTTGCCAGCTTCCATCATGCTGTCGGCGGCCTGGTGCTGACCGGAGCACCGCCGGTGTCGAGAGGACCGCTCGGCATGCTGCGCGGCTTTCACGCAAACTGGGACATGCTGCTCACCTCCAAGAAGGTCTACTCGGAACGCGACATCGAGCGCTTTGAGGCGCTTTGCTTCGGCGACACCGCAAGTCCGTCTTTCCGCGAAGCCATAAGGCGCACCGACGGCAGGCTTCGCGCAGGCGTGGCGCGCAGCATGTTTGCCGGCAAGGGCGCCGACCAGAAACAGGTGGTCGAACACGCCTCATTTCCCGTCGCGGTGATCAATGGCGAGCATGACCCGCTGGTGCGGCTGAGCTACTTCGAGACGGTGGCCTACGCCTCGCTATGGGAGCAGTGCCATGTCATCCCGGACGCCGGCCATGCACCTTTCTGGGAACAGCCGGAGCTGTTCAACCCGCTGCTGTCGCGCTTTGCCGAGACAGTGGTGAAGCAGAGCGCGGCCAGGCCGGCTAGCCGCACCCAAGCCCGCTGAAAATCTCCCGACGGTTCTGATCCCGGCTCTCGCTGGTCCGCCTGACTACCGCGCATTTCTATTTTCCTTGCCCTGCCGGCTAACCCGTGGGACGATGGGTTTGGGCAGGAGGCTAAACGAAAATAACCCGCCCGCGACGGTCGAACAGGCCGGCCGCCGCTCACGACAGGGTGCGATCGGCGCAAAACCGTTTCCACTTTTGCTGATCGCAACCCAAGGGCAAACGCCTGAGTGGAGGTCAGCCATGAGTACTCGCGCCGGAGGACGACGCACGGGACCGAAATGCATTGCCATAGTCGGTCCCTTTGCAAGCGGTAAGACGACACTTCTCGAAGCCATCCTCGCCCGTACAGGCGCCATACCCCGCCAAAATCCCGTTTCATCGGGAAGCACCGTTTCCGATCATTCGCCCGAGGCTCGGGCGCACGCCATGAGCGTCGAGGCTACCTTTGCCACCACCGAATTCATGGGCGAGCAACTCACCTTCGTCGACTGTCCCGGATCGATCGAATTTTCCTTCGAGGCCGAACCGGTGCTGGCCGCCTGCGACATCGCCGTGGTCGTCGCCGAGGCCGATGAGAAGAAGATCCCCGCCTTGCAGCTCATCATGCGCAAGCTCGACGATCTCGGCGTGCCGCGCATCCTGTTCCTCAACAAGGTCGACAAGGCGATCGCCGGTGTGCGCGACACGCTGAAGATGCTGCAGCCGACGAGCGCGGCGCCACTGCTGCTGCGCCAGATTCCGCTGCGCAAGGACAACGTGGTCATCGGTTCGATCGACCTGGCGCTGGAGCGCGCCTACATCTACCGCGAATATGCCGAAAGCCAGGTCGCCGAAATACCGGGCGACGAAAAGGCGCGCGAACTGGAAGCCCGCTTCTCCATGCTTGAGACCCTTGCCGATCATGACGATCAGTTGATGGAGCAGCTGCTGGAGGAGATCGAGCCGCCGAAAGACGCGGTGTTCGACGATCTCTCCGCCGACCTGCGCGCCGGCGCCATAACCCCGGTGCTGATCGGCACCGCTGAAAAGGGCAATGGCGTGCTGCGCCTGTTGAAGGCGATCCGCCATGACGCACCGGATGTCGAGGCCACCCGACAACGGCTCGGTGTCCCCGAAGGCAATCAGACCGTCGTCCAGGTGATGAAGACCATCCACACCGCGCATGGCGGCAAGCTGTCGGTGTCGCGCGTGCTCTCCGGCCAGATCGCCGATGCCGCTGAGCTTTATTTGTCGAACGGCGAGACGGCGAAGGTCTCCGGCATCTACAAGATGCTCGGCAAGGACCAGTCCAAGCTCACGTCGGCCAAGGCCGGCGACACGGTGGCCCTGGGCAAGCTGGACGAGGTCAAGACCGGCCAGACGTTGAGCTCCACCAAGGGGGGCATCAAGCCGCTGGTCACGCTGGCGGCGCCGCAACCCGTCTTTGCTTTCGCCCTGCGGCCGAAGGAGCGCAAGGACGAGGTCAAGATGTCGGCGGCCATCCAGCGTCTGGCCGAGGAAGATCCCTCGCTCAGCCTGCGCCACAACCAGGACTCGGCAGAGACCGTGCTGTCAGGCCACGGCGAGATGCATCTGCGGGTCGTGCGCGAGCGGCTGGAAGGCAAGAACCAGATCCCGGTCGAAGGCCATGCCCCTGCCGTCCCCTACCGCGAGACCATCCGCAAGACGGTGCAGCAGCGCGGCCGTCACAAGAAGCAGTCCGGCGGCCATGGCCAGTTCGGCGATGTGGTGATCGAGATAAAGCCGCTGCCGCGTGGTTCCGGCTTCCAGTTCTCGGACACCATCACCGGCGGCGTCGTGCCCAAGACCTATATCCAGTCGGTCGAGACCGGCGTGCGCGATTATCTCAAATCCGGCCCGCTCGGCTTCCCTGTCGTCGATGTCGCCGTCAACCTCTCCGACGGCTCCTACCATGCCGTCGATTCCTCCGACATGGCCTTCCAGATGGCGGCCAAGCTGGCGATGAAGGAAGGCATGGCGGCCTGTTCGCCTGTGCTGCTCGAGCCGGTAATGAAGGTCGAGATTGTCACCCCGTCCGAAGCCACGTCGAAGATCATTGCGCTGATCCCGCAAAGGCGCGGCCAGATCCTCGGCTACGACGCGCGGCCCGACTGGCCGGGATGGGATGTCGTCGAGGCGACCATGCCGCAGGCCGAGATCGGCGATCTGATCATCGAACTGCGCTCGGCAACCGCCGGCGTCGCCAGCTATCGCTGTGCCTTCGATCATATGGCGGAGCTTACCGGACGGTTGGCCGACGAGGCGATGAACGCCAACGGCAAGGCCGCGTAGAACAATGAGCTAGAGCGGTTCAGCGTTTCAGTGAAACGGTGAACTGCTCTGAAGGCCGCATCTGATCCGCACAAAAAACGGCGTCCGGATGATCCCGACGCCGTTTTTTGTGCGGACCGTCTTCTTGGGAGGAAAACGGCAGGTCCGCCGCATGTATCCGCCGCGCCATACGGCACTGGCAGAAGAATAGGTTCGGACGCGGTAGCCGCCTGAGCCCGGATCTTCCGAGTGATGCCCCCATCTCCCGGACGAACCACACCGCGTCCTATGATCTACTTAAACGATGAATCGCGCCTGCGACAGGTTACCCGAGGTTACATGTCACTGTTACGCGGCAATTCTGATCGGTTTTTTCGCCTGCTGAGGCAGGCCCTTAAAACAAAAAAGCCGGATCAACGAAGATCCGGCTGAGTTTGATTGGAAGTGCCTGTTAAGGCTAACCTCCAGAGGGGAACACTCGAGGGCGCTAATGGGAGGAGAACGCGCCCAGGAGATGATCTATATATGTGCTGATCATGCCCAAGAAACAAGCATCTATTTTGCAACACACGCATGCAAAAAGGCGCAGGCTGTGGTCTAACCCATTTCAGAGGCCGATAGGACCAGAAAAAGACTTCAAATGGCCTGTGCGACCGGCCTATGGCCGTCACAAAACCATCATGGCCCTGATTTTCGCGCCGAAATGCGAAAATGCCAAGTGACACGGAATCAGGCAGAGCGCGTTTATTTTTGCGGCACCGGCCAGAATCAGAACGCCCGGCCGTCGGCAAGGAGACCTGAAATGCGGACACCGCAGGCGATCGCCGGCAGCGCGGTCTTCTTCATCGCAGCGCCTTGCGTCGTCGCCGGTGTGGTGCCCTGGCTGCTGGCGGACCACTACCGTCTGCCGCTGTCGACGGTACCCGGCTTCGTCCCTGTTGGCGGAATCCTGATCGTCGCGGCCATCGCCCTGCTCATCCATTCCTTCGCCCGCTTCGCGCTCGAAGGGCTTGGCACGCCGGCACCTGTCGCGCCCACGGAAAAGCTGGTGATCGGCGGCGCCTACCGCCATGTTCGCAACCCGATGTATGTCGCCGTGCTGTCGATCATCGTCGGCCAGGCGCTAATGTTTTCGAGCTGGCCCGTCGTTGCCTATGCCGCTATCGGCGCGGTCGTCATGAGCTCCTTCGTCAAGTTCTACGAAGAGCCGACGCTCGCCAGCCGCTACGGCGCCGAATACGAGACCTACCGCCGCAACGTCCCCGGCTGGCTGCCGCGGCTGACGCCGTGGCGGGGACAATTGAGCGCCAGGGCATGTTGAGATTCAGGTCAGAATGAGCCGAGAATGGTGGCATCCGAGAACCGGAGCGGAGCATACTCAAGTACGTGAGCACCGGAAGCGCAGGAAGCCATCATTCGCAGGCCGGCCTCACCTGAATATCGACGTGCCCCTAGAACGACCAGCTGCGTGCTTTCGCGATGATGAAATCGCGGAACACGTGCAGCTTGGCCTGGTTCTTCATCGCGTCGGGATAGGCGAAATAGGTGTCGAAGGACGGCACCTCGGTCTCCGGCAGCAGCTGCACCAGATCGGAGTCCTTGGAGATCACATAATCGGGCAGCATGGCGATGCCGGCGCCGCCCTGCACGGCGCGCTTGATCGACAGGATGTCGTTGATCTGCAGCGTCGGCACCCTTTGCCCGCCCTCGAAATCGCCGATTGTCTCGAGCCAGTTCAGCTCCGACAGATGTGACGGCACCGGCACGCCGAAGGTGACGATGCGATGGTTCTTCAGATCGGCGACCGAGGTCGGCTTGCCGTGTTTGCCGACATAGGCCGGCGAGGCATAGAGGTGGAAATGCACGGTGAACAGGCGGCGCTGGATCAGATCGGGCTGCTGCGGCTGGCGCAACCGGATCGCGCAATCGGCCTGGCGCATCGTAAGGTCGAGTTCCTCATTGGCGAGGATCAACTGCAGGCTGATTTCCGGATAGAGCTCGATGAACTCCTGCACCCGCTCCGTCAGCCAGCCGGCGCCAAGCCCGACAGTGGTCGTCACCCTGAGCACGCCGGACGGCCGGTCCTTGGCCTCGGTCAGCCGCGACTTGATGGTCTCAAGCTTCATCAGCACGTCATGCGCAGTGCGGAACAGCATCTCGCCCTGCTCGGTCAGCACCAGGCCGCGGGCATGGCGGTTGAACAGCGGCACGCCGACATCATGTTCGAGCGCACTGACCTGGCGTGAAATCGCCGATTGCGACAGATGCAATGTCTCGGCGGCATGGGTGAACGACCCAGCCTCCGCCGCAGCGTGAAACACGCGAAGCTTGTCCCAGTCCAACGCCATTGAGTTCCCCTCGTTCTGTTTTTGGCGTCTGAATGAAAAATCAGGCTTTTGAACGGCTTGCTCTGCCGTCTTGATAGATTTTATTCCGCCGCTTCGCGGTGCACCTCGATGCCGGCCAGGTACTTTTCCGCCTCGAGCGCGGCCATGCAGCCGAGCCCGGCGGCGGTCACCGCCTGGCGGTAGATGTCGTCGGTCACATCGCCGGCGGCGAACACACCGGGCACATCGGTGCGGGTCGAATTCGGCGCCGTCCATAGATAGCCGTTCGGCTTCTGCTTCAGCTTGCCGGCAAACAACTCGACCGCCGGCGCATGGCCTATCGCCACGAACACGCCGTCGACCTTGAGATGGCTGATCTCGCCGGTCACTGCATTTTTGAGCTTCAGCCCTTCGACCGAAGGCGGCAGCGGCGTCTTGCCGGGCCGGCCTGTGATCTCGTCTACGATCGTGTCCCAGATGACGCGGACATTGTCCTTCTTCAGCAGCCGCTCACGGAGGATGCGCTCGGCGCGGAAATCGTTGCGCCGATGGATGACCGTCACGCTCTTTGCCAGATTGGAGAGGTAGAGCGCCTCCTCCACCGCCGAATTGCCGCCGCCAATCACCGCGACCTCCTTGCCGCGATAGAAGAAGCCGTCGCAGGTGGCGCAGGCCGACACACCAAAGCCCATGAAGGTCTGTTCGGTCGGAATGCCCAACCATTTCGCCTGGGCGCCGGTCGCGATGATCAGCGCGTCCGCCGTGTAGGTGGTGCCGGAATCGCCCTTGGCGCGGAACGGCCGCACATTGAGATCGACCTCCGTGATGATGTCGTTGATGATGTCGGTACCGACATGCTCGGCCTGCTTCAGCATCTGCTCCATCAGCCACGGACCCTGGATCGGATCGGCGAAGCCGGGATAGTTTTCGACATCGGTGGTGATCATCAGCTGGCCGCCCTGCTGCAGGCCGGCGACGAGCATCGGCTTCAGCATGGCGCGCGCGGCGTAAACCGCAGCCGTATAGCCGGCCGGGCCGGAACCGATGATGAGGACAGGCGCGTGCTTGGTGGTCATGTAAAGCCTCTACGGGGCAGACAATCGAGTGTGCCTTGGAAAAAGACGTGAAACGGTGCCGGTAATGTAAGGGTTGCGGATCACGCCAGCAAGACGAACAGGCCGTCGTCCCCGGAAAGCTTCGGCCCACAGGCTTATTCGTGTGGGTCGCCGCTTTCGTTGCCGCCTTAGAATCGCCGACCGAGGGCTGGCATCGACACAAAAGTCGTTTAATGACGAGATCGCGAAAGATTCTTGCGCTTAAGCTGAGACAGCCATGCCGCTCAAAGCCAACCTCGACGCCATCGACTGGAAGATCCTGCGCGAGTTGCAGGCCGACGGGCGCATGACCAATGTCGAACTGTCGAGCCGGGTCGGCATTTCGGCGCCGCCCTGCCTGCGCCGCGTCCGGCGGCTGGAGGAAACCGGCATCATCAGAGGCTATCGCGCTCTGCTCAACGCGCCGGCGCTCGGCATGGATGTCGTCGCCTTCTGCCTGATCGGCCTGCATCACCAGGCCGATGCCGAGCTCAAAGCATTCGCCGAGCGCACCCGCGGTTGGCCGATCGTGCGCGACGCGTGGATGGTGTCGGGCGAATCCGACTTCCTGCTGCATTGCGTGGCGAGCGACCTCGGCACATTCCAGACCTTCGTCATCGAACAGCTGGCCTCGGCGCCCAACGTCGACACGGTGCGCACCGCACTCACCATCCGCCGCGTCAAGGACGAAGGGCTGGTGGCGTTCTAAGCCACGCCCAACCCTGCGACTACGTCGCACAGTCTGCGGTAATCATTGCCCGTCATCAGCTTGCGCGTCGTGAAACTACCGTCGGGCGCCCTTTTGTTGAGCCTGCCGCCGACCAGCCAACCTTCCACCAGCCCGGCCCTTCTACCGGCTTCCATATCGTCGGCCTTGTCGCCAACGATGATCGATCGACCAATGTCCACACCCAACAAATCACGAGCACGCAAAAGCATGCCGGGATTGGGCTTCCGCATCGGATGATCGCCTATCGCCAGTTCACCCGTGCCACTCGAATGATAGGCACAGGCAAGGACCATATCGATACGGCATTGCTCGGCTTCGAGAAGTGCCAGCAGCCGGGCATTCACGGCGGCGAATTCAGGCCAGCCAAAGTAGCCGCGCGCTATGCCCGACTGGTTGGACACTATGACCGCAGGAAGGCCGACGGTATTGGCGGTTCGGATTACCGGCAGCATTTCCGGCCGTAAGACGATGTCGGCGGGATCGTCGGGATAGCCGGTGTCCACGTTGATGGTGCCGTCGCGGTCGAGAAACAGCGCCGGAGTGTCGACGACAAACAGCCGCCGACCAACTCGCTCGACCCACAGGCCGGGCTCAGCCAGCGGGTAAGGACCGGAGGCGCCGCTGTCAGCCATCGCTGAGACGCGCTTCCACCACCTCGCAGAGATAATGGTAGAGGCACAGATGCCCCTGCTGGATGATTGGCGTCGAGGTCGAGGGCACGTTGAGCAGGATGTCGGTGAGCGGCTTGAGCTTGCCGCCGCTGTCACCGGTCAGGCTGACCACCGTCATGCCCATCATCCGCGCCTGCTCGGCGGCGGCAAGGATGCTCGGCGAATTGCCGCTGGTCGAAATGGCGAGCAGCACGCCACCGGGCGCGCCGTGCGCCTCGACCTGGCGCGAAAACACCGTGTCGAAACCGTAATCATTGCCCCAGGCGGTCAGCACGGCGGCATTGGCCGGCAACGCGATGACATTGTAAGCCTTGCGCTCCTTGAGAAAGCGGCCGACCAGTTCGCCGGCAATGTGGATGGCGTCGCTTGCCGAACCGCCATTGCCGCAGATCAGCAATGCCTTTCCAGAGGAAAGGGCGGTGACGATAGCGACTGCCGCCCGCTCCATCTCGCCGGTCAGATCGCGCTCTACCATGGCGTTGATGGCAGCCGCCGAGCGGACCAGGTAATCGTTCAGTCCGGACATGAAATCCCTCAGTTTGTGGTCCCGGCGCGCAGTTTGCCGATCGTGCCGGTGGTGCTCTTGCCGGCAACGAGATCGACCAGCACGACACGTCCACCAGCCTTTTGCACCACATCGGCGCCGACAACGGTTTCGACGGTGTAGTCGGCGCCCTTGACCAGAATGTCGGGCAGCAGCGCCTCGATCAGCGCCAGCGGCGTGTCCTCTTCGAAGACGACCACGGCATCGACCGACGCCAGGGCAGCGAGCACGCAGGCGCGGTCATGCTGGTCGTTGACCGGACGGCCCGGTCCTTTCAGCCTGCGCACCGAGGCATCGCTGTTGAGGCCGAGCACCAGCCGGTCGCACTGGCTGCGCGCCGCGTGCAGCAGGCTGACATGGCCGGCATGCAGGATATCGAAACAGCCATTGGTGAAGCCGACGCTGAGGCCCTCATCCTTCCACGCCGCCACCATGCGTGCTGCCGATGCTGCATCGAGGATGGCATCCTTGTGGGCGGTCGGGCCGTGCGAGCGGAACAGCGCGCCGGTGAGTTCCTCGACGGTAAGCCGCGCCGTGCCGCGTTTGCCCACCACCACGCCGCCGGCGGCATTGGCTATGGAGGCGGCCATGACGCGATCAGCACCCGCGGCCAGAGCCAGCGCGAAACTCGCGATGACGGTGTCGCCGGCGCCCGACACATCGAACACTTCGCGCGCCTGGGTGGCAATGTGGCGCGCCTCATCGTGGCCGACGACGCTCATGCCCTTTTCGCTGCGGGTGGCGACGACGAAGTCGAAGCCATGCGCCGCAATCAATTCGCGTGCTGCCTCGACAATCTCGTCATCGGCGAAAACCGGATGACCCACGGCTTCGCCAAGCTCCTTGCGGTTGGGGGTGATGGCGGTTGCCCCCGCATAGCGCGCATAGTCGCGTCCTTTGGGGTCGACCAGCACCGGTTTTCCCGCCTCGCGGCAGATGGCGATCAGTTCGGCGGCGACGCCATCGAGCAGGATGCCTTTGCCGTAATCGGACAGGATGACGATATCGGCGCGAGAGAGTGCGCCGCGAAAATGCCGGACCAAGCCTGCCCGCTCCTTGTCGTCGAGCGGCTTGATCTCTTCCTCGTCGAAGCGCAGCACCTGCTGGTTGAGCGCGCTGAAGCGGCTCTTCGACGACGTCATGCGGCCGCGCTCCTGCGCCATGCCTGCCGTGTCGGCGCCGAGCTCGCCAAGCATGCGCACCAGATTGTCACCGGCCACATCGGTACCGATCACCGAGACCGGGATGGCATTGGCACCCAGCGAGACGATGTTGGCGACGACATTGCCGGCGCCGCCCATCGTCGATGTCTCGCCGCGCCCGTGCAGCACCGGGATCGGCGCCTCTGGCGAGATCCGCTCGATGACGCCGTTGACGAAACGGTCGAGGATGAAGTCGCCGACCACCAGCACGGCGACATCGCCAAAGCGGGCAATGGCGCGGTGCAGGGGCTCAGGAGAAGGCGGATTGTGCTTGATCATGTCACTGGCAATGCGAGGGAAAGGCCGATCTCAATCACGCTGAAAATTGTCAATTTACGGGCCGGATCGTTCATGGCGAAGCCGATATACCGCAAATCCACGCAGCGCAACGTCAGCGCAGCCCGTCAGCTCTTCTGCAGGGCGACATGCACGCCCAGTCCAACCAGCACCGCCCCGCCTGCCCGCTGCATCAGGCGCTGCGCCCGGCTGGAGCGCTTGAGCCGGCCGATCACCAGCCCGGCCAGCAACACGCAGACGATGTCGGCGGAAGAAAACATCAGATTGACGATGGTGCCCAAAACGACGAACTGCAGCCAGACCGGGAAGCCAGCCGAGGCATCGATGAACTGCGGCAGGAACGCCATGAAGAAGATCGCCGTCTTCGGATTGAGCACTTCGACCGTGATGCTCTCGAAAAACGCGCGGCGCGCCGATTTGCGCTCGACAACGGGCAATGCCGCATCCCCCTCCCCGCGTTTGCGGAACAGGGCGACGCCGAGCCAGATCAGATAGAGCGCGCCGATGAGCTTGACCGCCATATAGAGCGGCGGAACGGCATGAAACAGCACCGACAGGCCACCCGCAGCCGCAAAGACGTGGACATAACCGCCGAGATGGATGCCAAGCGCAGCCGTCAGCCCCGACCAGCGCCCACGCGCCATCGTCTGCGCGGCCGCATAGAGCATGGCCGGGCCTGGGATGTAGGCGAAGATCGCCGTGGTGGCGAAAAACGCAATGAGCAGTTCGGTCGGCGGCATTTTTGCACCTCAATATGTCAGGGCGGCGTGGATCGAGTGAAGCGGAAGCTTTGCAGCGCGACTGCGGCGCAACTGTCTGCTTCATCGACAGCCCGGCTGGCCTCCCTTATAAGGACCGGAATCGCAAGCAACCAGAGGCCTTCATGATCATCGTCACGGGCGGCGCCGGCATGATCGGCTCCAACATCGTCGCCGCACTCAACGCCGAAGGCCATGACGACATCCTTGTCGTCGACGACCTCACCGACGGCCACAAGATCGCCAATCTGGCCGACTTGCAGATCGCGGACTATCTCGACAAGGACGAACTCCTGTCGCGCCTGGAAGCCGGCGACCTCGGCCGCATCGAGGCCGTCTTCCATCAGGGCGCCTGTTCGACCACCACCGAATGGAACGGCAAGTTCATGATGGAGGTGAACTACGCCTATTCGAAGCGGCTGCTGCATGCCTGCCAGGTGCTGCGCGTCCCCTTCCTCTACGCCTCCTCGGCGTCCGTCTATGGCGGCGGTTCGGAGTTTCGCGAGGATCCGGCGCTGGAGCGGCCGCTCAACGTCTATGCCTATTCGAAGAAACTGTTCGACGACTATGTCCGCCGCACCGTATTCGACACCGATCATTCGCAGGTCGCCGGCCTGCGCTATTTCAACGTCTACGGACCGCGCGAGGCGCATAAGGGCGCCATGGCCTCGGTCGCTTTCCACCTGTTCAATCAGGTCCGGCGCGGTGAGAACCCCAAGCTGTTCGGCGCCTATGACGGTTTCGGGCCGGGCGAACAGAGCCGCGATTTCATCCATGTCGGAGACGTCGCCGACGTCAATCTGTGGCTGTGGAAGCGCGGCTCGAGCGGCATCTTCAACTGCGGCACCGGCCGCGCCCAGCCGTTTCGCGCCATCGCCGAGACCGTCATCGATACGCTTGGCAAGGGCGAGATCGAGTTCATTGAGTTTCCCGACCATCTCAAGGGCAGCTACCAGAGTTTTACCCAGGCTGATATGTCCCGCTTGCGCGCAGCCGGCTATAACGGGCAATTCCGCAGCGTGGAAACCGGCGTCAGAGACTATGTCGAATGGCTGAAAGCCCAACGATCCTCGTGATCGGCCCACGCTGGGTGGGCGATATGGTCATGGCGCAGTGCCTGTTCTCGGCGCTGAAGGAACTCCATCCCAACGCCGCCATCGACGTGCTGGCCCCGGCCTGGGCCGCCCCGCTGGTCAAGCGCATGCCCGAGATCCGCCAGCAGATCGATTTTCCACTGAAAGCCGGCGCGCTCGAATTCACCATCCGCCGCCGCTTTGGCCGCCTGCTGCGCGGCCGCTACGACATGGCATACGTCCTGCCGGGAAGCTGGAAGTCGGCCCTGATCCCGTTCTTTGCCCGCATTCCCCGCCGTTTCGGCAATTTGCGTGAAATGCGCTATGGCCTGCTGACCGACATCGTGCCGCTGCCCGATGCTGTGAAGCGGCGCACCGCGCAAGCCTATTTCGCCCTCGCCCAAGGCGGACAGTTCCGGCCGCCGCGGCTCACTGTCGATGCCGCCAACCAGAAAGAGCTTCTCGCCCGCTTCGACCTGCAGCCGAGAAAATTCGTGGCCCTGATGCCCGGCGCCGAATTCGGCCCGGCCAAGCGCTGGCCGAGCGAAAGCTATGCCGGTCTCGCCCGCGAGATGATGGCAAAGGGATTCAAGGTCGCGCTGTTCGGCTCCAAGAACGATCGCGACGTCACCGCCGAGATTTCAGCGCTCGCTCCCGGTGTCGTCGATCTCGCAGGGAAAACGCGGCTGGAAGACGCCATCGACCTGATCGCGGCTGCACGACTGGCGGTGTCCAACGACAGTGGCCTGATGCATGTCGCGGCTGCCGTCGGCACGCCGATCGTTGCCGTCTACGGTTCGACCTCGCCGGAAAACACGCCGCCGCTTGCCGAGCAGCGCGAGCTGATCTGGCTGCATTTGTCCTGCTCGCCTTGCCACCAGAAGGTTTGCCCGCTCGGCCATCTCAACTGCCTGAAAACACTCGATGTCGAACGCGTAACTGCGGCGGTCGACCGCTTGCTGGAAATGCCGGCCGTCGCATGAAGGTGCTGATCGTCAAGACATCGTCGATGGGCGACGTCATCCACACGTTTCCGGCGCTCGAGGATGCGCGCCGCAAGCGCCCCGATATCTCCTTCGACTGGTGCGTCGAAGAGGCCTTCGCCGGCATCGTCGCGCTGCATCCGGGGATCCGAACCATCCACAAGGTGGCGATCCGGCGCTGGCGCAAGCACCTTTTCGACAGCGGTACATGGCGCGAGATGGCCGGCTTGCGCCGGAAACTGCAGGCGGGCCAGTACGACCTGGTCATCGATGCGCAGGGGTTGTTGAAGTCGGCCTTTGTCGCCATCCAGGCCGGCGCGCCGGTTGCCGGTTTCGACCGCGCAAGCGCGCGAGAACCCTCGGCAACGTTGTTCTACCAGCGCAAATACGCCGTGCCGCGCGACCTGCACGCTATCGAACGCACGCGCCGGCTGTTCGGGCTGGCGCTCGGCTACAAGCCCGATCTATCGACGCTGGCATCGGGGATTGTGCCGCCTCCGGGCGAACTGGCCGGCATCGATGGCAAAACCGCCTTCCTGCTGCACGGCACAAGTCGCGAGGACAAGAAATGGCCGACCGAAGACTGGATCGAAACCGCCCGGCTGCTGGCTGAACGGCAGTTCACGCCGGTCACCACCTGGTCGAACGAGCGCGAGAAGGCCGTGGCCGAGGCGATCGCCAGAGCCGTGCCGTCAACCATCGTGGTGCCAAAATCGCCGCTGGCTGAGATCGCCGCCATCCTTGGCCGCTCGACCGTGGTCGTCGGCGCCGACACCGGCCTGACCCACCTTGCCAGCGCCTTCGGCCTGCCGACGATCGCGATTTTCCTGGCGACGGAACCCGGTTTGACCGGCCCGCGCGGAGCGTATGCCTCAACGCTGCTGGCCGCGTCAGGGCAGCGCCTGACGCCGGTTGAGGTGGTGGCGGAAGCTGAAAAGCAGCTGGCGCTCAAATCACAAGCGCCGGCTTAGAACTTTCAGAACTATCCGACGTTCTAGATGAACTGCACCTGGACGATCTCGTAGCCCCGTGCACCACCCGGCGCATTGACCTCGATGGCGTCGCCGACTTCCTTGCCGATGAGCGCGCGCGCGATCGGCGACGAGATCGAGATACGGCCCGACTTCACGTCCGCTTCCTGGTCGCCGACGATCTGGTAGGTCTTCTTCTCCTCGGTGTCCTCGTCGACCAGCACCACCGTGGCGCCGAACTTGACCTTGTCGCCGCTGAGCTTGGTGACGTCGATCACCTCGGCGCGCGCGATATAATCTTCGAGCTCGTTGACGCGGCCCTCATTGAGGCTCTGCGACTCTTTGGCGGCATGATATTCGGCATTTTCGGACAGGTCGCCATGCGAGCGCGCTTCGGAGATCGCCTCGATGATGCGCGGCCGCTCTTCCTGCTGGCGCCAACGCAGTTCTTCCTTCAATGACGCGAAGCCCTCGCCTGTCATCGGGACCTTGTTCATGTTGCCTGACCTTTCCTGCCGCCACCCCCGCGTTTCGGGGAAAGCCTTGTCGATGGGTACAAAAAGAAAACGGGTCCGGCAGCCTCGGGCTAACGGAACCGTTTCACCGCAATTTCCCCTAATATAGCGATCTCCGCGCGCTTTTCACGCTGAAAAAACGGGCTTTTGAAAAATCTTGAGCCGATTGTGCAGTTGCCGCCACGGCATGTGCGCTGAGCTGCGGCCGCGACAGCAAAAAGCCGACTGCGAATGCTCGCAGCCGGCCCAGAGAAGCCGTTGGGGTGGGGTCAACTTCTCATGAAATGGTAGATCTGTTCGGCCAGCATGCCGTATTCGCGCGAGCCTTTGCCTGTGCGCTTCTCGATTTCGGCTAACTGCTCCTGGGCGCCGGCCAGGTCGCCGATCTGCAGATGCGCCTCACCGAGATATTCGCGCACCAGCGTGTAATCGGGATTGATGCGCAGCGCTTCCTCGTAATAGCCGAGGCCGACCGTGATGCGGCCGGAATGACGGTGCGAATAGCCGAGATAGTTGAGGATGCGAGGATCCTGCTTGTTCTCGGCAAGGCTGAGCACGGCGATCGCCTCATCATAGCGCCCGGCCATCGCCAGATCGTGGCCGGCCTCGTAGATGTTGTCGTCGTCGAGCATGCCGTACTTCGGCGCGACGCACTTCTTGAGCTTCTTGTCCCAGACCTCGCCCTTCTTGCATTTCGTGCTCCCGCCGTCGCCGCCTCCGCCGCCTTCACCCGCGGTGAATGCGGGCGCCGCAAACAGCGGCAGGGCGGCAACAGCTAGAACTTGAATCAGCAATCGTCTGCGCATCGAAGCCTCCTTGAGGGATAATGATGAAACGCTAACGCCAGGCCGACATCATTTCATCCCGGAAAAGCCGCCGCCAGCAAAACTATTTGCCAAAACCGCTTCAAAAGACAGCCGCGCGAGTCAAAATTTCGCCAGCCATGAAGCCAGCCGGCCGAAGGTGACGTGACGCGCGCTGCAAATCCGCTATCATCCATCCACGAAATGACCAACGGAGTGCGCGAGAGTGCAACAGCGCCGTGAACGGGAATGGGAGCTATCGATCGGCCCGGACACCGTGCGGCTGTTCATTCTCAAGGCAAAGGGTCTGAGCGCGGCCGTCAATGAGGACTATACCGACGGCGCCGAGCATGAGGTCGAGTTCGACGGCGACACGCGCGACAATCACCACCATGACGGGCTTGCCGAGGAAAGCTCGGAAAACCTCAGCGAGGAAGAGCTGCGCGAACTGATCAACGACCTCAATGTCGACGAAGCGGCCGAACTCATCGCGCTGGCCTGGGTCGGCCGCGGCGACTATGACGCGGCGGAATGGTCCGATGCGCTTGCCGCCGCGCGCGAGCGCGCCAACAAGCGCACGGCAAAATATCTGCTCGGCATGCCGCTCTTGGCCGATTGGCTGGAGGAAGGGCTGGAGGCTATCGGCGCGTAACGCCGGGGTAACCGATCGTGATCGGGCGCTGGCGCTTTTCCGGGCAACCTCCGCAGGCCCGCGCCGTTTAGGACCGATGGCGGCGCTTGTCTTTTCCAGAATGTGCGGGTTGGCGCTGGCTATAGTGGTGGCGGGCTTGCTCACGACGCCTGCCGACGCCAGGCATCGCCGGCATCACACGCCGCTGACCCCGCGGGTAGATCAGCCGCTGACACAACGGGCCGACCGGCCGCCAAAGCCGCGCAGCAAGCACCGCCTGAAACCGCGCGGCAAGCGGCATATCGTGCCGAACCAGGCAGAACCGAAAACGCCGGCGCCACAGCCCTTAGCTGGCGATGTTCCGGTGCCCGAGACGCGCCCAGCGGAGGAGCAGAAAACCGACGCCGCAAAGACCGAAGAGCAGAAGACCGAAGATCCGAAGACCGCTGCCAACGACGACCGGTTCAATCAGGAAAAATCCCGATTTAAAAAACAGGCGCGGCCCGGACCGTCAGCCCCGAAGCCGTCAGCGCCAGAGCAGTCAAACGATACGGAAAGCGAGCCTGAGCCACCGGCAGTGGTGCCGGTTCCGACCGAACGGCCCGACGCCACAAAGCCGGAGGCAGAGCCGCCGGTCATCGCCCCGCAGCCGCCCGAAAAACCGGCGGATGCCGACGACAAGAAGATGCTCCCCGACCCCCGCTCGGCCGATCTGCCCGACGCGAAAATGCCGGCGGAGGAAGTTGCCTGCCGCGAACGATTGAGGGCTCTGGGCGTCGAATTCGAAGGACGCCAGGCTGAAAGCAATCCCGACATCGGCTGCTCGATCCCTTATCCGATCATGCTGAAATCACTCGGCAAATCCATCGCCATCGGGCCCCCGACCGAACTCAACTGCCCAATGGCCGAGGCGGCTGCCCGCTTTGCCGCCAATGTCATCCAGCCGGCGGCAAAGGACGAATTCGGCGCCAACCTGAAATCAATCAACCAGGCATCGGCCTTTGTCTGCCGCCCGCGCCACGGCACGCGCAAACTGTCGGAACACGCCTTCGGCAACGCCCTCGACATCGCCAGCTTCACCTTGTCGGACGGCAGGAAGATCGAAGTTGGTCCAACGCCGCCCGAGAAGGACGGCAAATTCCTCAACGCCGTGCGCAAGGCGGCCTGCGGACCGTTCAAGACCGTGCTTGGACCCGGCGCCGACGCCGACCACGCCCTGCATCTCCACCTCGATCTCGAACCGCGCCGGCACGGCGGCACCTTCTGCCAGTAGGCTGGCAGGCTGCCGCATTTCGGCCGCAGGCGTGAACGCATGCGCTGAGTTTTCCTTTACCCTTGATCGTTAAAATGCCGGATATCCGTCAACGGGATTCCGTCAATGGCCGGCAGATTTCGCGCCGTTTTTCTCGCCCCCTTGCGCCAGTCGAAACGCGCGGCGATGGCGGCCTCCGGCCTTGCGCTGGCCGCCGTTTCGGCCTGCAACACCGGCAGCGTGCTGAATTTGCAGCCGGCCGTTGACGTCGGCTCGCAGACTTCGGCCGTCCCGCAATATGAGGGAATGCAGAAGCTCGTCCCGTCCAACCCCTACATGACCGCCGCCTATCCGCGCATGGACGAGCCGATGTCGGAGCCTGAGCAGATGCCGGCCAGCGAAATCGACTGCCGTAGCGAGTTGAAGAGCCTTCGCGTCGCCTACACTGATGTCCAGCCGATCCATGAAGGACAGTGCGGCATCGACTGGCCGGTCAAGGTCTCTTCCATCGCCGGCATCGAGATGAAACCGGCGGCGACGCTGACCTGCAACATGGCGGCCAGCTTTGCCGCCTGGACCAGGAACGAACTGGTTCCCTCGGCCCGCTGGCGCTATTTCTCGGGCGTGAAAACCATCCACCAGGGCTCGAGCTATTCCTGCCGCAACATCGCCGGTGAAGGTGTCCTGTCCGAGCACGGCAAGGGCAACGCGCTCGACGTCATGAGCATCGCGCTCAACAATGGCGACGACATCGACGTGCGCAAGCCGGGCCTGTTCGCCTTCCGCACCCGCGGCTTCCTCAACAATGTGCGCGCCGACGGCTGCCAGTATTTCACCACGGTGCTCGGTCCCGGCTACAATTACGACCACCGCAACCATTTCCATTTCGACATCAAGAACCGCAAGAGCGGCTACCGCGCCTGCCGCTGACGGTAGCCGGCTCTCTCTTTGCCAAAACCCGGTTGCACCGCATAAGGTGACGCCTCACAAGCAGGCGGCGGCAGGTGGGTCGAAAAAGCCTTCGAAGACGCGCAACGATCTGGCTGGCGGCTATCGTGGCTGCCTGGCTGGCGCTTGCCTATGTCGCCGCGCCGGAATTCTGGACGTTTCGCGACCGCGGCTATCGCAAGCAGGCCTTCGAAATGGTGACGCATACGCCGCAAGGCATTCCGGGCGACCCGATCAATGTCGGCCTTGTCGGCAGCGAAAAGGAGCTTGTGCATGCCTTCGCCTTGGCCGGCTGGGACACGGCCGATGGCGTGACGCTGAAAACCGCGATCGAAATCGGTGAAAGCGTGCTGTTCGATCATCCCTATCCCGACGCCCCGGTCAGCCGGCTGCTGTTCGAAGGCCGCGCCCAGGACCTCGCCTTTGAAAAGCCGGTCGGCGGCAGCGCCGACCGGCGTCATCATGTCCGCTTCTGGCGCACCGATGCGACCGGCGACGACGGCCGCCCGCTCTGGCTGGGCTCGGCGAGCTTCGATCGCGGCGTTGGTCTCAGCCACGACACCGGCGCCATCACTCACCATATCGGTCCCGACATCGACGCCGAGCGCGATCTCGTGATCCACGACCTGACTGCGGCCGGCATGGTGATCTCGGTGAGCGATATCCCTGGCATCGGCGCCACCAAAGCCGGACGCAATGGCGGCGGCGATCCCTATTTCACCGACGGCAGGGCCATCGTTGGCGTCCTGCGGCAACTGCCGTAAGGCCGGAAAAAACATTTGAAAATGGCGGCAAGCTGTCCGATGCTTTTGAGCCGTACCGTTGCGAGTTGCCACTGTCATTTTCCAAAAATCATCGCGGACTATTTTCCAGCAGCCCGCGG
The DNA here is from genome assembly GCF_053714315.1 of Mesorhizobium sp. PL10. Taxonomy (NCBI): domain Bacteria; kingdom Pseudomonadati; phylum Pseudomonadota; class Alphaproteobacteria; order Hyphomicrobiales; family Phyllobacteriaceae; genus Mesorhizobium; species Mesorhizobium sp. PL10. The sequence goes on along the minus strand of NZ_JBSKBR010000014.1, from coordinate 74,098 downwards.
CAATGCTATTGACCCCTCATGCTATACGTTGAAATCGCGACCGTAGCCGTCCTCATCTGCGTGAACGGCCTTCTGGCAATGTCGGAGCTTGCCATCGTTTCGTCACGGCCAGCCCGCCTCAAGGCGATGATCGACCGCAACATAAAGGGCGCTGGGCGCGCGCTGGCGCTTGGCTCCAATCCCGGCAAATTCCTGTCCTCGGTGCAGATCGGCATCACGCTGGTCGGCGTCCTGTCCGGCGCCTTTTCCGGCGCCACGCTGGGCGAGCGGCTGGCACAGTTCCTGGCCGCCAACGGCATGCGCGAGACCATCGCCGATCCGCTCGGCGTCGGCATCGTCGTCGCGATCATCACCTATTTCTCGCTGATCGTCGGCGAACTGGTGCCCAAGCAGATCGCGCTGCGCGATCCCGAGCGGGTCGCCGTGAGGGCGGCGCCTGCGATGACCGTCCTCGCCACCGTCTCGGCGCCGCTGGTCTTCCTGCTCGACATTTCCGGCCGCGCCATATTGTGGCTGCTTGGCCAGCGCGGCGAGAGCGGGGATAAGGTTACCGACGAGGAGATCAAGATGCTGGTCGCCGAGGCCGAGCATCATGGCACCATCGAATCCGACGAACGGCGCATGATCGCCGGCGTCATGCGGCTCGGCGACCGCGCCGTGCGCGCGGTGATGTCGCCGCGCACCGAGGTCGACTGGATCAATTTGCAATCCGACGACGCCACCATCCGCAAGCTGTTGATGGAAACCCAGCATTCGCGCCTGCCGGCCGGCGATGGCAGCGTCGACGCCATGATCGGCGTCGTCCAGACGCGCGACGTGCTGGCTGCCATCCTCGGCGGCCGGGCGCTCGACCCGCGCAAACATGTGCGCGCCGCCCCCATCGTCCACGATCAGGCCGATGCGCTGGACGTGCTGCAGAAGCTGAAGGAATCCGACGTGCCGATGGCGCTGGTGCATGATGAATACGGCCATTTCGAAGGCATCGTCACCCCTGCCGACATTCTGGAGGCCATCACCGGCGTGTTCCGTGCCGACCTCGACGCCGGCGAGGAGGAAAACGCGGTAAAGCGCGAGGACGGCTCATGGCTGCTCGCCGGCTACATGCAGGCCGACGAGATGGCGGAAGTTCTCGGCATCGACCTACCGGAAAACCGCGACTACGAAACCGTCGCCGGCTATGTCCTGTCGCATATGCACCATCTGCCGGCGACGGGTGAATGCGTCGATGCGCAAGGCTGGCGCTTCGAGGTCGTCGACCTCGACGGCCGCCGCATCGACAAGCTGATCGCCACCCGCCTGCCCAGCGGTCATCGCGAAGTGGTGCGCTGACAACAGCGCCCCTTCACACCGCGGCTTCGATCGGTTCGGCAAGTCTGGGATTTGAGCGCGAGGCGATCAGGCAACTGGCGACGATCAGGGCCGCACCCGCCAGCGTGGTCCAGGTCGCCGCCTCGTCGAAGAACAACCAGCCAAACACGATCGCCCAGATGAAGGCCGAGTATTCCGTCGGAATCAGATATTGCGCTTCTGCCCGCGCATAGGACCAGCTCATCAAGAACTGGCCGGAGAGCGACAGGGCCGTCACAGCGGCCAGTGGAAGCCAGAGATTGCCCGGCAGGGAAACCGCCAGCCAGGGCGCGGCGGGGAGAAGGACAGCGGCAACGCACAGGTTCTGAAACAGCACGATCTCGACCGGCTTGGCCACCTGCGCCTGCTGTCGCGAGAGGATCAGATTGCAGGCGTAGAACACCGTCGCCACTAGCACCGCCACCGTACCGAGCAGGGCATCCCCGGTATAGTTCCCTTGCCCGAATGGTCCGGCCATGATGATGGCGACGCCGGCAATGCCGGCCAGCGACGCCCAGATCGCCTGGCGCTGTATCTTTTCACCCAGGAGCAGCGCGGCCAGCAGCAGCGCAAACAAGGGTGCTACGAAACTAAGCCCGATCGCCTCCGCAAGCGGCAGCCTGGCAAGCCCCCAGAAGAACGACAGCAGGACGATACCGACCACGATGGCACGCAGCGCATGCAGCTTGAGCACGGAAGGCGTGGGAAGCGTGCGCGGCCCCGCCGCCCAGGCCGTGCCCGCAACCACGGTCGCAAGCATGCTTCGCCACAGCACCGTGTTGTAGACGCCGACGGCGATAACCAGGCTCTTCATCGCCGCGTCCATCGCCGACAACAGGAAAATGGCAAGCGCGCAGACCAGCACCGGGATCATCGGCGAAACGGCGTTTGTCGTGCTGGGTGACTTCACTGATATCGCTCATGTGACGGATTCCAGTCGGATATATCAGGCCCAAACGGCAGGGCCAGATGGCAGCCCCGGCCCGTGCGGGCCAGTGCGGCCTTCGCGGATCGATCCATGTTCGCACGGCGACCCACCAGCGATACTTGATTCAAAGCTTATATTTATACTGCTTATATTTCGAGAATCTAATGTTGCATGGAAGTAACGGCAGAAAATATTCAGTAACGAACAGTTCAACTGCAAGACACGAATCAAACCTGGAGTTAACCTATTGACGGTTTGGTTCGGCGCGAGCCACCGCAGGCATTCGGCATTCAGTCAGGGCATCATTCAATGAGAGCAAGCTGTGGCACGGTTGCGTCTGGGCGCATTCGGGGTAGGACGCTCCTTGCGGGTGTGAGCGGCGTGGCGATCGCCTGCGTGCTTCCAGGCGCCGCCTCTGCCGCGACCTATATGGTCAGCACTGACAGCCAGTTGCGCGCCGCCATCACTGCGGCGAATGGAGACGGCGATTCCAGCTCGACGATTGTGATGACCGCCAGCTTTGCCACGGCTAACACTTCACTGCCGGTGCCGACCAAGTCCATCACGATCGACACGCAAGGTTTCACGCTTTCGGGCGCGGCGGGCAGCGGCGTCCAGATCGCAAGTACCGGCGCCGTCAGGACACTGGTGGGCACGTTCATGGGCACCAGCGGCGGGAGTTCAGGGGCGGGGCTGCAAATCCGGAACGGGGCATCGGTTACGAATATGGGCCTCGTCCAGGGCGCAACAGCCGCTACAGGAAATGGAGGTGCTGGCGTCGATTTCGGGGGCCCTGGCGCCGCCACTACCTTGACCAATCACGGAACCATCCGCGGCGGGCCAACCGCAGGCGGTATCGGAGGCGTCGGCATGCTGGTGCGAAGCGGCGCCGGCCAGATCATCAACACCGGCACCATCGAAGGGGGCGGCGCCGGTGGAAGCGCGATTGTGGGCGCCGCCAGCGCCGTGATCGATATCGTCAACAGCGGCATAATCCGGGCCGGCGCCGGCGCCGACGCAATCGGGTGGAGTGTCGCGCCGACGACGGGCGTAATCCACCTGGAGCTGCAGGACGGCTCGCAAATCTTTGGCAATGTGGTGGCGAACGCGACGGCGGCCACGGATAGCCTTCGGCTCACCGGAACGGGCTTCTCGATCCTGGATGGTTCGATCGGTGCTGCCGGGCAATACCGGAACTTCGATATCCTCGAGAAGACCGGCAGCGGCACTTGGGCGCTGACCGCGGACAACACCGCCACCGAAAGCTGGACGATCAGCCAGGGCACGTTGCAGATCGGCAATGGCGGCACATCGGGGAGCATCCTCGGCAACGTCGCCAACAACGCCACTTTGGCCTTCGACCGCTCCGACACCTACATTTATGCCGGCGCCATCTCCGGCATCGGCGCGGTGAACCAGATCGGCACCGGCACGACGGTGCTGACCGGCGACAACACCTATGACGGCGGCACGACCATCTCCGCCGGCACGCTGCAGCTCGGCAATGGCGGCACGACTGGATCGATCATCGGTGACGTGACCGACAACGGAACCCTCGCCTTCGACCGCTCCGATACCTACACCTTTGCCGGCATCATCTCCGGCAGCGGTGTGGCAAACCAGATCGGCACCGGTACGACAGTGCTCACCGGCGACAGCACCTATGCCGGCGGCACCACGATCTCGGCTGGCACATTGCAGCTCGGCAATGGCGGGACGTCAGGCTCGATAACAGGCAACGTGACCAACAACGGCAGCCTAGCCTTCGATCGCTCCAACGAGGCGACTTTCGCCGGCACGATTTCCGGCAGCGGCGCGGTGGTCCAGCAAGGTTCAGGCACAACGATCCTGACGGCCGACAACAGCTACGCCGGCGGCACGACGATCTCCGCCGGCACGCTGAAGCTCGGCAATGGCGGTATGTCGGGTTCGATAACAGGCAACGTCACCAATAACGGCACCCTCGCCTTGGACCGCTCCAACGGCTTGATTCTTGCCGGCGTCATCTCGGGCAGCGGCGGCGTGGTCCAACAGGGTTCCAGCACCACGGCCCTGACCGGCGACAACACCTACAGCGGCGGCACGACGATCTCGGCCGGCACCTTGCAACTCGGCAATCGCGGCACATCTGGCTCGATAACAGGCGGCGTCACCAACAATGGCACCCTCGCCTTCTACCGCACGAATACCTATACCTTTGCCGGCACCATCTCCGGTAGCGGTGCGGTGACCCAGTTGGGGTCCGGCACCACGATCCTGACCGCCGACAACACCTATGCCGGCGGCACGACGGTCTCGGCCGGCACGCTGATCGGCCAGGCAACGAGCTTCGGCACCGGCAACATCCTGAACGACGCCGCGCTCGTCTTCGACCAGCCGGCCAATGCCAGCTTTGCCGCCATCATCGACGGCACCGGCACACTCACCAAGAGGGGTGCCGGCAATCTCAACCTCACCGGCATCAACACGCTGAGCGGCGCGGCCACGATCGAGGCCGGCAAGCTCTCGGTCAACGGCTCGCTCGCCAATTCGGCCGTCACCATTCTCAGCGGCGGCGCGCTTGGCGGCAACGGAACCGTGGGCAACACCACGCTGCAGGCCGGCGGCGTGATCGCGCCCGGCAATTCGATCGGCCTGCTGACGGTGCAGGGCAATTTCGTCGGCGCCGGCGGCACGGTCGAGATCGAAGCCATACTCGACGGTGATGCCTCCCCAACCGACAAGCTGGTCATCACCGGCGACACGTCGGGCACCGCCAACGTCAAGGTGATCGGCATTGGCGGGTTGGGCGGGCAGACCGTCAACAGCATCAAGATCATCGATGTCGGCGGCGCGTCGGCCGGCACTTTCAACCTGCAGGGCGACTACGTCTTCGAGGGCGACCAGGCCGTGGTGGCCGGCGCCTATGCCTACCGTCTCTATCAGAACGGCGTCTCGACGCCGGACGATGGCGACTGGTATCTGCGCTCCGCGCTGATCGACGACCCGACATCGCCGCTCTACGCGCCCACCGTTCCGATCTACGAGGCTTACGCCGGCGTGCTGCAGAGCTTCAACCGGCCGGGCACGCTGCAGCAGCGGGTCGGCAACCGCTCATGGGCGCCGCAATCGGCGGGCGCCGAGGCAGGCAACCCGATCTGGGGCCGCATCGAAGCGGCGCACAGCCAATTCGATCCCGGCACGAGTACGACCGGCACCGACTATGATGCCGACCTCTGGAAGCTGCAGGCGGGTCTCGATGTCCTGCTCTCCGAAACGGCAGCTGGCGTCGTGGTCGGCGGCGTCACCGTTCACTACGGCGCGGTGAAGTCGGATGTCGCCTCGGGGTTCGGCGTCGGCTCGATCGACACGACCGGCTATGGCGTCGGCGGCACGCTGACCTGGTATGGCAAGAACGGTTTTTATGTCGACACGCAGGCGCAACTCACCTGGTTCGACAGCGACCTCGAGTCCGCGACGCTGAGCAGACGCCTCGCCGACGGCAACAACGGCTTCGGCTATGGCCTCGGCATCGAGGCCGGACAGAAGATCGCTCTTCAAGGCAGATGGTCGCTGACCCCGCAGGCGCAGCTCAGCTATGCCTCGGTCGATTTCGACACCTTCACCGATCCCTTCGGCGCCGTCGTTTCCAACGGCAGCAGCGACAGCCTGACCGGCCGCCTCGGCCTGTCGGCCGACTATGAGAACGAGTGGAAGAACAAGGCCGGTCAGTCGAGCCGCTCGCACGTCTATGGCATCGCCAACCTCTATTACGACTTCCTCGACGGCACCGATGTCGGTGTGTCCGATGTAGCCTCCTCCACCAGGCTGGTCAGCAAGGCGCAGCCGCTATGGGGCGGACTCGGCCTCGGTGGCTCGCTGAGCTGGGCCGATGACCGTTACGCCGTCCATGGCGAGGCGCTGGCGCGCTCGAGCCTGGAAGATTCCGGCGACAGCTACGCCGTCGGCGGCTCGTTGGGTTTCAAGATGAAGTGGTAGGCAGGCAACAGCCAGCATCGTGAACGGCAGTTGCAGTGAGATGGTGCTGGCAGTCGGTTTCGTTGTCAGCCTTTCTCACCTATGATTGATCCGACGCAAATGTGGGAAATGCCGCCAAAGCCTCTATATCGGTAGTCATGGATGCATCGAACGAACACGCGCTGAATGACGAGTTGCTCCAAGACATCCAGCGCCTGTCCTTCGAGTATTTTCTCAACGAGGCCAACCCTGCCAACGGCCTGGTCGCCGACCGCAACACGTCGGCGTCGCCTGCCAGCATAGCCGCCGTCGGTCTCGCTCTGTCGTCCTATCCCGTCGGTGTCGAGCGCGGTTTCATGACGCGCGCCGCCGCAATTGAGCGGACGCTCGCCACGCTCCGCTTCTTCTGGAACGCCCCGCATGGACCGGAGCCTGATGCCACCGGTTACAAGGGTTTTTACTATCATTTCCTCGACATGGAGACCGGCCGCCGCGTCTGGAATTGCGAGCTGTCCACGGTCGATACCGCACTTCTGCTGGCCGGCGTTCTGGCCGCCGGCGTCTATTTCGGCGAAGACGATGAATCCGAACTGGAAATCCGCCGGCTGGCCGATGCGCTCTACCGCCGCGCCGACTGGCGCTGGGCACAAAATGGCGGCGCCACCGTCACTCATGGCTGGCGGCCCGAAAAGGGCTTCCTGCGCTATCGCTGGGAAGGATTTGATGAGGCGCTGATCCTGTTCGTGCTTGGATTGGGATCACCGACCCACTCGCTGCCGCCCGAGAGCTATGCGGCATGGCTGTCCACCTACAAGTGGAAGACAATCTACGGCCGCGAGCTGGTCTATGCCGGCCCGCTTTTCATCCACCAGTTCTCGCATATCTGGATCGATTTTCGCGGCATCCGCGATGCCTTCATGCGCGACCACGACAGCGATTATTTCCACAACAGCCGCCAGGCGACCTACCTGCAGCGTGACTATGCCATTCGCAATCCGAAGGGATTGAGCGGCTATGGCGAGAACTGCTGGGGTCTCACCGCCAGCGACGGCCCCGGCCCGCCAAAGCGTGAAATGAGGCTCGATGGCCGCCGCTTCTTCGGCTATCTCGCCCGCGGCGCGCCTTTCGGTCCTGACGACGGCACGCTGTCGCCTTGGGCCGCGATCGCCTCCCTCCCCTTTGCGCCGGAGATCGTGCTGCCGGCGCTGCGCCATTTTCACGAGATGGACTTGCTTGTAGGCAATCCTTACGGCTTCGCCGCAAGCTTCAACCCGACGATCGCCGCCGCCGACGGCCGCGCCTGCGGCTGGGTGTCGCCAGACCATGTCGGCATCAATCAGGGGCCGATTGCCCTGATGATCGAGAATTACCGGTCGGACTTCCTCTGGCATCTGATGCGCCGGGTGCCTGCCATCGCCACCGGACTGCGCCGGGCCGGGTTTTCCGGCGGCTGGCTGTGAAGGCGGCCACTGCTTCCTGCAAATGAAAAAAGGCGGCGCAAGCGCCGCCCTTCTGGGAGATGTTATCCTTGGGAGGATGATCCAGACACTCAGGCTGCCTGGGCTTCGCCGGCAATCGCGTCGGCCTGGCGCGCTGCCTTGAGCACACGGGCCCACCAGGCAACGTCATTGACCAGGGCAGTAGCCGCCTGGTTCAGATGCTCGATCTCCTCGAGCTTCTTCTCGCCCTGACGCACCGCCAGGAAATCGGCCCAGGCGATGTGGACGGCCGACTTGACCGGCGCCATCTGCAGCTCGACGGCGGCAAGGCGCAGATGTTCGACAGCACGCGAGCCGCCGACGCTACCGTAGCCGACGAAGCCGGCCGGCTTCTTGTTCCATTCATTGGCGGCGTAATCGATGGCGTTCTTCAGCACGGCCGTCGGGCCGTGATTGTATTCGGCAGCGGTGAAGATGAAGCCGTCGAATTCGGCGACCTTCTTCTGCCAGCGCTGCGCCACTTCGTTCTGCGACGGCGCCCAGGCGGACGAAGCGACCTCGTCGAAGAAGGGCAGCGGCCAGTCGCGCAGGTCTACGATCTCGACATCGATGTCGGCATGCGCCTTGGCGATCTTGGCGATCCACTGGGCGGGCACGTCGGCGAAGCGGGCGGCACGGGTCGACCCGACGACGATGGCGATTTTGGGCTTGGACATGGGGCTCTCCATATATGTAAAAGCTGGTATCGTTTGGATACCGGCGCTATATGAGATACTGTCAAACCACTGCGCAAGGAGGCACCGTTTTGTTACTGAGGCACCCGCACAACACCGAAGACTGTCGCGCCGTCTCGGAAATCCTGCAGCGCATCGGCGACAAATGGACTGTCCTGGTCGTCGGCAAGCTCGGCGCCGGGCCGTTGCGTTTCAATGAATTGCGCGCTGCTGTCGGCGGCATTTCGCAGAAGATGCTGACCACCACTTTGCGCGGTCTGGAGCGCGATGGCTTCGTCACCCGAACCGTGTTCCCGACGATCCCGCCGCGCGTCGATTATGAGCTGACAGAGCTCGGCCACGAGCTGCTGGTGCCGGTCGGCGCGCTCGGTCTCTGGGCGCGCAAGAACACCAGCAGAGTTCAGGAAGCACGCGCGAAATTCGACGGTTTGAACGGGTGAAAGCCTTGCTGCGCAAGGGTTTTGCTCTTGAAGACACGGTTCGGGTTCAACCGAGTCGCCTTGCACGCCGTCACGACCAACGGCAGCGTTTGGTTCGCGGCGCATCATCGTTTGAGGCTGACAAGCGTCTTGCGCTGAGGGGCCCTCAGGCCTTTGGTGCGAGGGTGCTGCAACACACAGCGCTACACGTCTGGACGTTTGCAGCCCGCCGGGCAGTCCGCTGGTCGCCGACGGTCCGGTCATGCATGCAGGCGATGCTTGGAAGCTCGTTCCTGATCTCGGTATAGGCGGTCGTGCCAAGCAGACAGATCACTGCGACAAGGGCCGCCACGAGCCAGCCGTTCAGCATATGTTGACGCATTGTCTTCCCTCCGCCATCCGCAGAATCGGAGACCAAGGCAACCATTGGATGTCGCGCAGCGCATCGCCCGCGCGGGGGATGTTACAAAGGTCCCAGGGTTGGCAGAATCGAACGTCAGCTTTCCGTCGGAATCGGCTTCGGCTTGCCGTCGCTATCCAGCGCCACCATGACGAAATCGGCGTGCGTGACCTTCTCCATCAGGTCGGAGAGATAGCGCTGCGCCCAGGCTTCCACCTTGAGCGTCATCGAGGTGCGGCCGACGCGCTCGACGTGGGTGTAGATGCACAGCGTGTCGCCGATCTTCATCGCCTTGGCGAAGGACATCTCCTTGACCGCCGCCGTCACCACGCGGCCCTTGGCGCGCTCGGCGGCGCGGATGCCGCAGGCCAGGTCCATCTGCGCCATCACCCAGCCGCCAAAGATATCGCCGGCCGCATTGGCATCCGCCGGCATGGCAAGCGTGCGCAAGGTCAGATCGCCGATCGGCCGGCCGTCCGCGTAGTGCACCATGCGCCAAATCCCCTGAAACGATTGCCCTCGATCCCGTAGCGTCACGGCGCCGACAGGTCAACGCGACGTGTCGGCCGGCGGCGCAATGTCGGTTCCGTGATGGCTTTTCCGAGCCAGGCGTCTCCCGGTCGCATTTTTCACAACGCATGCCGGAAGGCGCGGCGACGCGGCGAGCCTGCCGCGTCTAGGCTGCGGCCAGTTTTCCGGAGCCGTCCACGTTCATGCAGACTTATGACTTCATCGTCGTCGGCTCCGGCTCGGCCGGCTCGGTTCTCGCCGACAAACTGTCGGCGTCGGGCCGCTTTTCCGTTCTGGTGCTGGAAGCCGGCGGCACCGACCGCCGCTTTTACGTGCAAATGCCGCTCGGCTACGGCAAGACTTTCTTCGACCCGGCGGTCAACTGGAACTACAAGCCCGAGCCGGATCCCGGCCTGGCCGGCAATGTCGACCACTGGCCGCGCGGCAAGCTGCTTGGCGGCTCGAGCTCGATCAACGCGATGGTCTGGATTCGCGGCGCGCGCGAGGACTTTGATGATTGGCGCGATGCCGGCAATCCCGGCTGGGGTTATGACGATCTGTTGCCCTCCTTCAAGGCGCTCGAGGACAATGAGGCCGGCGCCGACGCATGGCGGGGCACCGGCGGGCCGTTGCACATCAGCGATTGCACAAACACCGTCCATCCGCTGACCAGGCGATACCTCGCCGCCGGCCAGCAGGCAGGCCTGCCGCTCAACCCGGACTTCAACGGCGCTGTCCAGGAAGGCGTCGGCATCTACCAGATCTCGACCAAGGGTGGTCGCCGCATGTCGGCCGCGCGCGCCTTCCTGCGTCCGGCGATGAAACGCGCGAATGTCCGCGTCGAGACCAACGCGCTGGCGAGCAAAATTCTGTTCGAGGGCAAGCGAGCCGTCGGCATCGAGTATCTGCAGAACGGTGAGACCAAGACGGCGCGGTGCGGCCGCGAGGTCATCCTGTCCGCCGGCTCCATCAACTCACCGCAGCTGCTGCAACTTTCCGGCGTCGGCCCTTCGGCGCTGCTTGCAGGCCTCGGCATCCCGGTCGTTCACGCCAACGAAAATGTCGGTGCGCATCTGCAGGACCATGTCGGCATCAACTACACGTTCAAGGGCGAGGTGCCGACGCTCAACCAGATCCTGCGGCCGTGGTGGGGCAAGCTCTTGGTCGGTATGCAATACATCCTCACCCGTTCCGGCCCGCTGTCGCTGTCGATGAACCATGGCGGCGGCTTCTTCCGCACCGACCCGACGTTCTCACGGCCCAACATGCAGCTTTATTTCCAAGCCTTCTCGACCGTCATTCCGAAGAGCGGCGAGCGGCCGATCCTGACACCGGATCCGTGGCCGGGCTTTTCCATCGGCCTGTCCAACTGCCGCCCGTCGAGCCGCGGCGAGATCATGATCCGCTCAAGCAGTCCGCGCGACTATCCCAGGATTGTCGCCAATGCCTATTCCACCAATGCCGATGTCGACGAGATGCTGGCGGCGGTGAAATTCGTGCGCAAGATCGCCTCGATGCCCGCCATGACCGAAATCATCGCCGAAGAGGTTTTGCCCGGGCCGTCGATCAGCTCCGACGCTGACCTGATCGCGGATTTCAGGAAACGCTCGGGCACCGTCTACCACCCGGTCTCGACCTGCCGCATGGGTCCCGATGCCGGGCAGGCGGTGGTCGACCCTCGCCTGATAGTCCATGGTCTAGAAGGCCTGCGCGTCATCGACGCCTCGATCTTTCCCGCCAACATTACCGGCAACACCAACGCCGCCTCTGTTCTGACCGGATGGAAGGGCGCCGAACTGGTTCTGGAGGACCAAAAATGAAGATCACCGACGTCAAGACCTGGGTTGTCGGCAATCCGCCGCCCGGCATCGGCGGCAAGTATTTCATCTTCGTCAAGCTCACCACCGATGGTGGCGTCGTCGGTTATGGCGAGGCCTACAACGCCACCTTCTCGGCGCACATCACGGCCAAACTCGTCGAGGACATGGCCGAGCGCTACCTCATCGGCCACGATCCGCACGACATCGAGAACTTCTTCCGCCGCGCCTATTCGTCCGGTTTCACCCAGCGCCCTGACGTTACCGGCATGGGCTGTTTTTCCGCACTCGAAATGGCCTGCTGGGACATTGTCGGCAAGGAAGCCGACAAGCCGGTCTACAAATTGCTCGGCGGCCAGGTGCACGAGACGCTGCGCTCCTACACCTATCTCTATCCGCACACCGGCAGCGTCCATTCGGAAGACGCGCCGGACGGCAGGAACGTCTACAACGACCCCGAAATGGCGGCGGCTTGCGCGCTCGAATATGTCGAGCAGGGGTTCAACGCCGTCAAGCTCGACCCGGCCGGTCCCTACACCGCCTTTGACGGCCACCAGCCGCGCCTCATCGACATCGATGTCTCCACCCGCATGATCAAGGCGATCCGCGAAGCGGTCGGCACCCGCGCCGACATATTGTTCGGCACGCACGGCCAGTTCACCGCGTCCGGCGCGCTGCGCATGGCGCGCGCCATCGAGCCCTATGATCCCTTGTGGTTCGAGGAGCCGGTGCCGCCTGACATGCCCGAAGTAATGGCGCAGGTCGCCCGCGGCACCTCCATCCCGATCGCCACCGGCGAGCGGCTGACGACCAAGTTCGAATTCGCCCGCGTCATCGAGAACCGCGCCGCGACCATCCTGCAGCCGGACCTTGGCCGCTCCGGCGGCATTCTGGAAACCAAGAAGATCGCGGCGATGGCCGAGGCCTACCACATCCAGGTGGCGCCGCACTGCTATTGCGGACCGATCGTGGGTGCGGCCAACATCCAGCTGGCGGTGACGCTGCCCAACTTCCTGATCCTGGAATCGCTGAAACAGTGGGATGGCTTCCACGCCACGCTGTTGAAGAAGAAGATCGAGTGGCAAGACGGCAATGTCATCCCCTCGAAAGAGCCGGGCCTCGGCGTCGAGCTCAACGAAGCGGTCTGCGATGCACACCCTTACACCGGCAAGGATTTGCATCTTCAGATGATGCAGACGCCGCTGATGCCGTGAGCGAGCGCTACGCCTTCATCGGCCTTGGCCATCTCGGCGGCAACCTTGCCGCCAGCCTGCTTCGCAACGGCTTTGCCGTCACCGTCTTCGACCGCGACCCCGCCGCCGTCGAGCGCCTGGTGGCGCTCGACGCGACGGCGGCAGCCAGCCCTGCAGAAGCGGCAGCGCAGGCCGGCAATGCCATCTCTTGCCTGCCCTCGCCCAAGGTCAGCGAAGCCGTGCTGGCCGGGCCGGGCGGGCTGCTCGAAGGTCTGCCCAAAGGCGGCACTTGGATCGAGATGTCGACCAACGGCCGCGACGAGATTCTGCGACTTGCCGCCCTCGCCTCGGACAAGGGCGTCGAGACGCTGGAGTGCCCGGTCACTGGTGGCGTGCATCTGGCGGCGGTCGGCAAAATCACTGCGCTGGTCGGTGGCGACGCCGACCTCTACGAACGGCACCGACCGGCCATCGAGGCGATGTGCGCGAAGTCGTTTCTGATGGGGCCGATCGGTTCGGCGGCGGTGATCAAGGTCATCACCAACATGCTCGCCTTCATCCATCTCGTCGCCGCCGGCGAGGCGCTGATGCTGGCCAAGCAGGGCGGGCTCGACCTTGCCCAATCCTACCACGCCATCGTCGCTTCCTCCGGCAACAGCTTCGTGCACGAGACCGAAAGCCAGCTTATCCTCAACGGCTCCTACGACATCGGCTTCACGATGGACCTCGCGCTGAAGGATCTCGGCTTTGCGCTTCGCATGGCCGAACAATCCGGCGTGCCGCTCGATCTTGCCGCACGCGTCAACGCGATTTTCGAGCAGGGTAAAGCGGCCTATGGCGGCAGCGCCTGGTCGACCCAGATCGTCAAATTGCTCGAGGACGCCGTCGGCACCGACCTGCGCGCCCCCGGCTTCCCGGTCAAACTTGAAACCTAGCCGGCAAATATTTAGCCAACGCCTTCAGAGGTTTAGTCCGGCCTTCAGAATCAGCCCCTGAGGCACTTGATTCAATATCTGAGCGTCAGCGCTCCCGGCAAAATCTCGAAGGTGGCCGGTATCCGCCCCGGTGACTCGCCATCTATATCGACAAGCGCGCCATTTCTCTCGGCGTCGCCGAGCGGTTCGACCACCACTTTCCTGCCACGCAATATGGTGATGGCCGGATGGTTGCGATGCCGTCCGCCATAGAGCAGGCGAATGTCCCAGATCAGCTTCAGCTTGCCGGCCGCGCGCAGGATGACGATGTCGAACTGGCCGTCAGCGAGCTCGGCGTCCGGCGCGATCATCATGCCCCCGCCGAAGAATTTGCCATTGGCGACTGCCACCAGCGCCATGCGCGCCTCGACAGGCGCGCCATCATCGACGGTGATCCTAACGTCCTGGAAGCGGTAGCGGATGAACTCGACCACGGTGCGCCAGAAAAACAGCGCCTTGGCCGACATCTTGCCCTTGCGTTTGTCGGCATTCACCGCGCGGTCGGTGGCGCCAGACAGGCCGAGGCTGGCGATGTTGATGAAGTGACGGCTGGCCAGCGCGCCATGATCATCGATGTAGCAGATGCGCCCCGCATCGACCTTGCGCGCCTTCGCCTCGGCGATCCGTTTCAGCGCCGCGTCCACCTCTTTCGGCAGGCCGAGCCCGCGTGCGAAGTCGATGCCGGTGCCACAAGGCAGCAAGCCGAGCTCGGATGTTCGGCCACTCTCATCGAATACCTGCAGCAATCCGTCGGCCACCTCGCTGGCGGTGCCGTCGCCACCGGCCGCGATCACCAGATCGAAACCGCTGGCCGCGAGGTCGAGCGCCAGCCTTTCGGCATCACCCTCGGCCTGCGTCTCGCGCAGCTCGAAATCGCCGAAATGGCTTTTCAACGAAGCGGCGACCTCCGGCCAATGCCGTTTCAGCCGGCCGCCACCGGCAATCGGATTGAGCACCACCCCGACTTTCAACGACGCCTCCCCAAAAGGACGGCGGGACGCGGTGGCCGCAAAGTCCTTTGCCGGCATTGAAACCCGTGCCGACCGCCGGAGCAAGGGGCGCAGCCGATTTGGAGCGTCAAAAAGGCGGGGAAGGCTGTCTACAGCAGCAGCCACAAAGATTCCGGGGTTCGTGGCAAACCATCCCCGATAATCCCGTTATCCACAGGCTCGCCCCCATTCCCCAAAACCCTTACCCGGCGTAAGTTCAACTCATCTCAGGCGGCTACCGATCGCCACGCCGAAAGGCAAAGCGAAAAGGCGGATTTCCTGAGGCCCGTACGGCCCGAAACGAGAGCAGGCTTGCCTGTTCGAGGGACGGATGCCGAGACCTACGGGGCCGCGGAAAGCGTGCGAACGCCGACGGCGGACCGATGCTGCCATGAAGGACGGCAAAACCTTCGATGGCACGCTGAGCGAAGCTCGCAAGGGTGGAGAACGGCGTGGCCTGGAACGGGCATCGCCTTCGGGTGGTGACTGGCAGGGCCGTCAAAATCAAGGCCGGCATGGCGCGACGACTTTACGGAAGTTGCTGCCGCGACCGTGTCCTGATCTGACAGGGAGGCGCTGGGAGAAATCCCGGCGCCGACTGTCTTTTGGGCGCCCCACACCCCTCGAAACCGCATCGCTGGCTCATTCCGCGACCGTGGCCAAAATCCCGCCTTGTTCGCGCGCGATGGAGGGGGTGGCTGCCGGGGGGCAATCCGAAGGACAAGACCGTGATCAAGACCGCCCTTGTCGCCATGACCATCGTCGGCTGCGACTGCGACGCCAAGCTTTGCGAATATATCGGCGAGACGCCGGCGAAGTGGGCGACCATCGCCGACTGCGAAGCGGCGATGAAAAGCCAGATGCTGCACCAGAAGAACTTCAACTATCCGCTGGTCTCCGGCATCTGCCGCACCAAGGGCTCGGCATCCTCTTCACAATTGGCAGCGACCGCATCTCGTCCGGAACTGAAGCCGGCCAGCCGGAACGTTCAATCTGAAGAAAACCCGTTGCCGCCGGAATTGAGCCGTCGGCCGAGCGTTCCCGTCGGCTCGCCGACGACGGCCATGGAAGCAGCGGCAGCCCGACCTGTCGCCTATGAGCAAGTGGTCGATGGCGGAACCGGCGTTCTCTACCGTACCCAAAACGGCTATGCGTTGGTCAAGACCGACCTCGACCGCGCCGCGTCGGCAACGGTCGGCATGGCCAAGCGATCGGCGGACTGGCTGTCAGGCCTGGTGCCCAGCGGATTGTGAGCGGCCGCGCCGTTCGGACCATACCACAGTGCCGCACTGCCGTTGAAAACTCCAGACGGTTTCGACTGCTGACGCCGAGGAGTGGGTGAGGCCGAATATCCCGGCGAAAAATGGAATGTCGTTTCGGATAGAACGCCGATCTAGTCGCAGAGGATGGCAGCCTAGCTTGCCACCACCTCGCCATCCGTCGCGCCGATCTTGCGCACCAGCGCAGCCGTCGCCAGGATCGAGCCCATATCGGCGATCATCGGTGCGATATGCCTGGTGTAATCGAGCGGCACGGAAATGGCGGGCAGCTCGAAAAAATTCTTCGGCTGCGGCAAAAGCAGGAAACCGTCGCTGCCGTTGAGCGCCACCCGCGCCGGATCATCACCCCATGTTTCATGCAGCCATTTCAACGCCTGCGCCAGCCGTCCAGCCACCAGCGGCTTGGCGGCGGCGACATTGTCGGTGCGAAATTCATAGTCGCCGTCGAGCAGGGGATCACCACTCGACAGTTCCTGCATCTTGCCGGCGAAGATGCCGCGGAAGAAACCAACGACCGCATTGCTGCGCCGCGTCGCCACCAATGTGCCGGGGAACGGCGTGATCGTCTCGAAGGCGACGATGACGCCCTTGAAGACCGTCGACGAGCCTTTGCCCGTGCCCTGGCGCAACTCCGCCTCGTAAAGCTCGAACGGAAACTCCTCGTAGCGGCCGGATACGATGTCGTCGAAGCTCTGCCGGTTGAAGGCGCCGACCACGGAGCGCGGCAGCCGGTCGAAGGAATTCGGCGTCACGCCCTGCTGGTAGCGAACATCCTTGATAAAGCCGAAGATGATCGGCAGCAGCGTGTCGCGGAACGATTGCTGCAGCCGCGTTGCCGGTCTCATCGCCAGGAAATAGAGCAGCAACGCCGCGAAGAAGCCGCCGATATAGAGAAACACATGCGGTGTCGAGAACCACTGCTCATTGGCGTCGGCGACCTTGTTGAACAGCCAGGCCACCAGCGCGACGAAGACCAGCAGCAGCCCCAGAAACATCGGCACCCGCCAGCGCACCTGCCGGTAGGCCGAAGCGCGTCCCGCCTCATAGGTTTCGATGTTCTTCCTGATGCCGGCGACGACCGTTTCATCAGGCATGAAATCCGCTGTTTCCATCGCCCCCTCGCAAGCTTGATTGCATCCATGATAGCCGCTTTTGCGGAAAGTCGTCAGTCTCCGAAAATCGCCTTCAGCCGGGCCTCGACCTTGCCCTTCATCGGGCCGGTGAGCGCCTCGATCGGGACCAACCGCTCATGCCCGCCGGCGCGCAGCCGCATGAAGGGATGCATCCGGTAGCCGGCGATGGTGCCGCGCTTGCCGAGGTCGGCGCTGACATCGACGACGAAAATGCCGCCGATGCGGCCAGGCCACGGCTGACGCGCCAAGGCGGTGCCGAGGAAGTCGCCGAGCCCATAGGCGACAAGCGTCTTGCCGACCCACTGCACCGGCTGCACGACATGGGCATGGTGTCCGGCAATCAGTCCGACGCCATGCGCGGCGAGCAGCCTGGCCAGCGCCCGTGTTTGCGGGCGCGGAAAATGCCGGAACTCCCAGTCCCAGTGCGGAATGGCACAGCGTAGATCGATGCTCTTGCCCGCCGCAACCTTTGCCCATGCCGCCGGATCGCTTTGCATCGACACACGCTCGTTGAACGATACAGCGTTGGCATTGCGCCACAGCGTGAAGGCGGTAAAGCCGATCGTCAGCGGCCCGGCCTTGACCTGCTCGACAGGTCCTTTTTTCGCGGTGCCGATGGTGCGGATGCCGAGCCGTTTCAGCGCCGCAACGGTCTCGTCGAAACCGGCGATACCCTGGTCGAGCACATGATTGTTGGCCAGCGACAACACCAGTCTTTCGCGCGCGATGCCGACGGCGGCCAGCGCCTCCGCGAGAAACCGCTCGCTCATCGCATGGTGCGTGCCAAGCCGCGTGCCAAGCGCTGCGCTCGGCCTCTCCACAACCGGACTCTCGCAATTGCCGATCACCAGATCGGCCGACGCCAGCAGCTTTGCGATATCAGGATCGCACTCCGGCGCGCTGCTGTTTGCCACCGCCGAAATGTCGCCGACGAAAGCCAACCTCACCTTCCGTCCGGGCGGCGGATCGATGATGGTTGTGGCCGCGATCGGCGCAAAGTCCCTGACATCGCCGCCGAGCGACGGCTTCAGGAAGCGCGGCAGCCATGACAGTTTGTAGGAAAGTGGATAGTTCGACACGCGACGCCCAATCGTTTGCTCAGTCGGTTGGCTTGTGTAGACGGTCTGCCCGGGAAGTGTCGACCGTCAGTCCTTGCCGCCGGCAGACACGACGCCAAATGCGTGTAATGTCTGCGCAATGACATAGTGGAGGAATGAGATGACACGTTTTGCAGGCCTGCTGGCGTCCGCCCTTCTTCTGTTGCTGCCGATATCTTCCGCCCGCGCCGCGGTGCCCGAAGCGGCAACCGCGCTATTCGAGGCGAAAACCGTGTCCGACCGCAATGCCGCGCTGACCGCGCTCGAAGCCGCGGCATCAGGCGATCCGGCAGCGGCCTATGCCGCCGGCGCTGGCGAATTCTTCACCGCGCTGGAAATCCTTGGCGGCGGCCTGCACCGTCACGATTTCGAAAGCCCGCAATCCTTTATGCTGCCGCTGATGCGGCTTCCGGTCCCCGACAATCCCAGTCCCGAACCGCTGACCTACGAGCAGTTCCGCGCCATCCTGGTCGCCTTCCGCGACCGGCTGGAGAAATCCGCCGCCACGCTGCGCTCTGTACCGGCGGATGCCGATATCGGCATGGTCATTGACCTCACCCACGTCGGCATCGATCTCAACGAAGACGGCGCCATCGCGCCGGACGAAAGCATGGCTGCCATCATGGCCTCGCTGTCGCGCGGCGGCATCGCACCCGACGATACCGCGCCGGCGCTCGCCTTCCGCTTCGACCGTGCCGACGGTTACTGGCTGCAGGGCTATGCCGAGTTCCTGATGGCGCAGGCCGATTTCTGGCTGGCGCACGATTTCAGGACCATGTTCGACGGCTCGTTCCACATGCTGTTCCCGCACGCCAAACTGCCGTTGCAGGATGTCCTGGTGCCGCCGGCCGGCGACATGGGCAGCAGCATCTTCTCGTCGGAATGGCGCATCGCGGATTTCATCTCGATGGTGCATCTCGTCAACTGGCCGGTGGTCGAGCCGGAACGCCGGCAGGCCGCGCGCCGCCATCTCCTGGAAATGATCCAGCTGTCGCGCGAGGACTGGAAGGCGATCCGCGCAGAGACCGACAATGATCGCGAATGGTTGCCAGGACCGCAGCAGAAGGGCGAGAACCCGCTTACCGGCCTCGAAGTCGGTGAGGAGCAGGTCGAGGCCTGGCTCGCCACCTTGACGATGGCCGAGGACCTGCTGGAAGGCCGCAAGCTGCTGCCGCATTTCCGCATCACGGCCAGCACCGGCAAGGGCATCAACATGAAGCGCTTCTTCGAAGAGCCAAAGCCCTTCGACCTCGTGCTGTCCATCACCGGCCCGGCCATCGCGCCCTACCTCGAAGAAGGCGAGATCGTGACCAGCAGCGATTTCGACCAGATCCAGCGTCAGTTCGGCGGCGCCGGGTTTTTGACCTTTGCGCTGTGGTTCAACTGAGGACAGTCGTGCCAGCGCTCCTGACAGCCTTGTGTCAGGAGCCTCGGTTCGCATTCCGCGCCTCGCCACTGCACCCTTTCCATTTTGGCGGACTCTGCCCATATTTGGGGCATGGCCAAACTCCCTGATAAAAAGACGCCCTCGACGGTGGGTGATAACAGCGCTTCGCCGGCCAAGCGGCGCAGCCCGCTGACCGATTTCCTCGATGCCTCGGAGCCCCTGCACAAGGGTGGCTTCGCCGAGGCGCCGCAGGCCGATTTCACCGGTACGCCGCTCACCGGCTCGATTGCCGGCTGGGCGGAGCAGATCGAGCAGGAGGCCGAGAAGGAAGGACGCCTCTCCGGCAAGGACGGCAAATCGCCAAAGGCAGCGAAAAAGATACCCGAGCGCTCCGCCGCGCCCGGACGCACGGCGCGCGGCACCTCGATGGGCGGCGCAGCCACGGCGCGCGAACGCACGGCAGCCGGCCTCAACCCGGTCGCCGGTCTCGACATTTCGCTGGAAGACGCCGAGACCATGACCTCGAGCGGCGTCACCGCTACGGTGGCCGCCCTGTCGGCGCTGATCGAATCCGGCAACCCGCTGCACAAGGACGGCGTGTTGTGGACGCCGCACCGCCCTGCCCGCCCGGAAAAATCCGAAGGCGGCATCGCAATCAAGATGGTATCGGATTTCGAGCCGGCCGGCGACCAGCCGACCGCGATCAAGGATCTCGTCGAAGGCGTCGACAACAACGACCGCACCCAGGTGCTGCTCGGAGTCACCGGCTCGGGCAAAACCTTCACCATGGCCAAGGTGATCGAGGAAACGCAGCGCCCTGCCTTGATCCTGGCGCCCAACAAGACGCTGGCCGCGCAACTCTATTCCGAGTTCAAGAAATTCTTCCCCGACAATGCGGTGGAGTATTTTGTCTCGTATTACGACTACTACCAGCCGGAAGCCTACGTCCCGCGCACCGACACCTTCATCGAGAAGGAATCTTCAATCAACGAGCAGATCGATCGCATGCGCCACTCGGCGACCCGCTCGCTACTCGAGCGCGACGACGTCATCATCGTCGCCTCGGTGTCCTGCATCTACGGTATCGGCTCGGTCGAGACCTATACAGCGATGACCTTCCAGATGCAGATCGGCGACCGGCTCGACCAGCGCGCGCTGCTCGCCGACCTCGTCGCCCAGCAATACAAGCGCCAGGACATCAACTTCGTCCGAGGCTCGTTCCGCGTCCGCGGCGATACGATCGAGATCTTCCCGGCCCACCTTGAGGACCGCGCCTGGCGCATTTCGATGTTTGGCGACGAGATCGAGGCGATCACCGAATTCGATCCGCTCACCGGCCAGAAAACCGGCGAGCTGAAGAGCGTGAAGATCTACGCCAACTCGCACTATGTGACGCCGCGCCCGACCTTGAATCAAGCCATCAAGTCGATCAAGGAAGAACTCAAGCAGCGCCTGCAAGAGCTTGAAAAGGCTGGCCGTCTGCTGGAGGCGCAGCGGCTTGAGCAGCGCACCCGCTTCGACCTGGAGATGCTGGAAGCGACCGGCTCCTGCGCCGGCATCGAGAATTATTCGCGCTATCTCACCGGGCGCCAGCCGGGCGATCCGCCGCCGACCTTGTTCGAATACATCCCCGACAACGCCCTGGTCTTCGTCGACGAAAGCCACGTCACCGTGCCGCAGATCGGCGGCATGTATCGCGGCGACTTCAGGCGCAAGGCGACGCTGGCGGAGTATGGATTCCGCCTGCCGTCCTGCATGGACAACCGTCCGCTGCGCTTCGAGGAATGGGACGCCATGCGACCGCTCTCGGTCGCAGTTTCGGCGACGCCCGGCGGCTGGGAGATGGAGCAGTCCGGCGGCGTCTTTGCCGAGCAGGTCATCCGCCCGACCGGGCTGATCGACCCGCCGGTCGAGGTCCGCCCGGCCAAGAGTCAGGTCGACGATGTCGTCGGCGAGATCCGCGACACCACCGCCGCCGGCTACCGCACGCTGGTCACGGTGCTGACCAAGCGCATGGCCGAGGACCTGACCGAATATCTGCATGAGCAAGGCATTCGCGTCCGCTACATGCACTCCGACATCGATACGCTGGAGCGCATCGAGATCCTTAGGGATTTGCGCCTCGGCGCCTTCGACGTGCTGGTCGGCATCAACCTGCTGCGCGAAGGCCTCGACATTCCCGAATGCGGCTTCGTCGCCATTCTCGATGCCGACAAGGAGGGCTTCCTGCGTTCGGAGACGTCGCTGATCCAGACCATAGGCCGCGCCGCCAGAAACGTTGACGGCAAGGTCATCCTCTATGCCGACCAGATCACCGGCTCGATGGAGCGGGCAATGGCCGAGACCAACCGCCGCCGCGAAAAGCAGATGGAGTGGAATGCGGCCAACGGCATCACCCCGGAATCGGTCAAGTCGCGCATCTCCGACATTCTGGATTCGGTCTACGAGAAGGACCACGTCCGCGCCGACATCTCGCAGTTCACCGACAGCGCCGGCGCCATGATGGGCAACAATCTCAAGGCCCATCTCGACGCCATGGAAAAGCAGATGCGCGACGCGGCCGCCAATCTCGACTTCGAGAAGGCTGCCCGCATCCGCGACGAGATCAAGCGCTTGCGCGAGATGGAGCTGTCGATCTCGGAAGACCCGCTGGCGAAATATGCCGACATGGAAAGCCCGGTTTCGGGTCGCGAGAAGGGCAAGCACAACAAGGGCGTGGCCAAGCATCGCACAGCTGAAGAACAGGAGCGTTTCCGCAAACTCGATGAAGCCCGCGCCGCCGAAGAGGCGGCCAAGGCTGCCCGGTCCAACCTCTTCCGCAAGCCCGATCTAGACGAGATGGGCGCCGATGGCGCCGTGCCGGTGAAGAAGCCGATGTTCGCCAAACCCTCGATCGACGACATGGGGCCCGGCACCGACATGCCGACACCGGCCGGCGCCGTCTCGCGTTCGCTGTTCAAGAAACAGACGGCATCCGAAGCGCACGGCTCCGATTTCGGCATTCCGGGCGATGCCACCAAGCCGCTGTTCAAGAAGAACTCGCTCGACGAGATGACCGTGCGCCGCACCGAAAAGCCCGTCGAAGGAAAAGTGCCGGCCAAGCCACAGCCGATCTCCCCCCTTGTGGGGGAGATGTCCGGCAGGACAGAGGGGGGCGCGAAGGAACGCGACGATTCCCCTAAACCGTTCGTCCGCCAGCGCACCGGCATCGGCTCCTACGAAGACCCAGGCGACGCCCGCCGCGAAAAGCGTCGGCCGGGCAAGACCGGGCGGCCAGGAAAGTAGCCACCCTTCGAAAAACGGAGCCAGATCGATAGAGCATCGGTGGTTGGTTTAGCCTGCAAGCTGCCAATGTCACCGTTTCGGAAAGACGGTCAGCCAGCACGTTGGTTAGGCCAATCCGTCTATTCTCGATCAAAATCAACCAAGACGGAGCCATCATCTGCTATCGCACAGAGGCTAATAATTTGCAGGACGTATTCTTCCAGAAGAAGAAATTCCTCCTTGGTTACCATAGAATTTTCATTGACCCTTGAAAGAATATTTTCCGTATACAAAGGCGAAGCTGATACCAATGTGATCCACGTATATCTGAATCGAATATTATTTGTAGAACATTTACGGATAGTTTCGAATATTGATATATATTCGCCCTGATTTATTTCGTAATTCATTGCAGATCTTCTCAATAGGATTCAACGCCCATAAATGGTTAGCGTGGGTTGGCATATACATCGGGCTTTGCATGATTTGTAAAGGCTGTACCTTATTCGAGCTCCCATCCGCGTCAAATTCTCTCCCATCCGCGCCGGTGAAGGCGTAGCCTTGCCATCATCACCGCCCTTGGTGTAATCCGACACTATACTCGAACGTCTCGAAAGGAGGGCTCACGTGTTTACGTTTTTTCGTCACCATCGTCAGCGTGGCCCGATTTCTGCCCTGCGAGCTTGCTTGCAGGGCTGACCAGGGACGGTCCGGGTTTTTCCCGCTTCGATTTTTTTGGTCTGCCCTTCGTGGTGCGCAAAGCCGAGCCTGATGGCCGCTACGCGCACCGTCAAAGTGCATCAGCCGGACTTTCCGGCCAGACCAGAGAAATCACAATGGCCCTGATCAGCCTCAAATCCCTCGGCGTCACCATGAGTGCGCCGCTGTTTTCCAACCTCGACCTCACCATCGGCACCGGCGACCGGCTGGGCATCGTTGCCGCCAACGGTCGCGGCAAGTCGACCTTGCTCAAATGCCTGACCGGCGTGATGGAGCCGACCTCCGGCGACATTTCGCGTACCCGCGGCCTGCGCGTCGGCCATGTCGAGCAGTCCGTCCCTCCTGCCCTGCTCGGCCGCACCTTCCACCAGGTGGTGGCCGATGCCTTGCCGCCCGAGCAGGCCGACAGCGAGATGTGGCGGGTCGACGTGGTGCTCGACTCGCTGGACGTGCCCGAGCCGATGCGCGAGCGGCCGATGCAGGCGCTGAGCGGCGGCTGGCAGCGTCTGGCGCTGATCGCCCGCATCTGGGTCACCGAGCCAGATGTGCTTTTGCTCGACGAGCCGACCAACCATCTCGACCTCGCCAAGATCAGCCAGCTGGAGACCTGGCTGAACGCGCTGCCGCGTGAGGTGCCGGTGGTGATCGCCAGCCACGACCGCGCCTTTCTCGACGCCGTCACCAACCGCACGCTGTTCCTGCGCCCGGAGGAATCGCCGGTGTTTGCGCTGCCCTATTCGCGGGCAAGACAGGCCCTCGACGACCTCGACGCTTCGACGGCGCGCCGGTTCGAACGCGACATGAAGGTTGCCCAGCAGCTGCGCAAGCAGGCCGCCAAGCTCAACAACATCGGCATCAATTCCGGCAGTGACCTTTTGACGGTGAAAACCAAGCAGCTCAGGGAGCGGGCGGAGAAGCTGGAAGACGCCGCGGTATCGGCGCATCGCGAGAAATCGGCCGGCGCGATCCGGCTGGCCAACCGCGGTACCCACGCCAAGGTGCTGATCACGCTCGACGACGAGGCGGTGGAAACGCCCGACGGCGCGCTGCTGTTCAAAACCGGCAAGCGCCACATCTGCCAGGGCGACCGCATCGTGCTGCTCGGCCGCAACGGCGTCGGCAAGTCGCGTTTCGTCACTCTGATCCGCAACGCCATCGCCGAACCGGACACGGTGCCTAATGTGAAGGTGACGCCGTCAACGGTGCTTGGCTACAGCGACCAGGCCCTGGCCGGCATCAGCAGCGACGACACGCCGTTGGCCATGGTCTCGCGCCGCTACGATGTCGGCCAGCAGCGCGCCCGTTCGCTGCTGGCCGGCGCCGGCGTGGTCATCGAGATGCAGGAGAAAAAGATCGGCGTGCTGTCGGGCGGCCAGAAGGCGCGGCTGATGATGCTGGCGCTCAGGCTCGCCAATCCCAACTTCTATCTGCTGGACGAGCCGACCAACCATCTCGACATCGATGGCCAGGAAGCGCTGGAGGAGGAATTGCTCAAGCACCAGGCAAGCTGCGTGCTCGCCTCGCACGACCGTTCCTTCATCCGCGCCATCGGCAACCGCTTCTGGCTGATCGACAAACGGCGGCTGACGGAAGTCGAGGACCCGGAGGAGTTCTTCCGTTCGGTGGCCGAGACACACGATTGAGGGTGACTACATAGTCCGGGCCGGCATCTGGAAGTAGTGCCGGCCCGTCGAAAGTATTAGCGACATGGCCATACTTCCCCATCGGTCGGAAAAGGCGCATTCTGAAGCTTCCGCGAACCGAGGGAGGAAACGGTCATGGGTGGGGTGGACGTCGTCAAGAGCCTTTATGATGCCTATGCAAAACGCGACATCAAAGGTGCGCTGGACCACTGCGCCGACGATGTTGTCTTCCGCTGGGTCGCCGAACCGGGGGCCCCGTATATCAGTGCAGGCAGCGGCAAGGAGGAGTTCCTCGCCCGTCTGATGTCGCTGGACAATGATTTCGAATACCGGAGCTTCCGTCCGGTTGATATCATCCATAGCGGCGACAGAATTGCAGCCCAGGTCGAAATCCATCTGACGCGCAGAACCAACGGCCAGGAGCTTGTCATGCGCACCGCCGATTTCTGGACGGTACGCGACGGCAAGGTCATCGAGATGGTGGAGTATTACGACACCGCCCTTGCCGCGTCGGTCCTGTAGAAATATTTTCGACCACCTGTCGGATCGCCTGAATCTGCTGCGTCCTTGGGATGCCGACACGATGATGCCGGCTTCATCTGAGGAGAAAGCATCATGTCCATTTTGTCATCCATAGGCCGCGTCGCCGCCCGTTATGCGCAGAACCGCGCCCGCTATCGCAGCGAACGCGAGCTGCTGTCCCTGCCGATCGAACTGCGCAAGGATATTGGCTGGCCGGAAATCGTCATCGACGCGCAAAACGGCCCGCGGATCTGCAGGGCATCCTGACCATGCGGTCGGAAAATATCGATGCAGGCCGCCGCGGGGCGACCGTTGCTCAGTCATGCGTGTCGCCCGACAGCGGCGTCGCCTGCATCGATCCGCGCTTTTCGAACGCGTCGAACCAGCGTGTCAGACGTGTCCTGGCGCGAAACGACGGAAGCTGGCGGAACGCCATCCAGGACAGCGTGGTGGCGAGCGCTATGTGGCCGACATGCAGCGGCGCCTCGTCGTCCAGCGTGCTGTCGATCCAGTCATAGCTCGCCTCGATTTTTTCCCGGCATCCTTCGGCGAGCGTGGCATAGCGCAGCTGTTCGGGACGCCTTTCCGTCTCCCAGCGCAAAGCTATGCCCGTCTGCGCCAGACCCTGCGCCACCGCCTGCAGCCGCAAGGCATGCCAGCGCGCCTCGCCATCCGGCGGCAGCAATTTGCGGCCATCATGCAGCGTGTCGAGATAGGCGCAAATGACATCGGAATTGAAGAGCGGCGACGCATCTGGCCGCAGCAGCACCGGCACCTTGCCGAGCGGGTTTTCGGCATAGACACGGGCGTTGCGCAAGGTCGGGCTGGTCTCGTGATGAATGACCTCGAGCCGGTCGGCGAGGCCGACCTCATGGGCGAAGACCAGTGCCTTGCGCGCGAAGGGCGAGTGGGTCTGGTAGTAAAGGATCATGGTCGTCTCGGGGATTGAAGAAGCAGTCGCCTGTTCTAGCCTGCGGGCTGAGAGGATTGCGCTCTGATTGGGCGGCTCCGACGCAAGTTCATTTCACGCCAAAAAAATCGCAGCGGCCATGTAGGATTGCCGCCGCCTCGTTCGTCCTGGGGTTCGCAAGACGAGATCAAGCGCCCAGACCAAACGCAAAGAGGAGCAAGACATGACCGATCAGACCCCCGTTCAGCCGGCCGCAAAAGTTCTCGGTGGATTGACCCCCTATCTGCAACTGGACGGCGCCTTCAAGGCTGCCGAATTCTACAAGAAGGCCTTCGGCGCCGAGCAGGTGTTCTTCTATCCGCCGGACGACCAGGGCCGCACCATGCACATCCACCTCCACATCAACGGCTCGACCTTGATGCTCTCGGATTTCTATCCCGAAAACGGCATGCCCGCCGTCAAGCCGCAGGGCTACACCATGCAGCTCCATCTCGGCGCCGACGACATCGAAGCCTGGTGGAAGCGCGCCATCGAGGCTGGCTGCGAAGTCGCCGTGCCGCTGCAGGTCATGTTCTGGGGCGACCAGTGGGGAAGCATGCGCGACCCCTTCGGCGTCGAATGGGCGATGAACGCGCCGGTGAAGAAGACCTAGTACCTCCAGGAGCGCATCGTCCTCTGTGATGCGCCTCACGCGCCGGGTTGCACCCCTGCCGACCCGGCGCCCGATTTCACGAAAGGAACCCGCAATGTCCTATGTCGATGGTTTTGTACTCGCAGTGCCGAAGGCGAAGCTTGATGACTACAAGAAGCTGGCCAATCTGGCTGGGCCGATCTGGATAGAGCACGGCGCGCTGTCCTATGTCGAATGCATCGGTGACGATGTGCCTTATGGCGAAGTCACCTCGTTTCCGCGTGCCGTGCAGGCCAAGGACGACGAAGTGGTCATCTTTGCCTGGGCCACCTATCAATCGCGCGCGAGCCGCGATGCCGTTATGGCCAAGGTGATGGCCGACCCGCGTTTTACACCCGATCGACCTATGCCCTTCGATATGAAGCGCATGATCTTCGGCGGCTTCCAGCCCTTCGTGGAACTGTAGCCGCCACCTCAGTCCAACTTGTCCAGCAGCGGCTTCAGCCTGTCGCCATACCGCTTCCACAGATCGATCGAGCCTTGGTACATCGGCTGGCGCACTTGCGCCGCCGAAGCCGTGCGCACCGGACGATCGGTCTCGTGGAAAGACAGCACCTTGTCATCCCAGGGCAGGCCGAGATGCGCTATCAGCGCCCGCGTCTGCCCCACCTGGTCGGCAACGAAATCCTCGTAGCGCACATCGTGGACGACGCCGGGCAGCACGCTGCGCCAATGCGCCATGATGTCGGAGTAGAGATTGTGGAAGTCGGCGAGTTCGCCGAGATCATAGCCGTAGCGGTGACTGTCGCCGCGGAAATGCACCTTGTAGATCGAAAGGCAGGTCGCCGCCGCATCGCGTGCGCAATGGATGATTTTGGCGTTCGGCAGCATCATGTGGATGAAGCCGATGAGCAGGAAGTTGCCGGGCATCTTGTCGGTGACATGCCTGAAGTTGGGATAGCGGGCATGCAACATGTCGAGATAGGCTCGGCCTGCCTCGGCGAACTCCGTGTCGGATACATCAACCAGTCCCCAAGGGAAGCCGCCGGGCATATTTGTCGGGAACTGCTTGCCGACTGCGGTCTTCAAAATGCTGAGCTCGCCCGCACCGTAGACCTGCGGATGGCTGGCGATGATCTGCTCGACCAGCGTGGTGCCGGAGCGCGGCATGCCGACGACAAAGATCGGCGTGTCGTCCGATATCGCGGCTGGCTTGTGCTTTTCGAAAAAGCCGGCGTCGAACACCGTCTTCATCGCATCGAATTCGGCGCGTGTCCTGACGGAATCGTAGTCGATGCCCTTGCGACGAATGGCATTGCCTTCGGCGAAATAGTCGAAGGCCCTGCTGTAATCCTTCAAATCGTCATTGGCCTTGCCGAGGCCGAAGGAGAGCTGCATGCGCGCCAGGCTGTCGGCGGGCGCCTTCGCATGCTGTGCCTCCATGCCGGCGAGTTCGGCGTCGCGCTCCTTCTGGCGCTTGACCTGCGTCAGCATCAGCCAGGCTTTGGCCATGCCCGGCGTGATCGCCAGCGCCTGCCGGAACAGATCGGCCGCTTCGTCGAGCTTGCCTTTTTCCATCAGCCCGACGCCGAGCCCATGCAACAGGTCGGCATCCTTGGGCCGGATGGTCAGCGCCTCGCGGAAGGTCGCCAGCGCCTCGTCCAGACGCGCGGCCTCCTGCAGCGTTTCGGCAAGCCCGATGCGGGCACGGACATGGAAGGGATTGCGCCCGACTGTGCCGCGATAGATCGCTTCGGCCTCCTCGAACTGGCCGAGCTGTTTCAACGCCGAACCCAGATTATCGCGTGCCGCAAGCTGGTCGGGCTTGAGATCGACCGCGCCGCGGAAGAAATCGGCGGCCGCTGCAACGCGACCGAGATCGCGCATCACCGTGCCGAGATTGTTGAGGAAATCGGGATTCTTCGGCTGCAGATGCACCGACTGCTCGATCAGCTCCAGTCCTTCGGCGCTACGCCCGGTCTGGTGCAGCAGCAGGCCCAGGAAGTGCGCCGCCGCCGCATGATTGGCCTTGCGCGCCAGCACCTGCCGGTAGAGCGCCTCGGCCTCCTGCCGGCGCCCGGCCTGATGCAGCTGCAGCGCCTGCTGCACATATTGGTCGAGGCCTAGTGGCGGCTGTCCGCCAGTTCCAGCACCCGCCGCTCTTCTCTGATCTCTGTTGATGGGAAACCTGCCGTGTTTGTCCGCTTGCCGGACCTAAGGCATGGAAGAGACAGATTCAAGGGCGCGGCTTTGCAGCTGGCTCGGACCGCAACCACCAGCGCCCCGCGACGTTGAGCCTACATACCATCGCAGGAGCCACTATGTCCCTCGCAGCCTTCGCCATCAATTGCTCAC
This sequence comes from Mesorhizobium sp. PL10, assembly GCF_053714315.1. NCBI lineage: Bacteria > Pseudomonadati > Pseudomonadota > Alphaproteobacteria > Hyphomicrobiales > Phyllobacteriaceae > Mesorhizobium > Mesorhizobium sp. PL10. Next base: position 44,449 of record NZ_JBSKBR010000014.1, on the reverse strand, counting down.
TGAAAGCCTCCAGCGACAGGGAAAAATCCTCCACCGACAAGATCATTGCTGACCTGTTTGCGGCGTTGAAACCGCATGGCGTCAAGGGCGAGGTCGTGCGCGCGCTCGACCATGACATCAAGCCCGGCGTGCTGTCCGACATGGGCAAGGGCGATGACTGGCCGAAGCTGCGCGCAAAAATCGTCGCCGCCGACATCTTCATCCTCGGCCTGCCGATCTGGATGGGTCAGCCGTCGAACGTCGCCAAGCGGGTCATGGAACGGATGGACGCGTTTCTTGAGGAAACCGACGACAAGGGCCGCATGCCGGCCGCCGGCAAGGTGGCGTTGGTAGCGATCGTCGGCAATGAGGACGGCGCCCAGTCACTCAACGATGTCGGCTTCACCATTCCCGCCAATGGCGGCGTCTACTAGGTTGGCGAGGCCATGGGCGACGTCAACTATGTCGACCTGCCGAAAACCCCTGACAAGGTCGCCGGCATGATCGAGATGGCTGCCTCCAACGCCGCGCATCTGGCTGGGCTGTTGAAAGCCAAGACTTATACTGGCGTGAACAAATAAGTAGGTCTCCCTCGGAGAGAAGGGAAAAGTCTCAGCAGGGACCGTTGTCGACGACGCGGTAGTCGGCGGCACGAGCCTCGCAGGCGTTGGGGAAGGTGCGCAGTTCGCCGTGCCGGCGGGCGCAGACGGGCGCGTATTCGCGGGTGCAGAACGTCGGCTCCTCGCCACCGCCGCCACCACCGCCATCACGGCAAGGGCCGTCGCGCACGATGCGGTAGCCCGAGCGCTCCGCGAGGCAGGCATTGGCGAAGGTCTGGCGGTCGCCACCGCGCCGTGCGCAGACCGGCTCGTATTCCCTGGTGCAGAATTCCGGTTCGGGCCGTGGCGGGCGCGGACGCGGTCCCGGCCCCTCATCGACGACGACGGTGCAGGCCGCAAGAAGACCCGACAGGAAGAGAATGGTAAAACCCTGGCGCGAGAAGATCGTCGCAAGAAATTTCATGAATATGCCTCGTCGAGACCCCCGTCCCGGCGCAAAACGCGCCGGTCGATCCTCGCCATTCCCTTGCCAAATGCAACCCCCGTTTGCGGCGCACCGGAGCCATCCGATGCCCTCGCCCCCGCATTGTTCCGGCCTGGACCAGCCCGCTGGACCATGCGTGGCCGGGCTCTGGCTGATGACCGCCAACGGGGCCGGGTCTATCGAAGCGCCTGCGTTGGGAAGCGTCGATGGCCGCGGCCCGCGGCGCTATCTTGCAACTATCACGTTTCCGTGCGATAAATTTTGTGTTCGGGCATTTGCGACCCGGAGAGCGGAACGTTTTGGACGACCTTTCCCCGATACTGTGAATCTCTGACGGCCCCGTTTTCGGCGGGGGGTTTTACCATGCGCAAATGCAGGACTGCCGAAGCAACCACCGGGACTTGCCCACGATGCCAGGCGGCGGGCAAACCACAAGACTGACACGGGTGAAGGAGTTTCCCCAATGGCCCAGACCGGCACCGTTAAATTCTTCAACGCGACCAAAGGCTTCGGCTTCATCACGCCCGACGGCGGCGCCAAGGATGTGTTCGTCCACATTTCTGCGATCGAGGCTTCGGGCCTGCGTACCCTCGTCGACGGCCAGAAGGTCACGTTCGACGTTGAACCCGATCGCATGGGCAAGGGTCCGAAGGCGGTCAATCTCCGCGCGGCCTGAACCGGCGTTGCCGGCGCGCCCGCCAGGGCGCGCGAAAAAAGCACTTTGAGCGTGCTTGAACCGGCTTTGTCAGCCGTCCCAGATATTCGAAGGCGCGACGTTTCCCGTCGCGCCTTTTTCATGTCCGCCGTCGCCGTGACAAAGGACGCTCGACCCGTTCATGGGATGGCTGCTCGCCGGAGCGATCGTCTGACGAGAATTGCCTTCGGTGCAACGATCTATTTGAGCCTCCTTGATCGTTGCCGAGTTCGCCAAAACTTTCTCTTGCCGATGGCGCTAAAATAAAGGACAAATTTCCCTTCGGGCATTTGCCGGCCCGAAAACTGGACTTTATGGGATCAAAGGGAGCTTCCCATGCCGCAGACCGGCACCGTCAAATTCTTCAATCATGCCAAAGGTTTCGGCTTCATCACGCCGGACGACGGGCAGAAGGATGTCTTCGTCCACATTTCCGCCGTGCAGGCGTCGGGTCTTCCCGGTCTGGAGGATGGGCAGAAAGTGACATTCGACACCGAGCCGGACAAGCGCGGCAAGGGTCCGAAGGCCGTCAATCTGTCGGTCGGCTAAGCCGGCTCAAGACAGCCTGGACGGAGATTGATGAGGCGGAGCGCCTTCCGCAAGCGTGTGGTTTTTGCCGCATGACCTGAATTAAAGGTGCAAATTCCGTTCAGCCCCCGTTCAGCCACGGTCTCCTATTAATCGTCCCCAAGGCCGGACCGCATCCCCGAAAGAACTACCCGGACTGGCACGAAGGAGACCAAAATGAACCGCATTTTCAAGACCGCCATCCTGGGCGCCGCGCTCGCCGCGACCACGCTCACCACCTTTTCGGCAGCCAATGCCGATGACTGGGGCTGGCGCCATCATCATGGCCGCCACCATAATGGCGACGCTCTCGCCGCAGGTGTCGTCGGCCTCGCGGCAGGCGCCCTGATTGCCGGCGCGCTGAGCAACCCGCAGCCGCGCTACAACAGCGCTTACGACGACGACTACGAGTACCGCGAAGTGCGGCCGGTCCGCCGTTACTACGCTGAGCCGCGCGTCGTCTATGCCGACCGTTATGCCGAGCCGTGGACCCGCGACTGGTACGAGTACTGCTCGGACCGCTACCGGAGCTTCAATGCCCGCAGCGGCACGTTCACCGGCAATGACGGTGAGCAGCATTTCTGCACCGCCAACTGAGGCTTCCCTGCCCCAACAAAAAGCGCTGATCGCAAGGCCGGCGCTTTTTTTGTTGGCAAAAAGACATCGCTAAGTAAGAAACGGATTGGTCCGCCGCTCCTCGCCAAAACGGCCCCCGGGGCCATGGCCGCAGATGAAGCCGATGTCGTCGCCGAGCGGCAAAAGCTTGTTCTTGATCGAGGCGATCAGCGTCGCATGGTCGCCGCCCGGCAGGTCGGTGCGCCCCACCGAGCCGCGAAACAGCACATCGCCGACATGGGCGAACTTGGCCGCCCGGTTATAGTACACGACATGACCCGGCGCATGGCCGGGGCAATGCAGCACCTCGAATACATGCGAGCCAAACGACACCGTGTCACCCTCGCTGAGGAACCTGTCGGGAACGCAGTTGCGGACCCCGGCAATGCCGTAGCGCTGTCCCTGCTTCTCGAGATTATCGAGCAGTAGCTTGTCGGCTTCATGCGGACCGATGATCTCGACGCCGAGTGCTTCCTTCAGCTCCATGGCGCCGCCGGCATGGTCGATATGGCCATGGGTGATCCAGATCGCGCCGGCCGGGATCGCGTTGTCCTTCAGCACCGCCAGCACCTTGTCGATGTCGCCGCCCGGATCGACGACGACGCCATGCTTGTCATCCATGTCGAACAGGATGGTGCAGTTCTGCTGGAAGGGCGTGACCGGCACGATGCCGGCATTGAGCTGACCCATGATTGTCCTTTCTGAGTTTCCTCCCGATGTAGAGGCGCCACAGCCCAGCGGCAATCCCGGCTCAAACGAAATGGGCGGCCCAACGGCCGCCCATTTGACGAAGCCCGAGATTTCGAGGCTTATTTCTTCATCGCGCCCATGACCGCACCGATGATGCCGGTGAGGATCGCGCCGCCGCCTGCGCCGCCGACGAGATTGTCTACGTTAAACGCGCTGCCTGCTGCCGTCGCGGCCGCTGCCGGGTCGACCGTGCCGCCGCCGAGCAGGCTGCCGAGGATCGCCGCGCCGCCGACGCCGCCAATGGCGCCGCCCAGGATTTTGGTCAACTGGCCCATCGCCGCATTCTTCAGCGCGACACCAATCGCCTGGCCACCGACAACACCCGCTATTACCTGCACAACGATCGCAATGAGCGTGTTCGTATCCATGTACCTAGTCCCTCCATAGCTGCCAGCCTCCCGGGCCGACGCCATCATGAGACGCCGAATTAGACGAAAGTCAAATGCGTAAATGCTGAAATAAAAGGGGCGGCCCTAAAACCGCCCCTGCTTGCGAAAAAAGCTGTGATTTTCGTTATTCTGCGGCTATCGCATGCTTAGGCTGCACTGCGGCAGAATAGTCGTTCATCAAAGTCTTGGCGATCTCGCCGACCTCGAATCGGTAGGGACCGATCTCGGAAACCGGCGTCACTTCCGCCGCCGTCCCGGTGAGGAAGCACTGCTCGAAACCTTCGAGCTCCTCAGGCATGATGGCGCGCTCGATCACCTCGAGGCCACGGTCCTTGGCGAGGCCAATGACGGTGCGGCGGGTGATGCCGTCGAGGAAGCAATCGGGCTTGGGCGTATGGATCTTGCCGTCCTTGACGAAGAAGATGTTGGCGCCGGTGGCTTCGGCGACCTGGCCGCGCCAGTCGAGCATCATGGCGTCGGCATAGCCCTTGGCCTCGGCGGCATGCTTGGACATGGTGCAGATCATGTAGAGGCCGGCGGCCTTCGACTTCGACGGCGCCGTGCGCGGATCGGGCCGGCGCCATTCCGCCAGATCGAGGCGGATGCCCTTGAGCTTCTGCGCCGGATCGAAATAGCTCGGCCATTGCCAGATGGCGATGGCGCAGTTGATGCGGCTGTTCTGCGCCGAAACGCCCATCTGTTCGCTGCCGCGCCAGGCGATCGGCCTGACATAGGCATCCTGGAAACCCTGCTTCTTCAACAGCGTGGTCGAGGCGTCGTTGAGCTCGGCCACCGAATAGGGAATCTTGAAGCCGAGCAGGCGCGCCGATTCATGCAGGCGCTCGGTATGCTCGTTCAGCTTGAAAATCGCGCCGCCATAGGCGCGCTCGCCCTCGAAGACGGCGCTGGCATAGTGCAGGCCGTGGGTCAGCACGTGGATCTTGGCGTCGGCCCATTTGACGAACTCGCCGTTCATCCAGATGAAGCCTTCAAGCTGGTCGAAGGGAACGGATGCCATGGAAACCTCCCGCGGGCGGCGGCCCGCACATCATTGGTGTTCTTGTTTGTTTCGCGACAGCCGCGTCAGGGCGGCCGGGTATCTTGAAGCCTAAGCGGATAATCGAACTCTGGCAAACTCAGGAAGTTCCGGAAAAACCGCGCTCCCTTGCCTTTTCGTTCGCAATCCGCCCAAAAGCTTGTCAAAAATTACCATTGCGGGGAAATTACGTCAATAGTACTGACATAATTTCCCTCTATGGACGGAGAAATGATGACGGATCGAAGCCCAGCTGCCGGAAAACCGATCAAGACGGCGATCACCGACGAGGACGGCATCGACTTCGCCATCATCGAACTGTTCTTCTTTGCCTACCGCGATTTCACGTCCGATCCCGACCAGATCCTGGCCGATTACGGCTTTGGCCGCGCCCATCACCGGGTGCTGCATTTCGTCAACCGCCGGCCGGGGCTGACGGTCGCCGAACTGCTCGACGTGCTCAAGATCACCAAGCAGAGCCTGGCCCGGGTGCTGAAGCAGCTGATCGACACCGACCATATCGTGCAGTTGCAGGGCCCGCGCGACCGCCGCCAGCGTGAACTCTATCCGACGGCCAAGGGCCGCGCCCTGGCGCTGGCCCTGGCGCGGCCACAGTCACGCCGCATCCGTGCTGCATTGGAAGATTCCGGAGCCAGCGAGCGCCCCTTGATCGAAAGATTCCTGGAAGCCATGGTCAATCCGGAACTAAGGGCGCAGATCGACATTGTGCCTGCAAACATGTCAGGGAAAAGCCATGGAGACCATTGACAGGGTGGACCAGCCGGCGGCGCCGGACGATGACGCGCCGCATCTGCTTGTGGTCGACGACGACACCCGCATCCGCAATTTGCTCAAGCAGTATCTGACCGAAAACGGTTTTCGCGTCACTGTCGCCGGAAATGCCGGCGAGGCCAGGCGCAAGCTCGCCGGGCTCGACTTCGACCTCCTCGTCCTCGACGTCATGATGCCGGGTGAAACCGGCGTCGACCTCACCAAGGCGCTGCGTGAGGAGAAGAACGTACCGATCCTGATGCTCACCGCGCTGTCGGAGACCGACAGCCGCATCACCGGGCTGGAGGCCGGCGCCGACGATTATCTGCCCAAGCCCTTCGACCCGCGCGAGCTGATCCTGCGCATCAACAACATCCTGCGCCGCGGCGGCCCGGCGACCACGCCCAAGGTCGAGCAGCTGGTCTTCGGCCCCTACACCTTCCAGATCGCCAGGCGCGAGCTGAAGCGTGGCGGCGAGGCGTTGAAGCTGACCGACCGCGAGCAGGAGATCCTGGCGATCTTCGCCGCACGCGCCGGCGAAACCATACCGCGCCATGAACTGGTCGGCGACGATTCGGAAGTCGGCGAGCGCACCATCGACGTCCAGATCAACCGCCTGCGCCGCAAGATCGAGCGCGATCCGTCCAATCCGGTCTGGCTGCAGACGGTGCGCGGCATTGGGTACCGGCTCAGCGTGGAATAGCCGCGCCTCGGCCGGGCGTTTTCAGTTGCTTGCTGGCTGCCCTCAAACCCAAGCTGTTTCCCCACCACGGACATCACCTAGCCATCGATCTGGCACTCCGAGCACCGCACTGATCGCTATGTGCGGCGCCATTTTCGGACGAACGCCTTCTTGATGATTGGGAGCGGTGGCGGTTCGGCGCTGATAATTGTTGGTGACGCCGGTTTGTTTACAACAGCCGCAAGGGGGAACGCCACGGCGCCAACAATCAATCCAGCCGCCAACCAGGCAACTGTCGACCGGTAATCCTGCATCATAGCCCACCCTGAATAGGCAGATAGAATGCCAGTTCGGCATTAAGCAAAGATTACGTCGGCCCGCCCTTCGTAAATCGGAGCGGACTACCGAGGTTCAATTAAGCTGATCCAGGATTCCCGAGCTGGTCGCCAGCACCACACTTTTGTAGATCAGAAATGCTATCGTACAGATCGCGGCTATCGCGATCGGCACTCCGAATGGCACCACGCCCTTGCGGTCCAAATGCTGGACAACGAGCCGAAAGGCGCTCTCAGGCAGCATGAAGGGTCTTTTCACAATCGCCGCGGTGGCGATGGCGAAAACCAGGAGCAGCACTGAAAACACAATGAAATCGCGGCCGCCGATCAGGAAGGGCACGACAGCCATTAATTTGACGTCACCGGCGCCGATCTTGCGTAGCACCCAGAACGGGAGTAGCGCGACGAACAACACCAGTCCGGCCATTGCGCTCAGCCCCATCTCAAACCACGATCCGGATTGGAGCGACAGCAGCAGCAGGCTTCCCGCTCCCAGGCAAAGCAGCAGCAGCACGTCGCGGTTAGAGATCTTCCGGGTGGTGAAGTCGAGCCAGGCAATCCTTGCCAGCAGCGGGATCGCGAGCGCTTGCAGCAGCAGCGATTCGACTAGCAACATGCTAGCGCTCGATATTCTGCACGCTGGATGACAGCAGCTTCAGATTGTTGGCGACAGTTGGATCGTTAGGCGCCAGTTCATAAGCCTTGAGGAAATTGCTGCGTGCGTCCTGCAGCTTGCCGCGCAGCAGGTAGGAATAACCGACATTGTTGTAATATTCCGCCGTCGGGCCAACCAGCTTGAGGGCTCGGGCATAGGCCCGGTCGGCTAGATCGAAGCGGTGGATCCGATCGCTGCAGGCAGCCAATCCCATCCACGCGTTGCCGTCATTGGGCGACAGTTGCGTCGCCTTGAAGAACAAGGCGCCGGCATTGCCGTAATTTTCCGCTCGGAACTGATTCTTGGCTTCGGCCACGGCCTGGTCCGAGGCGTGATATTCGACATCGCTGACCGTCTTCAGCCCGTCGAAAGCATCGCCGAAGGACGTTACGTCGCCCTTCGACGGCTCGTTGGTGCGGACGACACCGTCGGTGGCGTCCGTCTGGCAGCCGGCAAGCACTACCGTCAACAGGCAGGCTGTGACAGCGATAACCCGTTTCATATAGTTCCCCTCGAGGGTCGTCCCCGACTCACATTAGGACCAAAGCATGGACGTAACTAGAAGAAAAGGCCCTTCATCCGGATGATGACCGGCAACATGATTACCATCAGCACGACCGGAAAGATGCACAGCCCCAACGGAATCATCATTTTCACGGGCAGTGAGTTGGCTTTCTCCTCCGCGCTCAGAATCCTCTGGTCTCGCATCTCTTCGCTGTAGACGCGCAGTGCGTCCGTCAGGCTGGTGCCCAGTTCTTCCGATTGCCGGAACAGCACGGCCAGCGACCTTGCTTCTTCAAGCCCAATACGGTCCGCGAGTTCACGCAGCGCCTCGCGCAAGGGCTTTCCCGCCCGCAATTGGAGATTCATGATCGCAAGCTGGATGCCCAACCATTTATGGGTGCCGGCCAACTCCGAGCCAACTCGCTCGACCGCTGCCTCCAGGCTCATCCCGGCGTCGGCGCAGGTGATCATCATGTCCATGAAATCCGGGAACCCGCGACGGTAGGTTTCCTTTTGGGCATTCTCGAAACGATCGAGCAGAATGGCTGGTATCACTATGCACCCCAATCCCAGCAGGGCTGAGCCGGCAATGGCGAAGTACCCGGGCAGATGTGGTGGCAACACGCGCGGCAGAAGTGCGTAGGCAACCAAAAATCCGACACACACGACGCCGAGTCGCGACAGCGTATAAATCAATGGAGCGCTCGCTTGATAGAAGCCGGCGCGGAAGAGCTTTGCTTCAAGCGCACTCGGCTCCTGGCGCTCCTTCTCCATCGTTCGAAAGTATGCGTCGACCGGCCGTTGCGCCGCGATCTTGGCCAACTGTTCCTGACCGGCGAGCGAGCGAGGATCAACCGCACCTTCGCCCATGAGGCTTTTCGCAACGAGCTTTCGCGTCTGCAGGGCCGGCAAGAAGACAAGCGCGCCAAACAGGAAAAGGGCCACCGCAGCCACGAAAACAGCGACGGAGACCAGAAAGCTCAGGTCGTTGATGTTGGAAAGCAGGTTGATCGCACGCTCCTCAAAAGTCGAAGTTGACCATTCTATACATGATGTAGTCGCCCAGCAGAGCCCATGTGCCAAAGCCCAAAAACACGGGCAAAATCAGCGGATCGTGCCACACCTTGCCATAGTACGACGGAGCAAGGACCTGAAGGATCAAGAACATCACGATTGGAAACAGCGAGATGATCCAGGCCGAGACCCGACCCTCGGACGAAAGCGCTCTGATCTTCATTCGCAACTTCTGCCGCTCACGCAGAACCGTGGAAAGATTAGCCAGGATTTCGGTAAGATTGCCGCCGGTCTTGGACTGGATGGAGAGCGATATCGAAAGCAGGTGAAGGCCCTCGAATCCGACCCGCTGAGACAGTTTCCGAACGGCCTGTTCAATGCTTAGACCGAAGGTGATCTCGTCGGAGACGATGCCGAATTCGGTCCCCAGGGGATCAGGCATCTCGCGCGACACAAGGCCAATGGCCACCGAGGCCGGATGTCCGGCGCGCAGCGAGCGCACGATCATGTCGAGAGCATTCGGGAGTTGCGTCGCGAACTTCAGGATTCGCTTTCTGCGTGCGCGGCGAAGCATGAATACGGGCAACGCAAACCCGACAATCATGAATACAATGAGTGCCATTATTGCCGACAATTGGAAGAGGAACGACAGCAGCAGCGCTAATGCCAAGCCGGCACAGATAAATATACCGGCGAATGTCATCGGGTTTCCGGTGATGCCGGATTGAGTATAGAGCCTGTTCAGTGCGACCAGCCCAAAAAGAAAGTCACCCGATTCCGTCAGCCCCCGCTCGCGCAGCAGGTTTTGCAAAGTCCGTTCCGCCGGAACTTTGTCAGACAATAGCCTCAACCGACGATTGATGGCGCCGACCGCGGCACGGCGACCGGAAAAGGAAAGATACAGGGCCTCGCCGGCAAGGATGACCGACGCCGCCGCAAGGACGTATATAAAATAGAGCAATGTCTGGCCGGACGGCATCAGAGCGCAACCTGCGGATTGAAGGCGTCCTTGCTGAAATAATGCCCTAGCGTTGCCGCTTCCGCCGCAAATCGGGGCCTAACACCGGTGGCCCTAAATTCGCCGATGATCGTACCGTCGGCAGCGACATCGCGCCGGATGAAATGATAGATTTCCTGCAGTTGCACGACATTGCCCTCCATCCCAGTGATTTCCGAGATTGATGTCACGCGCCTGCCGCCGTCCGACAGTCTCTGTGTCTGCACGATGATGTCGATGGCCGAAGCAATTTGCGCCCGGATGGACTCGTGCGTCATCGGCATTCCGGCCATGCCAACCATCTGCTCCAAGCGCGAGATCCCATCGCGCGGTGTGTTGGCATGGATGGTGGTCATCGAGCCTTCATGGCCGGTGTTCATCGCCTGCAGCATGTCGAAGGCTTCCTCGCCGCGCACCTCGCCGACGATGATGCGATCGGGGCGCATGCGCAGAGCGTTCTTGACCAGCTCGCGCTGGCGAACCTCGCCTTTCCCCTCGACACTGGGCGGGCGTGTCTCCAGCCGGCCGACATGCGGCTGCTGCAGTTGCAGTTCCGCCGCATCCTCGATGGTGATCAGGCGCTCCCTGGACGGGATGTAGCTCGACAGCGCATTGAGCAAGGTCGTCTTGCCGCTGCCGGTGCCGCCTGACACCAGGATCGATTTGCGCGCCTGCACGGCGATCTGCAACAGGTCGATCATCGGCTGCTTGATCGAGTTGAGCGCCATCAGGCGTTCAAGCGAATAAGGATTCTTCGAGAATTTGCGGATCGACACCAATGGGCCGTCAACCGAGATAGGCCGCACGGCGATGTTGACGCGCGAGCCATCCTCCAGCCGCGCGTCGACCATCGGCGACGATTCATCGACGCGGCGGCCGATGGCGGAGACGATCTTGTTGATGATGCGCAGCAGATGCGCCTCGTCACGAAACCGGATTGCCGTCTCTTCAACCAAGCCACGCCGTTCGATAAAGACGCGCTTGTGGGTGTTGATCAGGATATCGGTAATGGAATCGTCCTTGAGCAACGGCTCGATCGGCCCGAGCCCTAGCATCTCGTCAGCCGTGTCGCTGGTCAGTTGATCGAGTTCGCGGGCATTCAGCGGCACGTTTCTAAGGCGAACGAACTCGCGAACGATCGGCCGGATCTCATTCAGGATCTCGTCCTTGGAAGCGCTTTCAAGAGCGGTCAGATTGAACCGATCGATCAGGTGGCGATGAAGCTCGACCTTGAGCGTCAGGAAAGCGTCCGCGCCCTCGGCGACCACCGTCGCTGGAGACGGAACGCTGGGCATCACCGCTACGGGCGCCGGCTCCTGCGGCGCCCGCGTCTCACTCGGTCCCTTTATGAAACGACCTAACATCTTCCGTAAGTCCCCAATGCCGCTGAACTGATACTATTCACTGGCCACAAGGAGTTCGCAAAGCGGTTCATTCCATAGGTAAGTAAGGTCGTGATCACGCCTGTCTGGCCTCCGGCTGCTGCTCCGATGATTGCGCATCTTCGTAACCCGTTTGTTGCAGAGTCTCGAGTTTGGCAATCAAATGGACCGCTTGAATCGAGACGGCGGCGACCGCGAATCCCGCAAGAATATCGACAAGGTAGTGACCGCCCTCTGGCAGCGCGGCGAGTATCAGGATGGCGTTCAACAGATAGACCGGGGGCGCCACGTAACGAATGCCTCGCACGGAATAGGCAAATATCGCAGCCAGTACAGAGTGGAACGACGGGAAGGTCACAAGACCCTCCGGATACCGGATCAGAAACGGCTTCAACATCCGAAGTGCGTGGAGCTGTTCAAGGTGCCGCGGTGAGGCATCGGAACCAAAAGAACTCAAAAGATCCGGCGAAGGATGGTAGAAATCGAAAGTCCCCGCCGCCGGCACCACCATCATGATCAAGCAGGTCAAACAACCGGCCAGCCCAAAATGCGCGGCGAATTCCTTTAGCCGGCCCGAGCGGGCGGTCAAGGCAAGGATGGCTGGCAACAGCAGAAACTGAACCTTCAGGCTGAAATAGGCGGACGAAAGTACCGGCACGATCCAAGGATGTTCATTCAGCCGCCCGACATATGCCACCCAATCGAAGCCCAGGGCAGCGTCGCCCGCCGCCAAATATACGTCCATCAAAGGACGGCTGGTTGCGGTTGCCAAATAGGACAACAACAAAATTTCGATCGAGAAGAGAGTGATTACGCTCAATGTCACGATCAGATTCTGGAGCCTGCTTGCGACATCGCTCAACATGTCGCGATAGCGAAAGGGAGTTTTGCGAAGTTGGTAACGCATCGCGCCAAGCGCAACCCACAGCAGGACCATAGGCATTGCCGAGATCGCAGTCCGACGCCAAAGAACCGGCTCTACGCTTACGGTCGAAAACGGGTACCAGATCAAAACTGCAGCAGCGAGCCCTGCGAGCAAGGCCAAAACAAACGCAGTGAGCTGACGGCCCCGAAAACTGGCCGCTCTGCCTTGAGTTGATTTATCCTCCGAACTTCCCGTGGACCTAGCGTGAGGCAGATCAGCAGTCACGTCGCATCCATGATGCGACACCTGCATGACCACCTGCTCCCCACCCATTGCCGACCGGCCCACCACGATGTCTTAGCCCCCGCTAATTCGTGACACGGAAACTAACTGTTAACCACGCATGGCACAAGCGCCGAGCCAGGCCGCGAGCAGCCATTACTTACGGCATAGTTAACAAAAAGCGCAAAAAAATCGTTTTTATTTGGCGACACGCCACGACCCGGCAATCGACCGGTCGCTCACGGAACATGAACGGTTGTAATGCACTAGGCCGGGTCGATGCCCCCTCGGTAAGCCCTTATATATAAAGGATTATGCATAATAACTAATTATGCGATACCGAATTCGGATGTGTGGCCAAATTGTGAACGAATGGTTAAGGAGCTTGAAAAAATTAATCGAATCAAGCTGTTGTAAAAATCATCTCGGCCTTGAGCCAGGTATTGGAAGGTTAAGGAACTGTTAATCCGTTTGACTCTGCTTTTTAGCGGGACCTAGGATTGAGATGACGGGGGATGCTTGGGTATGGATTTCATCCTTGGCTCTGTCTCGTCGGGTTCAAACCTCCAAAGGGAGAAATTATCATGAAGAAGCTCATGACGATGACCCGGCAGTTCCGCGACGACGAAAACGGCGCTGCCATGGTTGAATATTCCATCCTTGTCGGCATCATCGCTGCGGCGTCGCTGCTGGCAATCCTGGCTATCGGCGGTTGGGTTGGCGATCAGTTCACCGGCCTGTGCGCCAACCTTAACACCAAGGGTGTCACGGCGGCTGGCGGCGCCGGCGGCGATTGCACACCGTAACCATAAACTCTTGGGTCGGGACCGCTCGGTCCCGACCCAGGCTTTCTGCATCACGAAAACTAGCATCGCCCTTGGGGGGCGATTTGGGGTGGGAAGATGCGCGCCAATACACTCATCATGATTATTCTCGCCGGCGTGTTCGGCGTGCTGGCGGTCGTGCTTGCGAACATCTGGCTGGCCGGCCAGCGCAATGCGATGGCACAGTCGAATGGTATCCAGCGCGATACGGTCGTGGTAGCGGCAGTGCCGTTGAAGTTCGGCGATACACTCAGCGCAGATAAGCTGCGCGAAATTCCCTGGCCGGCGGGCGCAATACCCGCAGGCGCGTTCAAGACGACCAAGGATGCCCTGGCCGGCGAAGGCACAAGGCAGGCGCTGCAGGCGATCAGCGCAAACGAACCCGTTCTGGCCAGCAAGATCACCGGCCCTGGCCAGCGTGCCACGCTTTCGGCGGTGCTCGGGGAAGGGATGAAAGCCGTATCCATCCGCGTCAACGACGTGCTGGGAGTCGCCGGCTTCGTCTTCCCGGGCGACCGGGTTGATGTGTTGTTGACGCGCTCGGTGCGCGGCGATGACGGTGTCGACAAGAGTTTTGTCGACGTTCTGCTGCAGAGCATGAAGGTACTCGCCGTCGACCAGGTCGCTGACGTGAGCAAGGACAACCCGACGGTGGTTAAGTCGGTGACGCTCGAAGCGAGCACAAAGGACGCTCAGAAACTGACGCTGGCCGCCGGCGCGGGGCAACTGTCTCTCGCACTACGCCAGGCTGCCGCCAACAAGGGTGAAACGACCGAACGCGTCACGCTTTCCGACCTGAATGGCGAGACGCCGGACGATGTCGCAAGGAGGCAGGCCGAACTGGATAAACAGGCCGCGGCCGACGCTGCAGCCGCCGCCGAACGCCAGCGCGCGGATGACAAGATCGCCGGATTGGAAAAGGCCGTGGACAGGGTGGGAAATCAGCTCGACGAGTTGAGCAAGGTCAAGCCGATTCCGGCCGTGGTGACGGCACCCGCATCGAAAGAAGTCGTCAAGGAAGTTGTCAAGTATTTGGAGCCGGCGCCGCCGAAGAATGTTACAGTGGGCGTGTTTCGGGGCGTGAAGCTCGAATCCTATGACGTGCCGCGACAACCATAAGGGGGCGCGGCGAAGCGTCGGCGGCAGCAGTTGGGGAGATGGGGATGCAGGGGTTTCGGATGAGGGTTGCAGCGGCCGCGCTGTGTTGTTTGGCTGCGCTGCTGACGTCGAGCCTTGGGGCTGGAGCAGCCGACCGCTTCATCGACGTGTCGAACCCGAGCGTCCATCGCGTCTTCCTGCCGATGTCACAGTCGGTGACGCTCCAGGTAAGCGCCAATCTCGGCGATATTGTCGTCGGCGACGAGAAGATCGCCGATGCCCAGCCGATGACCGATCGCACGCTCTATGTCATCGGCAAGAGCGCCGGTACCACCACGGTCAATCTATTCTCGCCTGAGAAGCGCTCGCTAGGCGTCATCCAAATCGAAGTCGGCGTCGACGTCAGCGACATGGCGCAGGCGATCCGTCAGGTCGCGCCCAGGGCGCGCATCGAAATCGGTTCGATCAACGGCAAGGTCAGGCTCGGCGGTCATGTCAAGGATGGCGCCACGCTGGCGTCGATCCTGGAAGTGGTACAGCAGTATGGCCCCGACGCGATCATCAATTCCGTTATCGTCGACGACAGCCAGCAGGTGAATCTTGAAGTCCGCGTGCTTGAGGCCAAGCGCAATGCTGGGCGCGATCTCGGCGTTTCTATCAAGAGCACAAATGGCAGCGGTACTACCCGTACAGGCACGGGCGATGCGGCCGTCGACGAAGATGGTGTGGTGCTGGGACCGGGGAACCTGCTCACCGGCCTGCTTTCGAACACCAATCCCTTCGCGGCGCTGATCACCCGCGTCATCGACAGCAACATCAAGGTCGACCTGATCATCGAAGCGCTCGAGGCCAAGGGCGTCGTGCGCACGCTGGCTGAACCCAATCTCACCACCTTGTCCGGCGAGCCGGCCAGCTTCAACGCCGGCGGCGAAGTGCCTATCCGCAGCATCGGCACGGATGGCCTAGTCCAGATCGATTTCAAGCAATTCGGCGTCAACCTTACGTTCACGCCGATCGTGCTCGACGACGGCAAGATCCATATGAAGCTGGCGCCGGAAGTGAGTGACCTCACCGGTTTCACCACTGCCGGCGACCCGATCTTCACCAACCGCAAGCTGGCGACAGTGGTCGAGTTGCGCGACGGCCAGAGCTTCGCCGTCGGCGGGCTTCTGTCGAGCAAAACCACCAAGCTTCAGAACCAGGTGCCGTGGCTCGGCCAGGTGCCGATTATCGGGACGCTGTTTCGCAATTCGAGCAACCAGAAGGAAGAAACCGAACTGGTGGTCATCGTCACGCCGCATGTCGTGCGGCCGGTTAAGCCCGGCGAGCAACTGGCGACACCGTTCGACAAGACGCGGCCTGCCAACGACCCGGAGTTCTTTATCCTCGGGCAGCTCGAGGTGAACAAGGATATGATCCGAAAATATGAAACGGGCGACGGCGTCACCGGCCCCTACGGCCACATGCTCGACTTCAAATCGAAGGACAAGATGCTCTATGTCAAGAAATAGCGCCCTGATCCTCATCCTGAGCGCCGCTGCGCTGTCGGGCTGCGCCGCGGACTATCTGAACAACTACGATTCGGTGACCTTGGCCGCCGGCGACACGCAAAAGTTCAATTCGCTGCTGCAGACGGTCGACCCGCTCAACCCGGCTTCAAAGAACACGAAGATCGAAGGTGACGGCACGCGCGCCGCCAATGTTGCCGAGAACTACAAACATCCACCTCCGCCGCCGGCGCCGCCGCCTATAACGGTCAATGTCGGCAACTCGGGTGTGACAGCGCAGTGAACTGAACGGAAGGATGCGGAGGGCGCCGGGCATGCGAGGGGGCCTGGCGCAAGGTGAGAGAGAGTAAGGTCATGTTGGGGGCCATTCGTGCGTTCTGGAATGATCAACGCGGCGTAGCGATGATCTTCGTGGCGATAATGTTTCCGGTTCTGATCGGTTTTTCCGTGCTGGCGATCGATATGGCCCGGCTCAACGGGCTCCACAACGACCTGCAAAAGGGCATTGATGCGCTAGCGCTTGCCACTGCGGCGGAGCTGGACGGCAGATCGGACTCCATCACCCGAGCCGAGTTGGCGAAGACAACGCTTCTCGCCAACAAAACCAAGTTTTCAACCGCCGACGATCACACACTCTCCACGGCTGATGTGACCGTTAAATATCTGACCGGAATACCCGCCAGCGACGACATCACTTTGACTGCTGATGGCGTCGACTCCACTGGCCATGATTGGTCAAGCACCGACCCGAAAGCGGTGCAGTTCTCCTTAGTGACGGTGAATGCGTCCGGTTTGGCGGATGGTGCCGGCGCATTTGCGACGATCTTTCCGGCAAGCATGCTTGGCAGCGCCAACACCATGGACATCCAGCCACAGGCAGTGGCCGGGTTCGTTCAGTCGATCTGCGAAACCGTGCCGATCTTCATGTGCAACCCGTTCGAGACTGCCGATCCGTTGACCAGCAAGACCATCCAGCAAGCCTTTGCATCGGGCGATACCTACAGCCGCGAGTTTCGCATCCTCAAGGTCGACAGCAATCCTGGCCCCGGCAATTTCGGTCTTCTCGACAACGGCCTGACTTCGGTACAGGAGGGCATGGCTAGAGGGACAGCTGGCACCTGCTACAGCCGCACCGCGCTCACGTCCAAAACTGGCGTCACCTTCGGCCAGGTCAACACCGGGATCAATGTGCGGTTCGATCTCTACCAGGGATCCTTGAAGAACAACAAAGACCTCGGCTATCGCCCAGCGAGCAACGTGCGCAAGGGTGCCAGCAAGACCAGCAATTGCAACAAATACGATGTCGCGACCGATGGTCCGCCGCCGTCCGCGATGGCGCTGCCGCCGGGAACTCCTTTCGACAATTCCAAAGGCATGAGTTCCCCCATCAGCTCGAACACCTTCTGGAATTCCTACTGGAGCATAAACCACGGCACGGCCTATCCCGGCTCGGCGGTCAAAAGCTTGACGAACCCGACCGGAGATATGACCAAGCCGGCATCGCGATACGATGTCTACAACTACGAAATTGCCAACGATAAGGTCAAAGACCAATCGCCGGCCCCGTCCAAGGAAAAGGGAACGCCTTCGTGCTTCAAAGGCGACCTGACCAAGGCAGACCCGAGCCGGCGTCTGATGAACATGGCCATCATCGATTGCAAAGCGAACCAGGCTAAGCTCAACGGGCATACCCAAGTCAAACCGGACGGCTATGCGAGTGTTTTCCTGATAAGCCCCATCCAAAAGGATGACCCCAAGGATGAGGACGACCCTGAGGGTACTGGTAAAGAGAAGGCAATCAGCCTGGAGATCGTCGATGTCGATGGCGGGTTTGCAAACAACACGCTTGTAGACAAAGCATTCCGCAATGAAGCCCAGTTGTATCGGTAGGGCGACATGACTAGGTTCGGCAAAATCATCCGGCGGTTCAAAGGCGACGAAAATGGCGCCGCCTTGGTGGAAGTCGCGATCACCATACCACTCGTATTGCTGTTGTCGGCCGGCGTGTTCGAGTTCTCCAACGTTCTGAACACGCGCCTGCTCCTTGAAGCGGGCGTCGAAGACGCAGCCCGCTATATGGCGCGCTGCAGCAGCGACTGGGCTACTTGCCAGGGCCGGGCACAAAACCTTGCGGCGAATGGTGCCGTTACAAACGGCAGCGCAAGAGTTCCGGGATGGACCCCGGATAAAGTCTCGATCACCAAGGCTATTTCCACCGCTGCGGTCGATGGCAGTGGCACCGAACTCTACTTGAGTAGCACCGGCACCGTTGTTGTCGTGCAGGTCAGCACCGAGTTGCCATACAACGGCATCGTGTTCTGGGATTATCTGGGCCTTGGAACCCTCAACATCAACGTATCGCATCAGGAGCGTGTCTTCGGATGGTGATGCAAAACCGAAGGTTCTGCGCCGAGCAGTCGGGCGCTACAATGGTCGAAATGGCCATCGCTCTGCCATTGCTGCTGACGCTCCTGCTCGGTTTCGTCGACTTCGGCTACGCCTTTTTCCAGTGGAACGCCGGGAACAAAGCCGTGCAGGCCGGCGCAAGACTGGCGCAGATTTCTGCCCCTGTTGCCAGCGGGCTTGTACTTGAGACGTTGACGCAGAGCGATGTCACCAAGGTCGGCACCGCAGTGCCTGCAAACACCTACAACTATATCTGCACGGCCAATGCCGCTGGAACCGTGTCTTGCACTTGTGGTGCAGGCGCTACGTGCCAGAACCTGAATGTGAGCCAGGCCACATTTGATTTCATTTTCAGCGGCAACGGCAATCGGGCCGGAATGCAGAAGTTCCTGCCAACCTTAATGAAGTCAGAGGTACAGATACAATATCAGGCTTCCGGCCTCGGCTATTGGACGCGTCCCAGCGGGCCGGTGCCGACCATCACGGTCAGCATCACCAACCATCCCTTTCAGTTTTTCTTCCTGGCCGGACTGCTCGGATTCGGAAACATCACCATGCCCTCCATGCTGAGCACGGTTACGGGCGAAGACATGAAGAGCACCTGGCCATGAATGCCATCAACACCAAGGTGACACCGACCAAGCGAAAGCAGGTGGCGCTGTTCTCGTCGGATCCGAATTTCAAGCGCGATGTGGCGACGCGGCTCGATGCGCTGGCAATCTACGACGTCAGGGTTTCCGAGACCGGCGACTTCCTTAGGGGTCCGCCGGCCGACACGCGCCCCGGCATCGTCATCCTCGACCTTGGCAATGGCGGGTTGCTCGGCCGGCCGGACATCGTCGAAGCGCGCGCCCTCTGGGCGACCGTGCCGCTGATCGCGGTCTCCGACGAGCTGTCGTCGGAGCAGACGCGCGTGCTGGTGCGCATGAACGCTTCGGACTGGCTGCACAAGCCGCTCGACGGCAAGGAACTGCTGAACGCGGTGACTTTCCACGACACCGGCAACCAGGGAACGAAAAGCCGCATCATCACCTTCATCAGCGCCAGCGGCGGCGCCGGCGCGACGACGCTCGCTTTGTCGGCGGCAGAGCATCTGGCGTCGAAATCGACAGAACGCGGGGCTTCCACCTGCCTGGTCGACCTCGATTTCCAGAGTGCCAATTGCGGCGCCTATCTCAACCAGTTCAACCAGTTCGACCTCGGCGGCATCATCGGCCAGCCGGAGAGGCTCGACGTCGAGCTGATGGATGTCATCAAGCTGTCGCGTCCGTCCGGGCTGACGCTCTATTCCTTCGAGAGGCCGCAATTGCCTTTCGAGCCGCAGGGCGCCGATTTCGTGTTTCGGCTGCTTGACCTCGTCGCCTACCGGTTCGACGACATCGTCATCGACCTGCCGAACATCGAAACGCGCTGGCACAATTCCGTGCTGTCGACGAGCGATGAGATCTTCATCGTCTTCGAACTCAACGTCGCCTCGCTGCGGCAAGGCAAGCGGCTCTACAAGAAGATCCGTGAATTGCGTGGCAATGCAGTAAGCATCACGCTGGTCGCCAACAAGCACAAGCGCAAATGGTTCGGGAACCACTTTTCGCGCAGCGAGCTGGAAAAGATTTTCAAGGCGCCGCACATCAAATCGGTCGCGCTGGACAATGCGCTTCTGGCCGATGCGTTGAACCGTGCTATCCTGCCTGCCGAGGTGGATGGGCGTGCGCGCTTCAACAAGGACCTGAAGCGGATGTTCAAAGAGCGGCTTGATGACGCTGCCAAATAGGTATCGGCCAAGTGGGTATCGGATTGGCCCGGGATTGGCCTGCGTCATGGGCATGGCGCTGGCAATGTCCGTCCAGGGCTTCGCCAGCGCGCGATCGGCACTTTCAGATCGGCCGCCGCTGCCGGCAATGGGCCCCAGCCTGCGCAAGACTGTCGCCTTCGAGACCACGGAACAGCCCGGAACGATCGTTATCCGCAAGGGCGAGAAAGCGCTTTATCTGGTGACCCGACAAGGCCAGGCGCTTCGCTATCAGATCAGCGTCGGACGGGACGGATTTGGCTGGACCGGGGTCGTCAAGGTGGGGGCCAAGACCGAATGGCCGGAATGGCGCCCGCCCCGCGAAATGCGCGCCCGCCAGCCGGAGCTGCCGCAAATGGTGCCTGCCGGCCCCTACAATCCACTCGGCGCCAGGGCGCTCTATCTGCTTCGGGACGGGCGTGACACGCTCTATCGGATACACGGTACCAACGATCCCTCGGGGGTTGGCTTCGACGGAACATCGGGGTGTTTTCGCCTTACCAACACCGATGTGATCGATCTCTTCAAGCGCGTCGCGATCGGCGCAAAGGTGGTGGTTCAATGACGATGATCAGCGAACCGGACATGCCGGCAATCGAGATTGGGACAGCAGCCCGCATTGAAGAGCAGGCTGTCGTTGGGAAACCGAACGACAAAAGCATTATCGGCGCGGTCATCATCGGCACGTCCCTGCTCACCCTGGTGAACATAATAGCCGCGGTTTATCTCTACCGCGGCATCAGCGATATGCGCGTTCTGGAAGGGCGCCTGCAACAACTCGGGACGTTCGAACAACGAATCGGGAGCCGGCTGGACACGGTCAACAACGGTTTTCAGAGCCGATTTGAAAAACTCGACAGTCAACTGCAGAGCAGCTTTGGTGAAATCAACAGGAGCATAGCCCGGCTGGAACAGAGCCAGCCTCTTGCGCGTGACGACGTCATGTCGAGCGCAGAGGAACCCTCCGTCGACACGACCAGCAGCATGGCGGAGGCACCCGCCGTTCTCGACGGTGAAGGTCCGACCGAGCCCAGCGTTGTCGATGCGCCGCGCCCGCCGAAAAACAGGATCGCGGCTGCAGCGCCTGCCCCAAGCCCCAACTACCAGCGCATACAACAGGCCGACGGCAAGGTTTACTACAGAAAGATCAACTAGCGCTTGAAACGTGGCGCGGCCCTAGAGATCCCGCTGCAGAGCAACAAGCCTCACGGCCAGCGCTTCTGAGCGCTGTCGGCTTTCGCTGAGGAAGGCAACATGACAATAGGCGCATGCTATTACACCCAGAAACAGCACAAGGCTGTTCTTCAAGGTGAAATCGACCATCAGTGAGAATGGAAGACCCCCGGATACCGTGAACGAAGCGATCGTGCTTGCTGTTTCGGAATGGCTGGCGACGGCGATCATCAAACCGGCAAAAAGCAGGGCGACGTGATTTGCAATGAAGAAGAAGGCAGCCGACTTTCTTGTGCGGCACGCCATCCAGCAAACGATCGACAGGGCGGCCAGGATGGAGGCATCGAGAACCATCGACGCCCCCAGAAAGAGATCGATCTGTTGCCAGAACATCGTCGACAGCGGCCTTAGTTCCAGCCAGATCCGCCACATTGTGGGACTGGCCGGATAGGCTCCCAGCAACAAGGCCGCCATACGTTCCCCAGCCAGGATCAGCAGGATCAGAGCTGGGAAGGCAAAGAGCATTATCGACTTGCGCTTCATGTCACCCTCGACAATCTGGCATTCAAGATAGAGCGCAGAGATTACGCGAGGCTTAACGGAGCGTTGCTGGTCCCGCGGCAGCGCGGCCAGCCGCGAAATTGCGGCCTGCAAGTCGAAAGAGCCATTCGCCATCAGTTGTTTTGGCTGAGCACGAGCGTCACCACTTTCGGCTCGACTCGTTGCAGACATCGTTCCGGAATATTGGGCCACGTCGCCTTGGCGCATCCCTCGTTTCCGCCCGACGCCAGTGCGAGCCAGCGTTCCGACTTAAGGTCTTGCTCGGTGGTCGACAGGAAGACCTGTGTAGCCAGCGCGGTCGCCATGGACACCTGGACGAAGATAAGGGCGTAGGCGAATCGTCTGATCATCCGCTCGCAACGCCCAATCCGCGAAGTGGTTCCAACGTCGCGACGCGCGGGTGTACGCTTGATCACGATTCTTGCGCTTCTGCGCCCTCCGGTCATCCGCCGCCATGCCACGGCTGTTCCAGAACCGCTCAGCGTGGAATAGAATGCCTGCGACGGTCGCCGTTTGGCCATAGACGAGTGCCATCGACGAGCGACCAGCGGAAGGACACATGGCGACCACGCAACTGGAACGGCCGAACGGCTTTGGCGCGCGCTTATCGCGCGCGCTGAAAGCCATGCCGCGCGCCTGGAACCGGTTCTGGCGGCTGGTCGCGCTCTATATGCCAAAGCGGCTCTATGCCCGCTCGCTGATCATCGTCATCGCGCCAATGATCCTTCTGCAGTCGGTCGTCGCCTTTGACTTCATGGAACGCCACTGGGCAACCGTGACGCAGCGCCTGTCGCAAGCCACCGTGCGCGACATTGCCGCCATCATCGACATGATCGAGACCTATCCGCACGATGGCGACTACGCCAACATCATCCGCATCGCGCAGGACCGCATGCAGCTGAAGGTCGACTTGCTTCCGCCCGACCCGCTGCCGGCGCCCGGTCCGAAGCCCTTCTTCTCGATCCTGGACGACGTCCTCTCGAGCGAGATCACGCGCCAGATCAACCGCCCGTTCTGGATCGACACCGTCGGCAATTCCAACATCGTCGAGGTCCGCATCCAGCTCGAGGGCAAGGTGCTGCGCGTCTTCGTCCGCCGCAGCCAGGCCTACGCTTCCAACACCCACATCTTCCTGATCTGGATGGTCGGCACCTCGCTGGTGCTGCTGACCATCGCCATTCCCTTCCTGCGCAACCAGATCCGGCCGATCCTGTCTCTGGCCGAGGCCGCCGAAAGCTTCGGCAAGGGCCGTCCGATGCCGCGTGACTTCCGCCCGCGCGGCGCCGAGGAGGTTCGCCGCGCCGGCTTTGCCTTCATCCAGATGCGCGAGCGCATCGAACGCCAGCTCGAACAACGCACCGCCATGCTGACCGGCGTCAGCCACGATCTCAGAACCATCCTCACGCGCTTCAAGCTGCAGCTGGCGCTGGCCGGCGGCAAGCCCGAGACCAAGGCGGCGCTCAACCAGGACATTGACGACATGCAGTCAATGCTGGAGGGCTATATCGCCTTTGCCCGCGGCGAAGCGTCGGAAGACGCCGGCCATTTCGATCTTGAGGCCTATTTCCAGAAGCTCGGCGAGGAGGCGTCGCTGCACAAGCGCAAGCTGTCGACCACGCTCGCCGGCGACCCGGACGTGCATGTGCGCCCGCACGCTTTCGCCCGGCTGTTGTCCAACGTCGCCGGCAATGCCTTGCGCTATGCCAAGACGGTGGAGATCAGCGCCGATCACGGCCGCGGCTCGCTCGTTGTCACCATCGATGATGACGGTCCGGGCATTCCGCTGGAAAAGCGCGAGGACGTGTTCAAGCCGTTCGTGCGGCTCGACGAGGCGCGCAACCTCGACGCCAGCGGCACCGGCCTTGGGCTCTCCATCGCCCGTGACATTGCCCGCAGCCATGGCGGCGACATCATGCTGGATGACAGCCCTCTCGGCGGCCTGCGGGCCGTGATCAAGGTGCCTGCCTGATCAGAGCATGATCCCGAAGGCGGGCCTGGCCAAAACCGCCTTCATCCGCCCGTCATGAAATCATGGTCAAGAGCGCGCATGAAGCGCGCGACCTCAGTTGATTCGGCTCAGCCGCCTCACTTCGACCTCGTGCCTGCCCGGGTACGCTGGAGCGAAGCGAGGGCAGCCGCGTGGGTGCCGTTCCGCCGTCGCATCAAGGCAACCGACGATCCGAGCAAAGGGCCGCCATGCGCATCCTGATGGTTACCGACGCCTGGCGCCCCCAAGTCAACGGTGTCGTCCACACGCTGGAGCGGCTCACCGAAACGCTGAAGTCCTTCGACGTCGAGGTCGACTTCCTGACCCCGAACATTTTTCGCACTTTGCCTTTGCCGACTTATCCCGACATCAGGCTGGCGCTGACCACGCCCGGCAAGGTCGCGCGGCTGATCGAGGCGCGCAAGGCCGACCACATCCACATCGTCACCGAGGGACCGCTCGGCATCATGGCGCGGCGCTATTGCCGCAACGCCGGCCGTCCCTTCACCACCAGCTATCATACCCGCTTCCCCGAATATCTCAGCGCCCGCCTGCCGGTGCCCGAGAGCTGGGCCTATCGCTGGCTGCGCGATTTCCACAATTCGGGACAAGGCACGCTGGTGGCCACCCAGTCGCTGGCCGACGATCTCGCCGCGCGCGGTTTCAACAAGCTGCGGCCATGGACGCGTGGCGTCGACACCGATCATTTCCGCCCGGACAAGAAGAAGGACCTCGGCTTTCCCGGCCCGGTGTTCCTGTGCGTCGGCCGCGTCGCCATCGAAAAGAACCTGAGCGCCTTCCTCGATCTCGACCTGCCCGGCAGCAAGGTGATCGTCGGCGAAGGACCGGAACTGGCCAAGCTCAAGGTGAAATATCCGCAGGCGCACTTCCTTGGCCACCGTCCGAACGACGAACTGGCCGAAATCTACGCCTCGGCTGACGTCTTCGTCTTCCCCAGCCGCACCGACACCTTCGGCAACGTCATCATCGAGGCGCTGGCCAGCGGCACGCCCGTTGCCGCCTATCCGGTCACCGGGCCGATCGACATTGTCGGCGACGGCATCGGCGGGGCGGTGTCGACCGATCTGCGCGAGGCCTCGCTCGCCGCGCTAAACGTTGACCGCGCCCAGGCGCGCGAACGCGCCATGCGCTACAGCTGGAAGGCGTGTGCTGAGATGTTCATGGACACGGTCGAAGAGGCGCTGGGAACGTCGCGCAAGCTGGCGGCCTGACGCTACTTTCCTAGAACAGTCGCCCGCCGTCCGGCACCTTGCGCTCGATGGCGCCGAGCACCACGGCGCCCTCTTCGTCGGGAAAGCCGAGCGTCAGCACTTCGGACATGAACGGGCCGATCTGGCGTGGCGGAAAATTGACCACCGCAAACACCTGCAGGCCGATCAGCGTTTCCGGCGCATAATATTTGGTGATCTGCGCCGAGGATTTCTTCACGCCAATATCGGGGCCGAAGTCGATCTTCAGCTTGAACGCGGGCTTGCGCGCCTCGGGGAACGGCTCGGCCTCGACAATGGTGCCGGCGCGGATGTCGACACGATCGAAATCGGCAAAGCTGATCTCGGGCTTGCGCGCGCTGCTCGAACTCATTTTCTTTTCTTAGCGACGATCAGGCGTTGCCATAGGTCTCGAACAGCACGCCGGCCAGCGCATCCTTGGCCGAGGTCCCTGACCAGACGACGAACTGAAAGGCCTGGAAATAGCATTCGCAGGCTTCCAGTGCCGACGACAAAAGCACCTCGACCTGCTGGCTCGACGGTTCGACCCCGCCGGCGAGCAGCAGCGACTGGCGAAACATGATTGCGCCCTCCTGCTCCCACAGATCGAAATGGCCAAACAGCATCTGCTCGTTGATCAGCGACAGAAGCCGCATCACTTCCAGCGCACGGGCTTCCGGCACCTTGATGTCGAACGCGCAGGCCAGATGCAGCGCCTCGAAATCCTCCATCCACGAGAAGGAAACGTGATAGTCGGTCCAGCTGCCGGCAACCGAGATCGAGATTTCGTCATCGCCGGCCCGCTCAAAGGACCAGTCATTGTTATGGGCCACCTGCTCGATGACATCCACCGGATGGATTTCACGGGAGAATTCGAGTTCGAGAAGTTCCATGGAATGCTTCCTGTGTTCAGGGGAGCGCCACACGCTCCGCGGGGCACACACGACGAACAATCTTGTCTAGAACTCGGACGGCCAGGACTTCACGACACAAAGACCCCGGACCGGACCCCACCGCCCGGCCGCATGACCCTGCTCCGAATCATGCAACAAATTCAGTCTATTGATCGGGAGTCGCGTGAACAGCCTAATTTTTCGCACTGCGTCATCCGCATGTGGAAAGGCGCTGTCACAAAGATTCATGCATTGCCGGTAAACGATTCACGGCAAAGCACTTTTTCGGATTGCGCTTTGTGGAAAAGTTTAAAGATTATTTTTTTGCTTTGGGCTTTGCCGCCGCCGCCGGTGCGGCCTGCCCGGTCAATTCGGCAAGCCTGGCTTCGAGCGCGTCGATGCGGGCAGCCAGCCTGGTGTTCTCTTCCCGGGCCTTGGCGGCCATATCGCGGGCAGCCTCGAACTCTTCGCGCTGCACCACGTCCATGGTGTTGAGGATGCGTTCGGCCTGCCCCTTGAAGGCAGTCTCGACCTCGCGGCGCACGCCTTGCGCGGCGCCGGCGGCATCGGTCATCAGCTTGGCGAACTCATCGAGAATGCGGTTCGGTCCGGTCGACATGGCAAATCCTCGCTTGCTCGAATTGACGTAGTGGCGCTGGGCGCGGAATGCAAGAAGGTTGAAGCCTGGTGCGGCATCGCACCTCAACGGCCAGCCTGTACGGAATGGCGCTACATCGCCTATTATTGTGCTTCCTCTCACTCAGGATCAACCAATGGCAACGCCTCCGCGCCGACCGACAAATCCGATGCAAGCCGCAGAGGCTGCCTTCAAGCCGGTCAAAAAGCCGGCGCCACCAATTCGCGAAGCCTCGGCGGCACCGAACGTCAGGGAGCTCGTTTCGATCAGGATCGATCGAGCCGTGCTCGATCATTTCCAGGAAGACGGCCCCGGCTGGCAGGACAGGATCAACGACGCGCTCAGGCAATTGGTCGCCGGCAAGCCGAAGGGTTGAGCCCTCCATCTGCGACGTCAAGGCAGCCGTCACCTTGCCTTGACCCCGCCAAAACCCTCCCGCATGGTCCGCGCCCGAACGCGAGCCCTTTCCGGAGACCCTGTTGAACGACTATTTCCTGCTGCCGATGGCTTCGCTGCCCTTCCCCAACATCGACCCGATCCTGGTCCAGATCGGGCCGCTGGCGGTGCACTGGTACGGCATCGGCTACATCGTCGGTATCCTGTTCGCCTGGTGGTATGCCAAGCGGCTTGTCACCAACACCAGCCTATGGCCTGACGCCATCTTGCCGATGAAGCCGATCGATCTCGACGATTTCATCGTCTGGGCCGCCGCCGGCGTCGTGCTTGGCGGACGCACCGGCTATGTGCTGTTTTACGATCTGAAGCGCTATATCGACCACCCGCTCGACATCTTCGCCATCTGGCAGGGCGGCATGTCGTTCCATGGCGGGCTACTCGGCGTCATCCTGGCCATGACGCTGTTTTCCATCAAACGCGGCATCCGCACCTGGTCGCTGTTCGACGTCGTGGCGGCCGGCGTGCCGGTAGGACTCGGCCTCGTCCGTGTCGCCAACTTCGTCAATGCCGAACTCTGGGGCCGCGTCACCGACGTGTCCTGGGGCGTCGTCTTCTGCAACGAGCGTCTCCTTCAGTCGGCGGCGGGTTGTGTCGCTGGCCTGGAACCCCGTCACCCGAGCCAGCTCTACGAGGCCTTGCTTGAGGGCGTGGTGCTATTCCTGATCCTGCGGTTCCTCACCCATTCGCGGCTGAAGCTGAAGACGCCGCGTTTCGTCGGCGGCGCCTTCATCTGCGGCTACGGGCTGTCGCGTATCTTCGTCGAATTCTTCCGCGAGCCCGACCAACAACTCGGCTACCTCCTTGGTGGCTGGCTCACAATGGGCATGGTTCTGTCGCTGCCGATGGTGCTGGCCGGCATCTGGGCGATGGCCACCGCCAAACCGGCGCCGCAGCCACAGCCGGCATGACACGGCTGAAGGCCCGCATCGTCGACCTGATCGGTGCGCTGGGCCCCCTACCCGTCAACGAGTATATGGCGCTCTGCCTGTTCGACCCCAGCGACGGCTACTACACGACGCGTGAGCCGTTCGGCGCCGCCGGCGACTTCATCACCGCGCCGGAGATCAGCCAGATGTTCGGCGAACTCGTCACCGTCTGGCTGTATCAAGCCTGGCTGGCAATCGGCCGGCCGCTGCCGGTCACCATCGCCGAGATCGGTCCGGGACGCGGCACGCTGATGAAGGACATGCTGCGCACCCTGTCACGGCTCGAGCCTGCGCTCGCCGCCGGTGCGTCCTTCGCCTTGATCGAAACCAGCCCGCGACTGACCGAAATTCAGAAACAGACGCTTGCCGAGAGTTCAGCTGAGGTCAGCTGGCACGAAACCATCGCCACGCTGCCCCAGGCGCCGCTGCTGATCGTCGGCAACGAATTGTTCGACGCCGTGCCGATCCGCCAGTTCATTCGCTCCGGAGCCGGATGGCGAGAACGGATGATCGGCCTCGATGACAGTGATGCATTGAGCTTCTTCGCTGGCGCCGGTTCGGTCGAGGCGACGCTGCTGCCGGACAATGCCACCGAGGCGCCGCAAGGCGCTGTTGTCGAGGTGGCGCCGGCCCGCGCCGCGCTGATGGCGGCCATTGCCGAGCGCATAAGCCGCGACGGGGGCGCCGGCCTGTTCCCTGACTATGGCCATTTCCAGCCCGGCTTCGGCGATACATTGCAGGCCGTGCGCAGGCACGCTCCCGAAGATGTGCTGGCCAATCCCGGCGAAGCCGATCTCACCGCGCATGTCGACTTCGCAGCACTGGCCGCCGTCGTGCGGGCGCTTGGCCTCGATGTGGAATTGACGACGCAGGGGGACTTTCTGCTTTCCATGGGACTGCTTGAGCGAGCCGGCCTGCTGGGCAGCCAGGCGAGCGAAGAGGCACGCCAAACCATTGCCGACGCCGTCGAGCGCCTGGCCGGGCCCGACGCCATGGGCACGCTGTTCAAGGTCCTGAAAATCCTGCCGCATCAGCCATGGTGACCGTCAGAGATCGTTAACCAGCCGCCCCGCCACACCGCCAAGATAGGTCTCCCATACATGGTCGCACATCAGCCGGCGATAGTGCCGCGTGCTGATCAGCCCGCGATACGAAGCGCCGCCGACGTGAAAGAAGCTGTTATCCAGCATGCGATGATCGGCCTCGATGCCGCCGAGCTTCAAGCTGACCGTGGTCTTCTCGGCATTGACGATGTTGTCGTCATCCAGCCTGTCGCGCAGCATCGGCCAATTGCCGCCGCCAGTATCGAACCCGGTGTCGAAGCGGGGCGTGAAATCGAGGTCGAGATCCTCGACGGCCGAAAAGCGAAAGAAGCAGAGCCCCGCCCAGAAGTACCATCCCTGATAGCCTCTTTTGGCCGGATATTTGGTGCCGTAGGCGTCCTTGCCCTCCATGCGCCTGGCTATATCGACGGCAACCACGGGAAAGCAGTCATGGTCGAGAAAGCCGAACAGGTAGGGCCGCAGCGGGCGCACAATGTTGTGGAAGACCCAGTTCATCGAGATGCCATGCGATCGGTTCGGATTCCATTCGGGATTTCGCGGCAACCCGAAATAGGCGATGCCGCGCTGTCGGCAGATGGCCTCGATCGCCTGCCGCGCTGCGGGCCTGGACGAATTGTCGATGACCACCAGCGTCATCCCGGTGGAATAAGTCAACCACGCCTGAGTCAGCGCATCGATAACCCAGGGCGTGTTGTAGGCGATGGAGAAGCAAAAATGCCGGGCACCGGTCTGCCTGAGGCTATCGGCAAATTCCGCCCCCGACGCCGCATTGCGTGAGCGGAAATAGCGTTTCACCAGCGTGTTGCGAAAGTCCTTAGCCTTGCGCACCTGCCGGTTCCGATGGATCTGACGGATCAGGCTTTTGACTGGATTCCAGCCCATGCACTTTCGCCCGCCCCAGAAATTGTCTGGCCATTGGCTATAGTCGAATGCCTGCTTTTCGCCAACTCGGAGCCGATGTGCGATGGCTGCCGCAAATACTGACCGAACTTCGCCTTGACGAAAGCGCTGGCGCGGACAACAAACCCATCCATGCTGAATCAGACCAAACCGGATCCTGTTCGCTCGCAACTGCTGGAAGCGGCGAAGCCGCAAGGCATCCGCCATGGCTATTTCACCCGTATCGGCGGTGTCTCCAACGGCATCTACCAGGGACTCAACATCGGCACCGGCTCGGATGACGACCAGTTGCTGGTCGCCGAGAACCGCCGCCGGGTCGCTGCCTGGATGGGCGTGCCGGCCAGCCATCTCTTGACCGCGCATCAGGTCCACTCGCCCGACGTCGTCATCGTGAGCGAGCCGTTTCCCGGCCCGCGGCCCAAGGCCGATGCCATCGTCACCGACCGCCCGGGCATCGCTATCGGCGCCTCGACAGCCGATTGCGGCCCGGTCCTGTTTGCAGATGCACAGGCGCGCGTCATCGGCGCGGTGCATGCCGGCTGGAAGGGTGCTTTCACCGGCGTGCTTGAAAACACCATTGCGGCGATGGAAAGCCTGGGCGCCCGCCGCGACCGCATCGTTGCGGTTCTCGGCCCTTCCATCGGCCCTGAAAACTACGAAGTCGGGCCGGAATTCGTCGCCCGTTTTCTCGAAGCCGATGCCGAAAACATCCGCTATTTCATGCCATCGGCAAATCCCGCGCATGCGATGTTCGATCTCAACCTCTATACGATCGACCGGCTGAAGAAGGCCGGCGTGATCGCAGAGGGGCTTGGCCGGTGTACCTATGCCGAGGAGGATCTCTTCTTTTCCTACCGGCGCACGACGCATCGCAAGGAACCGGACTACGGTCGGCAGGTTTCGGCAATTGTTTTGGAGAACGAATAATGGCGCTGCATTTCGAACGATCGGAATTTGACGCCCGGCGTGACCGGCTGATGATCGAGATGACCGAGAAGAAGCTCGACGCGGTGCTGCTTTTCGCCCAGGAAAGCATGTACTGGCTGACCGGCTACGACACGTTCGGCTTCTGCTTCTTCCAGTGCCTGGTGGTGAAGGCCGACGGCTCGATGGTGCTGCTCACCCGCTCGGCCGACCTGCGCCAGGCGCGTCACACCTCGATCATCGACAATATTGTCTTGTGGACCGATCGCGACGGCGCCAACCCGGCGATCGACCTGCGCAACCTGCTGAACGACCTCAATTTGCTCGGCGCCCGCATCGGCGTCGAGTACGACACCCATGGCCTGACCGCCTTCAACGGCCGCCGCGTCGACGAACAGTTGCAGACCTTCGGTCAGATCGCCGATGCTTCCGGCATTGTCGGCCGGCTGCGGCTGTTCAAGAGCCCGGCCGAAATCGCCAAGGCCGAAAAAGCAGCCAATCTGTCCGACGACGCGCTCGACGCGGCGCTGCCGCTGATCAAACAGGGCGGCGACGAAGCGCTGATCCTTGCCGCCATGCAAGGCGCGGTCTTTGCCGGCGGCGGCGACTATCCGGCCAATGAATTCATCATTGGCTCGGGTGTCGACGCGCTGCTCTGCCGCTACAAGGCCGGACGCCGCAAGCTGACCAAGAACGACCAGCTGACGCTCGAATGGGCCGGCGTCTTCCACCACTATCACGCACCGATGATGCGCACCGTGCTGACCGGCAAGGTGTCGAAGCGACATCAGGAGCTGTTCGACGCCGCCCGCGCCGCCCTGCTCGCGGTCGAGAAGGCGATGACGCCCGGCAACAGCTTCGGCGACGTCTTCGACGCGCATGCCCGCACGCTGGAAGCGCATAATCTGACCAAGCACCGGCTCAACGCCTGCGGCTACTCGGTCGGCGCCCGCTTCACCCCTTCCTGGATGGACATGCCGATGTTCTACCAGGGCAATCCCGAGCCGATCGCGCCCAACATGACGCTGTTCGCGCACATGATCATCATGGACTCCGAAACCGAGACGGCAATGACGCTTGGCCGCACCTACCTGACCACCGAATCCCAGCCGAAGCCGCTTTCACGCCATGATCTCGACTTGATCGTACAGTGAATCCATAATGACTGGTCCACGCGGGGGCGTTCACGAGAGCAACTCCAGGAAAAGTGTAGTCGGCTTTCCGTCCGGAATTGCGTAAAAGACATAGGGAGTTTTCGGGCAGATGGGACGATCGCATGTGACGACCGTGTCATTGCTCGCAGCGCTCGTGCTGGCCGCTTGCACCAACGCCAAGGACGTCCTCGAACCCTCCGCCATCACGCCGCCGGCAGCCTCGGCCCAGCCGCTATCGGCGGCCCCGGGCACCGCGCCGGCCACGCCGGCGCCATCGTCGCCGGCCGTCGGCGCCACCACACCCGCCAACCCTGCGCAGAGCGCCGCCGCCCTGGCGAAGACGCGGCTGCAGATCGCTCCGATCGTCGGTGCTTCGGTGGAAGCGGCAACGCCGTTGACGGCCGAACTGCAAACGCGCGCCAGGCAGCGCGGCATCACCCTTGCCGGCAGCTCCGATCAGGCCGCCACGCATGTGCTGAAGGGCTACTTCTCGACGATGACGGAAGGCAAGGACACCACCGTCATCTATGTCTGGGACGTCTATGACCCCGCCGGCAACCGGCTGCATCGCATCAACGGCCAGCAGAAGGCGGCGTCAGTCAATGCCGCCGAAGGCTGGCCCGCGGTCGCGCCAGCCACCATGCAGGCGATCGCCGACCAGACGATCGACCAGTTCGCGGCTTGGCTCGGCGGCCGCGCCGGCTGATCCGCCTGTTGCCGGCATCCGTCGTGCGTTGACGTTTTTGAGATTAGCCGGCGGATTCCCGTCAACGAGGCTTGCAATACCGGCACGGCTCGCTAAAAGCCCGATTAAGAGGCCTAAGAGAGTTTGTCTGCCTCTCCATCCTTCGCCAGGAACGGTGCATGAAGCTTTTCGCGGGCAATTCCAACCGGGTGCTGGCCGAAGCGGTCGCCCGCTATCTCAACGTCCCGCTGGGAAAGGCCAGCGTCAGACGCTTCGCCGACCAGGAAATTTTCGTCGAGATCCAGGAAAATGTGCGCGGCGAGGATGTCTTCATCCTGCAGTCGACCTCGTTTCCGACCAACGATCATCTGATGGAACTGCTCATCATGATCGACGCCTTCATGCGCTCCTCGGCCAAGCGCATCACCGCGGTCATCCCCTATTTCGGCTACGCCAGGCAGGATCGCCGCGCCTCGGGCCGCACCCCGATCTCGGCCAAGCTGGTCGCCAACATGATCACCCGCGCCGGCGTCGACCGCGTTCTGACGCTCGATCTCCATGCCGGCCAGATCCAGGGCTTTTTCGACATTCCGACCGACAATCTGTTCTCGGTGCCGGTGATGGCTCGCGACGTGAAGGCCAAATACAAGCAGCTTGCCAATGTCGTCGTCGTCTCGCCCGACATTGGCGGCGTGGTTCGCGCCCGCGCGCTGGCCAAGCGCTTCGACGCGCAACTGGCCATCGTCGACAAGCGCCGCGAACGCCCTGGCGAATCCGAAGTGATGAACATCATCGGCGCGGTCGCCGGCAAGGATTGCCTGCTGATCGACGACATCGTCGATTCCGGCGGTACGCTGTGCAACGCCGCCGACGCGCTCTTGGCCAACGGCGCCACCAGTGTCACCGCCTACATCACCCATGGCGTTCTGTCGGGCGGCGCTGTCGCCCGCATCAGCGGCTCGAAGCTGCAGGAACTGGTGATTACCGATTCGATCCAGCCAACGCAGGGCGTGCTCGATGCGCCGAACATCCGTGTCATCTCCATCGCAGATCTGATGGGCGAGGCGATCTCGCGCACGGCGACCGAAGAGTCAGTATCGAGCCTGTTCGACTAAGCGGACGCCCATATTAGCGGCCCGTAATCTGCATTGTTGCGGGAGGCAGACGTTTCTCCTGACGCGCTTGGCATGGCATACTGCCCCTCCAAACAATGGAGGAGTAGAAGATGCGGCGTAGGACTTTGCTCGGGCTTGCGGTTTCCATCGCGGCTGTCTTTTCAGCGCCGGCGGCCTGGGCTGCCGATTTTCCGGACCGGACCATCACAATGGTTGTCCCCTTTTCTGCCGGCGGCTCAACTGATCTGGTTGCGCGCCTTGTCGCCAACAAGATGTCGGAAAAACTCGGCCAGCAGATTGTCGTCGAAAATGTCGGCGGCGCCGGCGGCAGCATTGGTGCTGCCCAGGTCGCCCGCGCCGAACCGGACGGCTACACGATCCTCATGGGCACGGTTGCGACACACGCGCTCAATCCGCTGATCCTGAAGACAAAGCCTTACGACGCGGAGAAGGATTTTGCTCCGATATCGCTGCTTGTGCTGGTGCCGAACGTCCTGGTCGTGAACCCTCAGTTCCCCGCCAAGGACGTCAAGGAACTGATCGAGATGCTGAAGAAGGACCCGGACAAATACGCCTACGCCTCTTCGGGCAATGGCACGCCGCTGCATCTCTCCGGCGAGCTTTTCAAGACGATGGCCGGTGTAAACATGCAGCACATTCCCTACAAGGGCGCCGGCCCGGCACTGAACGATGTTATCGGCAATCAGGTGCCGATGATGTTCGACAATTTGCCGTCTTCATCGGGCCATATCAAAAGCGGCACGCTGAGGGCGCTCGGCGTTACCACCAAGGAGCGCGTTCCCTCCTTCCCCGATTTGCCAGCCATTGCCGAAACCATCCCCGGCTATGAGACCTACAGCTGGAACGCACTGTTCGCGCCCGCGGGCACTCCGCCGGAGGTGGTCGCCGTGCTACAGAAGGCAGCAGTTGAATCCCTGAAGGACCCCGATGTGATTGCCCGCATGGGCACGTTCAGCGCCTCGATCGTCGGCTCCACCCCGGAAGAGCTGGGGGCACATGTGAAGGCTGAGCTCGCCAAATGGGAGCCGATCGTCAAGGCAAGCGGCGTTCAGATGGACTGAGGTAAGGACAGCGCGCGGCGCTTCCTCTCAGGATGCCGGGCCTCAAGCCGAGGCGGCGCCCGCCGCATGGCTTCGCCATTGTCGCGCGCGCCGCGCATATAGCCGCGCGGCGAGGCGCCCAGCATACGCTTGAACATGGTGATGAAGGCCGGCACGCTGTCATAGCCGAGATCGAGCGCCACCCTGGTGATCGGCTCGCCGTCGGCGAGCCTGGGAAGTGCCGCGAACAGGCAGGCCTGCTGGCGCCATGTCGACAAGGACAGTCCGGTCTGGCGGTGGAAGGCGCGAGTGAAGGAGCGCCGGCTCATCCCGGCGGCATCGGCCCATTCGTCGATCGTGGCACGCGGCGACGGTGCCGCGACGAAGCGCCGGCAGAGCGCCGCCAGCCTCGGATCAGTCGGGAACGGCAGCCCGAGCGGTCGTTCCGGCAAGATCGGGATTTCGTGCAGCAGCAGGTTCATGATCAGCCCGCCGCGCCCTTCCAGTTCGCCGCCTTGCGGCAGCTTTTCCGACTCCACGATCAAGCTATGCATCAGCTCGGTGACGCCGACGACGCGCAAGCCTTCCGGCAGGCCGGGGATCGCGCCCGGCATGACATAGACCGAGCGCATCGAGACATCGCCCAGCATCTCGACGGAATGCTCGGTGCCAGCCGGGATCCACATGGCGTGATCGGGCGGCACCATCCAGCGCCCGTACCTGGTCGTCACCAGCACGACGCCGACCAGCGCATGCAACAGCTGGCTGCGGCTGTGGCGGTGTTGCGGCACGTGGTAGCCGTCCGGGTATTCGGTCGGCAAAGCCACTGCAGGGCCGGCAACCTCCTCCAGCCACTGCCAGCGGCTTTCGTGCAACCGTCCGAGATCGGCATTGCCGGCGCGGAAGATGTCCCTGCCATGTGGCATCGGCTTTGGCCCACTTGCGAAACAATTGGACCAAACCACGAAAGAAGTCGCCCCGCAAGCGGCTTATAAGGCAAACGTCCCAAGGCGCTCCGTAAGGGCGTCCTTAAGCGGTCCGCGAGAAGCGGCCGCCAAGCCTGCCCGCGGGCAAACACCCGCCAAAAAGACCTCGGAGCCTGCCTTGACCGATACCACAGCCACCAGCATTGCGCCTCCGCCAAGCGCCAGCCTCCCCTCAGTCCAGGCAACCGCCTTTACCGTCATCTTGGCGGTGAGCCTTTGCCACGGCATCAACGACATCATGCAGTCGCTGCTGCCGGCGATCTATCCGCTGCTGAAAGAAAATTACGGTCTCGACTTCTGGCAGATCGGTCTTTTGACCTTCACGTTCCAGGTCACGGCGTCATTGTTGCAGCCGGTCATCGGCATGATCACCGACAAGCGGCCAATGCCCTATTCCCTGCCCTACGGCATGGCGTCCTCGCTGATCGGCCTGATCGTGCTCGCCTATGCCGGCCATTATGCTCTGCTTTTGGTCGGCGCCTCGCTGATCGGTATCGGCTCGGCGATCTTCCATCCGGAATCCTCGCGTATTGCCCGCTTCGCCTCGGGCGGTCGCTTTGGTCTGGCGCAATCGCTGTTCCAGGTCGGCGGCAATTTCGGCCAGTCGATGGGACCGCTGCTCGCCGCCTTCATCGTCGTGCCCTTCGGCCAGACCAGCATCTCCTGGTTCGCCGTCGGCTCGCTGATCGGCATCATCGTTTTGTCGCGGGTCGGCAGCTGGTACAGTCGGATGCGCGCCGCGCAAGGCAATCGCAAGGCGGCAAGCTTCGTCTCGCCCTTCCCGCGCAAAAAGGTCATGGGAGCGCTGGCGGTGCTGACGCTGCTGGTGCTTACCAAGAACGCCTACATCGCCTCGCTCTCCAGCTATTACACCTTCTATTCCATCCATAAGTTCGGCGTGTCGGTGCAGATGAGCCAGGTGATGCTGTTCCTGTTCCTCGGCGCCTCGGCGCTCGGCATCCTGCTCGGCGGTCCGTTCGGCGACCGCTACGGCCAGAAGGCGATGATCTGGTTCTCGATCGTCGGCGTGCTGCCGTTCACGCTGGCGCTGCCTTACGCCAATTTCGAATGGACGATGGTGCTGACGGTGTTGATCGGCCTGATCCTGTCATCGGCCTTCTCCAACATCGTGGTGTTTGCGCAGGAACTGGTGCCAGGGCGTGTCGGCACCATCGCCGGCATCTTCTTCGGCTTCGCCTTTGGCATGGGCGGCATTGCGGCCGCAGTGCTCGGCGCTATCGCCGACATGAAGGGCATCGATTTTGTCTTCCAGGTCTGCTCGTACCTGCCGCTGCTCGGCCTGCTGACGGTGTTCCTGCCCAACATGAAGGCAGCCAGGAAGGCGCAGGCCGCCGGCTAAAACCGGTCGATCTTACGGATTTGACACGAAGGCGCGGCATCTGCCGTGCCCTCGTTGCTTCTTTCAGCACACGCCGGATAAAAAGCCTGTTAGGAAATAGTCATCAACAAAGGCTTGGGGCCTCCGACGTCTCTGGAGAATGATATGCGCAAGATCGTGTTGGCCGTGTTGGGTGTGCTCCTTGTTACCTTGCCGGCGATAGCACGCATCGTTCCTTTTCCACCGGGCTTCAAGACGCAGTCCGTCGAAACCAACGGCACCAAACTCTATGTGCGCGTCGGCGGAAAGGGCCCCGCCGTCGTCCTGCTGCACGGCTTTGCCGATACCGGAGACATGTGGGGTGCCGCGGCGGCGGCACTTGCGAAGGACCATACCGTCATCGTGCCGGACCTGCGCGGCATGGGTCTGTCGGCCCACCCGGACGCGGGCTACACCAAGAAGAACCAAGCCGTCGACATTGCCGGCGTGTTGGATGCCCTGAAGATCGACAAGGCCGACCTGGTCACGCACGACATTGGCAACATGGTCGGCTATGCGCTTGCCGCGCAATATCCAAAACGCATCACCAAATGGGTCATCATCGATGCGCCGCTGCCCGGCATAGGCGACTGGGAAAAGATCAAGCAAAGCCCGCTGCTTTGGCACTTCAACTTTCGCGGCCCAGATATGGAGCGGCTGGTCGCGGGGCGCGAGCGCATCTATCTCGATCGTTTCTACAACGAACTGTCGGCCGACCCCAAGAAGATCGACGAGGCAACGCGCAAGCACTACGCCAAACTCTATGCCCGCCCGCATGCGATGCATGACGCTTTCGAGCAATTCAAGGCCTTTGACCAGGACGCGATCGACAACCAGGCGATGCTCGCCGCCGGCGGCAAACTGACCATGCCGGTGCTGGCTGTTGGTGGGGAAAAATCCGCCGGCACCACGCAGGCCGATATCTTGCGGCTTGTTGCCACCGATGTCACGGGCGGCATCGTGCCCGACTCCGGCCACTGGATCATGGAAGAAAACCCCGACGCCACCGTCAAGCTGATCACAGGTTTTCTCGCCAAATAGGCGCTGCCCCGCGGACATTTCGATAGCAGCACGAAGGCACCCGCCTGACGGCGGGTGCCTTTGTTTATCCAAGTCGCAGCTTTCTAGGCCTTGAAGAAGGCCAGGAGGTCGGCGTTGATGACATCGGCATGGGTCGTCGCCATGCCATGCGGAAGACCCTTGTGGACCTTGATCTCGCCCTTCTTGAGCAGCTTGACCGACAGCAACGCCGAGTCGGCGATTGGAACGATCTGATCGTCGTCGCCATGCAGGACAAGCACGGGCACGTCTATTGCCTTAAGGTCTTCCGTGAAGTCGGTTTCCGAGAACGCCTTGATGCAATCGTAATGCGCCTTGGTGCCGCCCATCATGCCCTGGCGCCACCAATTTTCGACGACAGCCTGCGATACCTGGGCGCCGGGACGGTTGAAGCCGTAGAACGGACCGGCTGCAACATCGTGGAAGAACTGGGCGCGGTTGGCGGCCTGGGCGGCGCGGAAACCATCGAACACCTCGATCGGCAGGCCGCCTGGATTGGCCGCCGTCTTCAGCATGATTGGCGGCACGGCGCCGATCAGGACAGCCTTGGCGACACGGCCGCCTGAGCCATACTTCGCGACATAGCGGGCCACTTCACCGCCCCCGGTCGAATGGCCGACATGGAAGGCGCCCTTAAGGTCGAGGTGTGCCACAAGTTCCGCGACATCGGCGGCGTAAGTGTCCATCTCGTTGCCGGTATCCGTCTGTGTCGAGCGGCCATGGCCGCGCCGATCATGGGCAATGACGCGGTAGCCCTTGGACAGGAAGAACAGCATCTGGGCGTCCCAGTCGTCGCTGCTCAGCGGCCAGCCGTGATGGAATACGATGGGCTGGCCGGTTCCCCAATCCTTGTAGAAAATCTCGGTGCCGTCCTTGGTGGTGATCGTGCTGCTGCCGGGCTTGGTCATCTCAATCTCCGTTGATCGTTTTCGCGATAATCAATATCGCGATAAAAATATGACTAGCGCTGATCGAAACCCTTGTCCACAAGAAATGTATATCGCGATATCATTTTTCGTGGTACATATCCGAGAATGCTCAGTCGGCAAAGGAATGGCCGTGCCTCTCCCCTTGGACAATCAGCTCTGTTTTACGCTCTACGCCACCAGCATGGCGATCAACCGCACTTACAAGCCGATGCTGGACGAAATGGGCATCACCTATCCGCAGTACCTCGTGCTGAACGCCCTTGCCGAAGCCGACGGCATGTCGGTCGGTAGCATTGCGCACAGGCTCGCTCTGGAATCGAGCACTATCACGCCGCTGGTGAAGCGCATGGAACAGGCAGGCCTGGTCACCCGCCAACGCAGCCAGACCGACGAGCGTCAGGTGCAGGTCGATTTGACGGCGACCGGCCGCGCGCTGCTGGTTCAATGCAATTGTTTGAACGAAACCTTGGTCGAGCGCTCGGGCATGACGCTGGCTGCGCTCGACGCCCTCAACCGGCAGATCCAGACGCTGTGCGATGCGCTGAGCAGCGACAGGTAGACCCGGTCGCGCATGCGAGCAGCGTCGCGGCCTTATTGGCTTATCGCGATAAACACCGAGCCGGCTTCGACCTTTGCCGGATATGTCCTGAGATTGATGCAGGGCGGCAGGCGCTTCGCGGCGCCAGAGCGGTAGTCGAAGGCGCCAGAGTGCTTCGGGCACTCGACCTCATAATCCATCACCAGCCCATCGGCGAGGTGGACCGCTTCATGCGTGCACAGCCCATCGGTGCAAAACACCTCATCGTCGGGCGAGCGGAAGATGCCGTAGGTGCGACCCGCATGGTCGAAGCGTCGTGCGCCTTCCTGTTCGATATCGTCGAGGCCGCAGGCCCTGATCCAGTCTGTCATTGTTCCACCGGGTGAATTGCGTCGCGGCGGGCCTCCGGGACGGCTTGAAGCCGCCCCGTGCCGATTGCGAAATCAGTTCTTGTCGAGATAGTCGGCGGCGTTCGCCGGCGTAACCAGCTCGAACGGCACGTAGACGACGCGGTCGACCTTCTCGCCCTTGGCCAGCGCCAATGCCGCGTCGACACCGCCGCCGCCCTGGCCCTTGGCATTCTGGAACACCGTCACTGCCAAGTCGCCCGCCTTCATCGACTGCAGGCCATCCTGAGTGGCGTCAATGCCGCCGACGACGACATTTTTCATATCGATGCCGTTGGCCTTCAGCGCCAGGATCGCGCCGATGGCGGATTCATCATTGTTGGCGATGACGGCATCCGGCGCCGGCCCCGCCGTCAGCCAGTTGGTCATCAGGTTCTGCTCGTTGTCGCGCGACCATTCAGACGACTGCATATCGGTGACTC
Organism: Mesorhizobium sp. PL10; assembly: GCF_053714315.1. NCBI lineage: Bacteria > Pseudomonadati > Pseudomonadota > Alphaproteobacteria > Hyphomicrobiales > Phyllobacteriaceae > Mesorhizobium > Mesorhizobium sp. PL10. Next base: position 3,779 of record NZ_JBSKBR010000014.1, on the reverse strand, counting down.
TGATGAAGCTGCACATGTCGGTCGAGAAGACCTGCTCGACATCCTTGGTGCGCTGGAGCGCGGCCTGGTGCACGAGGCTGCCCATGACGATGTAAGCGGTAGCGCCCGCTGATTTTCCCTTGGCGCGCAGCATCTTGCACACCTCGAACGCTTCCAGCGTGCCGGACTCGGTCTCGTTGGAGCCGACATAGACTTGGCTTGCCGGCAGGTTCTTCATCTCGGATGGCTCGAGGTTGACGAACACTAGCGGAATGCCGGCCTTGGCTGCTTCCTCGCTGAGGGTCTTGGAAGCATTGGTGTCGACCAGCGTGACGATGATGGCATCGACCCCGCTCGCGATAAAATTCTTCACCTGATCGAGCTGTTTGGCGACGTCGTTCTGGGCGTCCTCGACCTGGATGTCGGCGCCCTTCTCCTTGGCGCGATCCTGCATGCCATGGATCAGCAGCGTCTGAAAATTATTGTCGAAATTGACGATCGAGACGCCGATCTTGGCGGCAAAGGCACTGGCGGGCATTGCTATCAAAGCGGCAAGTGCAGTGGAAATGAGCCGTTTCTTCACGAGGTTCCTCCCTCTGGATTGGAGTGCCGGCTCACTCCTGTCTTGACCGGCCCTTGCGGGATGGCTGGGTGAGCGGCCGATGCCACTCCCTTGGCTGTCTGTCGGGCGGTCACTTCGAGGCGTTGGCGTGCGCCCGCTTCTTCTCGTGGCGGGCCTCCATGCGCGCCTCGCCTTCCTTGCTGCCGTCATGGAACGTGCCGAACCATCGGTCGAACGGGATAAGCCCGTCGCCGTAATTCACCTCGAAATAGCGGTGGTGCAGGTAGTGGATGTAGGCGTGGCTATCGACGGCCTTGTCCCGCGTCAGTTCCACCTTGTCGAAACCGACATGGCCAGGAATGGCACCGAAGCCGGCATAATGGAGCTGGTAGAGCGCCAGCAGCGGGTTCGACGGAATGATCAGGTGCCAGAAGGCGACGCCGAGATAGCCGAGCTGCTCGACCGGGTGCATCGAAAGCGACGACCAAGGCGACGGGTTGACCGAATTGTGGTGTACCGAATGCACCCATCTGTAGAGCGGCCCCCAATGGATCGCCCGGTGCAGCAGGAAGAAATGCGTCTCGTGGATGATCGGCACCACCAGTGCCAGCAGGAACAGATAGACGGGATGTTCGGCGACAGTCAGCCACGGCACATAGCCATTGGCATAGGCGTACAGGATAGCCACCTCGATCGCCGTCCAGATCGGCATGCCGGTGCCGAAGGTGCGCAATATGTTGTCGAGGTTCTGGCTCTCGAAGTAGAACGCCTTGCTCTTCTGCTCCGAAGGCCATTTGCCGTTGTATTTGAAGCGGTTGCCCTGGGCTTTCAAAATGTAAAGTCTGATTTCGAAGGCGCCAAAAAACAGCAACAGCGCCGCACAGTTGACGATGAACAGCTTGAGAATCCAGCCAACGGCCAGCGTCTTCATCGTCTCGACATCGGGCAGAACGAAATGCCACCACGCGACCGCCGAAAGCGCGAAGAGGATGTTGTAGGGCAGGAAATAACTCGGCAGCCATTTCAGCAGCGCCAGTGGGCGCGGCGGAAAGACGAAGAGCGGCGCGGTGCCGGCCGGCTCGTTGGGAGCCCAGTCGCCGCGTTTGTTGCGCTTGCCGAATTGCAGATCGTCCATGGCTGGTCTCACAGAGCTTGGGAAAGGGTGAGGAAGCGGTCGTAGGCCACATCGTCCATATCGACCTGGTGCCTGGCTTCCGGGTAAGTTCCGCCGGCGACGTCGCGGCCGAAAGCACTGAAGGCGGCGATGCGCTTTTCCTGCATCTCCGCCTCCAGCGTGACGAAATCGGCATAGCGCTTGGCGTGGCGCGGATAATGGCCGGCATGGGTGCCCAGCACATCGCTGGAAAACAGATATTGCGTATCGCAGGCCGAACCGCAGCCCATACCCATGGTGACCAGCTGTGAGGAGCGCGTGATGTGGTCTGCGAGCCGCACCGGCACCACCTCGACCTCGATGCAGGCGGCGCCGGCGTTCTCCAGATCCTTCACCGCGCGCAGCACCTTGATCGCCTCCTCGGCGGTCTTGCCGATGGCGCGGAAATTGGTCCAGGTGGCGCGGTTGGGCACCAGGCCGACATGGCCGGTGACGGGGACGCCTTCTGCCGCCATCGCCTCAATGAAGCGCGGCGAATGCGACGAGTAGACCGCATCGGCGCCCCGCGTCATGATGGCGAAGCCCAGCCGCACCGCCTCTTCGGGCGAAGCGACGGCGCCATGCGGCATGCCGACGGCGAGGAAGGCGAAGGGTGCCGCCTGCCGGATCAATTCCAGATTGTGGTCCGGCTCGCAGGACAGGATGACGATGTCGCAGGCAACCGCCGCGGCCGCCTCGGCCGGGGTGTCGACATGCAGCTGCAGCCATTTCTTGCTGCCCTTGGCGCTCTGCAAATCATAGGCCGTCAGCCGTTTCGTCACCGATGATCCTCCCCGTTTTGCGAGGAGATAACATCGAGTCAGGCGGGGCGCCGCTTGTTCCTTGATCAAATCAGATCAAAGGTTCTCGGCGGTGAAGGTGATGAATCGGATCGGCGGGTTCTCGACCGGCAAATCGTGCAGGTTGAGCGCGGCGAGCGCCAGATCGATGGCGCGTCGCGCCTGCGCCTCCGGCGCCTGGTCGAGCACGACATCCATGGTGCCGTCGCGCAAGGCGCGCGCGCTGCGCTCGGTGAGCTCATGGCCGACGAAGAAGATATCGCGGCCACCCGAATGGCGGCGCAGCACGTCGTTCAGCGCCGTGTTGGCGCCGCCGGCATTGTAGAGGCCCACAAGGTCAGGCCAGCGCTTCAAGGCTTCGTGCAATTGCTCGGCATTGCGGTCGCCATCGTCATGGCCGAACAGGACGGCGACCGGCTCAAGGTCGCCGGTCTGCCCGATGAGGTAGTCGAAGAAGCCGCGCACGCGATCGCGATGACCCTGGTAGATCTGGCTGTGCGAGATCGCCACCACCTTGCCGGGACGCTTCTGCATGCGCGCCATGAGCAGCCCGGCCATGCGGCCGGCGGCGTAATTGTCGATACCGACATAGGCGCCTGTGGTGCCCGCAATCTGGGTCACGATCTGCACCGTCGGTATTTTTTGCGCCTCAAGCTTGGCCAGCGCCGCGCTGACCAGCGGATGATCGGGCGCGGTGAGAATGAGCGCGGCGCGGCGAAGCTCCGGCTCGAGGATACGCTTGGCGATCTGCGCGGGGTTGGCCTCGTCGAGGAAGGTGCGGTGAACGGCAATGGCGCGGTCGAGGCTGGCAGCGATGCGCTCAAAGGCGCTGGACAGTCTGGCAAAGAAGGTCGCGTCCGGCCGCATCATGATCACTTCAATGCGGATGACGCCGCGATGCGGCTCGGGCAGCCGGCGCGGATAATCGAGCGAGCGTGCCGCCGCCACCACCTTCTCGACGGTTGCCGGCCGCACCCCGCCCCTGCCGTTCAGCACGCGCTCGACCGTCGCCGTGCCAACCCCGGCGCGGCGGGCGATCTCAAGGAAGGTGGGTTTCGTAATACTGGTTCCTCGCAGTCGCGAGACCGGAACCTGCCAGTCGCATCCATTCTTTGCAAGACGGGCTGGATATCCCCCACTATATCACCGAAGGCGACGGCGAGCGGTGCTAACGGGAAGCCATGGCCGGCCTTGCCCAGGGGAATCGGGTGAGTTAATTTTCACGAGATGAGGCTGACGAGAAAGTCCTCGTTCCATCCGGCCTTCAATCGTTTGTTGGTCATGG